>WQSH01000072.1 GCA_009787995.1 Oscillospiraceae bacterium
CGCACAATGTGCGGCTCGCCCCTGTAAAAGAGGAATTAGTACGGAGATGCGCCCCATGCACCACACAATCAGACTATCGAATAGGCTTCAGGCCATTGCCGGGCTAATAGAAAGAGGGGCCAAGGTCGCCGATATAGGCACGGACCACGGTTACCTGCCAGTTTATCTCGCCCAAGAAAGCCTAGCTTGCAGCATAATCGCCTCCGACATCAGCGCAGGAGCCTTGGAGGCTGCGCACCGTTCGACAGAAAAGTATGGGGTGACAGAAAAAGCCAAGTTGGTGCATGCCCCAGGGCTGGAAGGCGTCAATGAAGAGGATGTGGACACTATAGTCATAGCCGGAGTAGGCGGAGAGACAATTGTGGGGATTCTTGAAGAGGCGCCATGGGCAAAAAATTGCAAGAGGCTCATATTGCAGCCACAGACAAAAATGGATGTGCTCTACAGCTATTTGAATAAAAAAGGGTATGCAATCAAATTTTCCAAGGCTATAAGGGACAAGGGCAGAAACTACTTAGTCATCGTCGCCTATGGGGAGGGCGATTGACCATTTCGGGCGGTTGGCAAGCGAGGTGTGAACTGTAACGAAAGTGACGTTAAGGCAGGTTGTTAACGATTTTTTTGCTTTACATATTGTACCAAAATGGTGTATGATATCAGTGGTCGGCAACGCCCGGCAAAATTATAGCGCTGCATCCGGAAAAAGGAGCAGCAGCAGGAGGTTAACATGAAGAACACAAGCTTAAACGTAGGCAAGATGGTACGATTGGCCGTACTTGTCGCAATCATCATCATTATGGCAGTCACGCCGCTGGGATTTATGATGATAGGGCCAGTTTCAATCACCCTAATGATGATTCCCGTAGCAATAGCGGCAATCACTGTCGGACCGGCAGGCGGGGCAACCGCAGGCGCAGTATTCGGGCTCACAGCATTCTTGCGAGGGTTCGGACTCAGCCCATTCGCCACAGCGCTAATGGGCATTAACCCAATCTTCACGTTTGTACTAATGGTGATAACAAGATTGCTGGCCGGGCTCATTGCAGGGCTTGTCTACCAGGCGCTGTGCGGGCGAAAAGGGAAAACAGCCGCAGCTTTGGCAGCGTGCTTGGCAGCGCCAATCGCCAACACGGTACTGTTCGTAGGCACCCTCATTTTGTTGTTCGGGAGTACTGACTACATCATGTCGACATTTGGAGGGACAGCATGGGCGGTCGTTGGCGCGCTGGTCGGCACAAATGCGCTTGTAGAAGCCGGCGTAGGATTCATAGCAGGCACGGCAATAAGCCGCACGCTCGTACACTTCTTCCCGGGGAAGCCCCAGTCTGCAAGTGCTAAAAAGGTTTCGGCATGATTTTGGCGATTGACATAGGAAACACAAATATCACCGTCGGCTGTATAGTCGACGGTGATATAGCGCACGTGTTCAGGATTTCCACGAATATAGACCGAACCGCAGACGAATTTGCAATCCAAGTAAACAACATGCTTGTATTTCGCGGTATGCAGTGCGAGGATATTGCCGGAGCGGTCATATCGTCCGTTGTGCCGCCACTGACGAACACATTCAAAGATGCGGTCAGGCAACTGGCGCAAGTTGATCCGATTGTAGTCGGGGCCGGTGTCAAGACCGGGTTGAATATACTAATCGACGATCCGGCACAATTGGGCGGAGACATGGTCGCAACTGCGGTCGGGGCTCTTGCGGCGGGCAAACTGCCTACCATAATCGTCGACTTGGGAACGGCGACTAAGATGTTTGTGCTGGATAAAAACGGCAGCTTCATCGGCGGCGCTATTTTGCCGGGCGTGACGCTCTCTATGAATGCTTTGGCAGCGGGGACGTCTCAGCTCCCGCGCATACCAATCGAAGCTCCAGGCAAAAGCATATCGACAAACACCATAGACTGCATACAGAGCGGGGTCATCTTTGGCGCTGCGTCGGCAATCGATGGCATGATTGAGCGTTTTGAGGCGCAGCTGGGCCAGCAAGCGCTGGTTATAGCAACAGGGGGCCTAGCCGAGCCGGTATACTGCCACTGCAGGCATGAAATAACATACGACTCGCACCTAATCCTCAGAGGGCTGAGCATAATCTACGAAAAAAACAAGAAGAAGTAGTCAAGGGGCTATTCATTGCCGGCAAAAGGCTCCATTGTTTCGCTGGTTGCCGAGCTTATTCCAGCTCGGCTGAAAACTTTGGCAAAAGTGGAAAAAATGATTTTTGCATCAAGCAAAAAACTCAAATTATCCACATACCAGCAATCCAGCGCAAATTTTTCCTGCCACGAAATCGCATTTCGCCCATTTACCTGTGCGTGACCTGTCAGCCCCGGGCGCACATCGTGCCGCCGCATCTGCTCGTCATTGTAGAGCGGCAAGTACTGCACGAGTAACGGCCTGGGCCCGACCAAGCTCATCTCGCCTTTGAGGATATTCCACAGTTCCGGAAGCTCGTCCAAGCTTGTTGCGCGCAAAAGCTTTCCAAGCGAAGTGAGTCTTTCGCTGTCTGGCAGCAAATCGCCGCGCTCATCTCTTTGGCTAGTCATAGAGCGGAACTTGCAGAGCCGGAAAATCTTGCCTTTCAAACCCGGGCGCTCCTGCCTGAATAAAGCGGGGGCGCCCAGTTTTGCCCTGACAAGGATAGCGACCGCCAGCAAAACAGGCGACAAAAAAACAAGGCCGAAAAGACTGCAGGCAATATCAAGCAAACGCTTGCCAAATCTGCGGTACATGTTAAAAGACCTCTAAAACCGCATCGCAGACGCGGACCTGCTCTTCTTCCGTCATTTTCACGTCAGAAGGCAGGCACAGGCCCCGTGGAAATAAATCTTGAGACACCGGCGGATTGGCCACCGAGACGAATGCACAATCACCATAATATGGCTGCAAGCTCATGGGCTTCCAAAGAGGCCTCGTTTCGATACGATTTCGCTCAAGGTTTTCCATGATTTCTATTGCAGAAATGGGGCAGCCTGATTCAAGCACCATGCAGGACAGCCAGTGGTTGGGCTTGCAGTTGCCGGGAATAGGATTCATCCGTATAAATTCATTGCTGCCTAATGCAGCTGCGTAGCGGCTGTAGATTTCTGTTTTTTGCGAAACTCTCAAATCAAGTGTGCCTAATTGGCCGCGGCCTATGCCGGCGCATATGTTCGACATGCGGTAATTATACCCAAGCTCGCTGTGCTGGTAATGGCGCGCAGGGTCGCGGGATTGCGTTGACCAAAATCGAGCTTTTTTCACAATTTCCTCATCATCGCAGAGCAGTGCGCCGCCGCCGGAGGTTGTGATTATCTTGTTGCCATTAAAAGACAGGATCCCGATATAACCAAACCGTCCTGTCTGCTTGCCCTTGAAGGTGCTGCCCAAGGACTCTGCGGCGTCCTCTATGAGCGGAGTGCCGTGCCTATGGCAGATTTCGGCGATTTCATCGAGCTTCGCAGGTGTGCCATAGAGGTTGACGACAATGACTGCCTTGACATTCGGATACTTGCCGTATGCCAGCTCTAAGGCTTTTGGGCACATGTTCCAGCTATCTGGCTCGCTGTCTATGAATATAGGCACGGCGCGCTCGTATTTTATCGGGTTGCATGATGCGGCAAAAGTCAAGTCAGAGCAGAATACGACATCGCCATCTGACACTCCGAGCGCCTTGAGCGCTAAATGGATTGCAGCAGTACCGGACGAAAACGCTGCGGCATAGCCGCCCCCGACGTAGGTCGCCAGCTCTTTTTCAAAGGCGTCAACATGCGGGCCCAATGGCGAAACCCAGTTTGTTTCGATAGCTTCTTGTATATATTTTACTTCCGTCCCATTCATTGTCGGGGTGGAAAGCGGAATGGACTTATTCATCTCTGTACCTCATTTTCAAGATTTTTAATCAGACAGCGCAACGCTGACATTGTTGCACAAAATGGCAATTTGCGTTATACTTAGCTGAGCGATTTTGGGGTCCCTTTTTGCTTAATCCAGATAAATCGGAGCACAACCAAGACTCCAAGTAGGGCGCCTACGGTGTCCAAAAGCCAGTCTTGCCACATGCCCGCCCGGCCTGGAACGAAGGTTTGGTGAAACTCATCCAGCGCCCCGTAGGCAGAGCCCCACAAAAATGAAACCCAAAAAACCCGGCGCCTATTTGTGGTCAGATATCTGATGGCATTTGCTGCACAGAAGCCTAAAATGAAGAAAACGACCAGATGAGCGCCCTTTCTCAAAATAGTCTCTAAAGTGACGAAAAACGGCTCAGGCATATCCTGCCCGTCATGCGAGAAGAATCTCCAGATGTTGCCGAAAATAAAGTCGGTTAGGCCACCGCTCAACTCGCCCGACTCTTCCGCAGGCTGAGAGGATGCAAGGAAGATCATCAGCATGCAAAAGAGCGATGCGGTGGCCCAAAAATAAAAGAGTTTATTGATTTTTTTACCATTCGATTTGATAAATACTCAACTCATTTCAACTTAGTTTGGACTTGCGTTTGGAGGAACTATATATGCATATTTCGGTAGCGGGAAAGCTAGGGAGCGGGAAGTCTACGATTTGCAGGAAACTGAAAAACAGGCACGGCTTCCAGGTGTACAGCACCGGTGCGATACAGAGGGAAATGGCGTCGCAGCATAAGGTAAGCACGCTTGAAATGAATAATCTTATGGCTAAGGATTTGAGCTTTGACCATGCAATAGACGATGCAGTTGCAAAAATATCCATAGATAAGGAGAGCGAAACAATCATTTTCGATTCGCGCATGGCGTGGAAATTCGCAACAAAATCCTTTAAAGTGTTTGTGACGGTAGACCCGCTTGTTGCCGCAGAGAGAGTGATGGGCAGCCAGAGGGGAGAGGTAGAGGCCTATGCCAATTTGGAAGAGGCGAAGTCAAAGCTGATTGAGCGGGCAAGGCTGGAAAATGAGCGCTTCGTAGAGATTTATGGTGTCAATAATTTTGATTATTCAAACTACAATCTCATAATCGATTCAACATACGCATCTTCATCTGAACTGGCGGATATAGTATATGATAAATACAGGGGTTACTGCAAATCAAATGTCGAAACGCAGGATATCGTGCTGACGCCGACATCCCTATACCCGGTTGCGGGGGTGGGGGGTACAGAGGCACAGGGCTCGGAGGAGCATATTTCCGTTGCCTTATTCGATGGGTACCATTTCATTGTAGAAGGGCGCCAACGAGTGCTTGAAGCGATTGTGAGCAACGAGAAATTCGTTGAGGTCAAAATGGCCGACGCAGACAAATACCCGATACTTAAATCTGCGCAAAATATCATTTCAGAGATTAAATCGACAGGCGCTGCAGCGGCGCGCGACTTTGAAAAAAAAGGGAAATTCAAATACAAAAGCTATCCGGACTGCTATTTTGCTCGGCCATGACTTGCTTGGGCGGGCGGCACAAGCGGTAGTCATTTGCATTGGTGGCAAATGTTGCCGCCGACTCTGGTATAGTACCAAAAAGGCTGAAGTTTGGCAAGAGGGCAAAGCCACACGTCGCCGGGGGCAGCGCTTGCACAGTGGACAGCTCGCTTGCCGTGCCCTAGCCTCGTCAGCAAATACAAGGGAAATAAGGTGAGATGACATGAACAATAGATATGATACTTGGAAGCGCCACTTGATTGGAACCTCCGATGGCAAGGCAATCGATGCGATGTCTACAAAGGAAACGGATGATGCGTTTTCTGGGGATATAGCTTTTGGCACCGGCGGCCTTCGCGGGATTATGGGGATGGGCTCAAACCGCATGAACCGCTATACCGTAGAAAGGGTGACACATGGGCTGGCTAGGGTGATTCTATCAAGCGAGCCGCCAAAAAGCGTTTGTGTAGGCTTTGACACGCGCCACAACTCAGCTGAGTTTGCTCAAATAGTCTGTGCACTGCTGTCTGCCTATGGGATATCCGTTTACGCCTTTGACGAGCCTAAGCCTACGCCAATGCTCAGCCACGCAATCCGCTACCTAAAGGCCGGGTGGGGCGTTGTAATAACGGCAAGCCATAATCCACAGGAGTATAATGGGTATAAGATTTATGACTATCTTGGCGTTCAGGTGACAGATAAGGTGGCAGGAGAAATAACGAATGCCATCTTATCCGTCGAATACTTCGAGTCGTACCCCGAAAACAAGGCCGTGCCTGCTGCGGCTGTCAGCAAAGACCTTGTGGATGCATATTTTGAGCAGATAGTTTCATTTGCAGGAAGAAGCGGTGCCCCCGGTGTTGCGGGTATGCCGATTGTCTATTCGGCCTTGCACGGCACGGGCGCTGCCGCAGTTCCCGAGGTTTTGAGGGCACTGGGGTTTTCTCCGGTTTGCATAGAGCAGGAGCCGGACGGTTCGTTCGGCGGACTAAAAACCCCCAACCCAGAAGAGCCCGAGGTTTATGCAAATGCGTTGGCTGAAGCGGAACGCTGTGGTGCGGAGCTCGTGCTTGCCACCGACCCTGATTGCGACCGCGTCGGTGTGATGATTCGGAGCGAGCGAGGATTTCGGCCGCTCAACGGAAACCAAATTGGGGCGTTGCTTATAGACTACTTGATTCAAACCCGCAGTGTCGTACCTGGCGACACGGTCATAACAACGATTGTGTCAGGGCTTCTTGGAGAACGGGTTGCGCTTGAAAATGGCCTTGAGTTTAAGCGGCTTTTGACAGGTTTTAAGTATATCGGTGAATACGTCGAACAGCTGCCGGAAGGCAAACGCTTTTTCTTTGGGTATGAGGAGAGTTATGGCTTTTTGGCTGGAAACGCTGCGCGCGACAAGGATGCGGTCATCTCCTCCGCATTAATAGCTCAGATGACCGCATATCATAGTTCTGGTGGCGTAACGCTGCTCGACAGATGGCACGCGCTCTGTGAGGAGCATGGGTATTGCGTGGAATCGCTACAGAGCTTTAATATCCCGCAGAGTTCGCAAAGGCGCATAATGACCAAGCTTAGAGGTCGGCCGAACCTTGAAGGGGTGCTTAGGATTGAAGACTACCTAAAGGGCGTAGATGGGCTGCCGCTGTCCGATGTTATCAAGTTATATTTTGAAAATGGGTGCTGGGCGGCGATTCGGCCCAGCGGTACTGAGCCGAAAATTAAGCTTTATGCCGGAGCCTGCGCTGAGTCCCTTGAGGTGGCAGAGTCCCTGCTTGGGGCTACGAGCGATTTGCTTTTAGCCGAGCTAATGTGAGCGTAGCGGCATGGCTATCCCTCGCTTATCCCCTCAAAGCTAAATAGCTCTTGCAGAAATGCAATAAAATCACCTGCTAACGAGTCTAAAGGTTTACCATTTTGGAAAGCGTAATCATACATGTATTTTTCAACATCATCGTCCGATGTGTTTCCAAAGGCGGCATCTGGACTATCGCTAATCGATGAACGGACTATGAGTGCTACGCACCTTGAGGAAACCTTCGATTTAAATTCGTCGATTTGGTCGCTTTCCCGGATGTGGACGAACAGCAAATCATAGTCGCTTTTAATAAAATCTTTATACTCGCACTCCAAGTATTTATTGGGCAGGTTGTTGTATTCAACGAGAAGCCGCTTTAGGTCGGACAGGAATTTTCGCGCTCGGTTATCCTTTTCCCCATTCCAGCCGCATTGCCGCGCAATTTCCTTAACGGGAGTAATCGCCGAAATGGTTTTTGCCCTATAGTGCTTTTCAGCAATTTCGCAAACCGTGTCCTTGCCGGCGCCCCCCTTGCCATTTATTATTACAACAAGCTTTTCGCTTAGGCGGATTTTTTGAGAATTTTCCTCCTTTGCGCAGTTCACAGCGTTTCCCCCCTCCGTATCAAATACATGCTTTGTGTTCTTCCAAGTGCAATCGCATTACAGAAGGAGATGAGCGTTCTTCCTTCGCTCGGAACACGAGTCTTAAAGCGCAACCAATGATTAGCCCACTCAATTTCCACACCAAAAAATTGGTCGCAAATGTTTCCAAGACTCATTATAGCAAGCACTAAGGGAAATAACAAACATATAATTGTGCGTTCTCGCAATTTGTTTCTACAAAATTCTTGCATTGTGATTTTCGTAATTGTTTTGTTTAATGGTGCTTTAGTTTGATAGTTTGCTATGATGGAGCGTGGAGAGCAACTTCCGAACTGCTTTCTCGTTTGCCAGCTTACTTTTCTCATAGGTCTGTAGCGGGGCCTCTTTTCTTATATTACTTCAATCAGCGTTGCGTAACGCTTCGATTTCCTCCCGTGCAGAAGCTGACACCTCCAGAACTGTGTATCTGCCGCTGGGTGGAAATGCCTCAGGGCGGTAAGTTTCGATTATATACCTGTACTTGCCGTCAAAGCGGATGGAGACGATTTTTGAGAAGCTGGAACCCGGTGGGTTTCCCGGATTGTGAGACTGGCGCCACATTCGCGCATAGCTTCAAAGGTGGTCATAAAACCGATTCCGCTGCCGGAAGCATGGGTCGTTATGCGCTGTGTGCCAAGCTGTGCCAATGTGCTGGGCTTAAAGGGGATGCCACTGTCGTGTATTGAAAACTCATAGCAATCCTCAACCTCTCCAATCATCGCCAAGACATTGCGGATGACTCCATCGCCGGCATTGACTGCAACAAGCGCATTTTGGAGGTGGTCGCCAATCATTGTTTCAAGCTTGCCATGTTCGATTATATTTTCCGCCATATATATGATGCTGCCATTGACCTTGAGGTTGAAGTCAATTGCATGAGTGGCAAAGCAGTCTGCGAAAAGCCCGAACATATTGTCAATCGCTTGAATGTTGGTAGAGGGCAGCCTTTTGTTCGTTTCAAGGCCGACATTCCCCTGGTACTCCTTCGCCAGCTTGCGGATGTTGTGCAGCTCTGCAGCCAACTCACCGCAAAACTCATCGGGAAGCCCATATTCCCGGGCTTTCTCCAATAAGCGCAAAACATTGCGTTCCGCCGCAGCTTGCCGATGCATCATTTTATGATTGGCTACCCTCACAGTTTCGTGTATTTCCTTGTAGTGCCGGAGCTTGTGGGCAAGCTCTTCTTTTTCTTGAAGGAATATTTCTTCATTGCGTTCCCAGGCCTTTTCGTGCTGGAATACTTTTAAGCTCCTTCTTATCCATATGTATATGCCCATGCCGAGGACGGCTATTCCGGTGACAAGTGGCAGTCCGGTTATGTATGCATCATATCTTTCCCTCATGCCTACTATCAGTGAGGTAATTACTAGAACGGTTCCGGTGAATATCAGGGTCATGGTTGCTGTGTGTTTACCTGATAGAAAAGGAAAACCCAGTTTGAAGCGTCTGATTTTGAAGAAAAAATGTGCAGCGGAGAACTGAATCGCAGCTGCGAGGGCATAGAACAAAAGATAAATGGGGTTGTTGAGATCGACTTGCGGGCCGTTGGCAAAATCTGCACCTAAAAATAGGATAAACACGAAGCTGACCGCCAGAACGGCGAAAGGGAATAGGACAAAGCTGATTCCGTATGATAGAAAAAACGCCAGTACGACAGTGTCCAGCTTTAGTTTGCAGAACGCCAAGTGAAAAACTATAGTTGCCGCACAAAATGCATATCTGAGCATTAGAAAAGAAGTCCAATGTAGGTTTAAAGCATCGAAAAATGTCCATGCGAGGCACCATAAAATGGCGGTTGCTTTTATCCGCACCGTTGGGCCGTAGTTTACAGTTCGCCAAAAAATATAGACGCTCGTGATAAATATTCCGAATGTGGACGTAGTGCTGGTTAAAAAACTTATGCTCATCTATCCGCCCTCCCTAACTCTTGCTAATACTACTATATTTTCACAAAAAAACAAGTGAGCCGGGCAAGTAACGCCCGGCTTCTCCCTGTCGCTTGGTTCTAAGCTGTATTTAAAATCCCCATGCTATCAGCTGAAAAATCCAACTCCACATACGTCTGGCCTCCTTTTCATAAAATTTCTTATGTCTTTTGACGCCATAAAAAATACCACACGGAGGCGAAAATCTCGTGTGGTATTGCGTATTGAATTTTATATGACAAACTCTAAAATTATGTGTAGCAAATCGGGACAGATGGCTCTATTGTGAGTATGTTCATATTGTGTTGCGTATTTTGTCGGCATAGTAATGGATGAAGTCCGCTGGGGTAGGTGTTCCTGTTTTCACACTGACACGAGCTGTGTAATGCTCCTGCAGCTCTCCCGGTGCCGCACTTTCCCAAGCGTTGTTAATTGCCGTTTGCATCCCAACGCTGACTGTATTGTAGGCGAGTTTGAACTTTACGGAAACCAGCTCAATTGCTGAACCGGTTCCCTCATAGGCATGGATTTGGAGATAGATAGCTTCACGCAAATATGTCCTGCCCTTGAGACGCGCGCGTATGCCAATCAAGTCAAGCTCAGCATCGATTCGGGTATATATGCGTGTGCGTCGTTCCTCGGGAGACTCTATCGTTTTCCGGTCAGCCGATGCCCCTCCGGAATGCCGCCCCATGCGCAGATGCCTGCGCAGTGAATGCAGCGTGTCGAATACGAAATCCTCGCTGTAGTCTCTCTGTTTTTTGCAGAAACACCAGTCCACGCCCAACTCTTCGATGCGGTCGTTAACAATCTTTGATTGATTGGTTGTGGTGACCATGATGATTGGGCGAAATGCCAAACGAGTCTCGTTAAGCATCTCCAGAAACTTCAATCCGGAACCAGCGCCTCTTGCCAGTTGCAAATCCAAAATAACAGCCTCCGGCAAGTGCGACTGCACCAATTTCAGACCTTCCTCGCCGGAATCGGTCATGCCGACGAATTTAACATCCGTCCTACGGTTGGCGCAATCCTTGAACTTGATACAGTCGCCCACGTCGTCCTCTATGAGAACTATGGGCATCGGTTTGTTCTTATCCATTCAGATTCTCCCTTTACCATATATTTTCACATAAATTTCTATGGGAACTACATAGTGCAGACTTTGGCGGATGTAGTAAA
>WQSH01000073.1 GCA_009787995.1 Oscillospiraceae bacterium
TATTTCCTAATCAAGCCAGCACCCCTAAATTCAATATTAAATTTACCATGGATTATCAATCAGCCTGACCTGCATGCCCGGCTCTATGGGCCTCGTCGCCGTGGTTATTACGAAATCCCAGCTCACCAAGCCCCCGGCGACGGCGCTGTGGGTGTCGTCTGTCGCTAGTATGTTCACGTCCGCCCTTGTCGCAATGAAGCGGTTGCCGAGCGGTGTGCTCCTGGATAGCACCACAAGCACGAAGTCCCCATTTGCGTCTGACCTTATCGCACTGTTCGGCACGATGACCTCAAAATTCTCGCCTCTCTGGCCTAGGGTTATTTGCACAGTATCCCCGCTTGACACATCATCGCCAAAAATTTCGAAATCCAGAATCCTGTGCGTGGCAGGACTCTCCGGGTCGTTTCTCATTGCCCTGAGTATGGCATGTATATCGCTGCCGCCCCACCAGCCTGTGGTTGCCTCGGCGGCGTCGCCGATAACGACCCTCCGGCTCTGCTCGAGCGTGACCCTAAGGCTGAGTGAATAGCCCCTATCCGCAACCTCAACGACAGCCAACGCCCTACCTGCCTGCGTGTCCTCTCCAGAAGAGATATTCAGCTCGCTGACTATGCCGCTCACAGGCGAAGTTATCGTAGCGCCTACGGCATCTGCCTCCAACCTTTGGATATTCTCTCGCTCCCTGTCGATTTCCCCCCTGCGCCTCTGCATTTCCAACGCTTCAACCCTGCCATCCACGCCGGCCTCGCTTTGCGCCATTGAAAGCATAAAAACTTGGTTTGAAAGATTTTCTTGGAGGTCGTTCACGATGTCGCGCTGCCTTTCCCAAGCCTCCCTGTGGCGCTCTTGCACCCCAAGCTCCGCCTCGGCCACTGCCAACGCCCGGTCTTCTTCATCAAGCGCCGCTTGGGCGGCTGTTAGCTCCATTCTTGCGTACGCAAGATCGACAGCGGCACCCCTGTGCGCAGCCTCTGCAGCCGTGTGTGACGGCTCAGCTGTCGCAAGCGCCACATTGGCGGACGCAAGCTCAGCCTCAGCGCTCCTGAGCTCCATCTGGGCAGTTGCGAGTTCAGCTTCGGCATTCCTGAGCGCCCAAATCCGCTCGTTGCGATCTGCACCGGTGCCACCCAGGCGCTCTTGGCGTTGCCGCTCAAGATCTGCAATAATCCCATCGAGCTCCGTTATTGCCGTATATGCAATTAATCGAGGGTCGTTTTCGGGCAACGTAAGAGCAAAAGCCGCCAAATATATAGCCTCCCGCATCGCCCAATCTTGCGGGTGCCCATGATGGTTCCTGGCGTCGTTTACAAAGAGATAGTAATTGGCCTGATGGAATATCCAAGCAGCCGCCCTCTGGTTGCGCCTGTCCATGATTTGCATATCAAGCTCAGTGGTGTCTGTAGTGAGGCGCTCCAGTTCTCTCTGGATGTCCCTCACCGCTCCTAGCCGCGTGTCTGCAATCAGCCGGGCAGCACTGACTTCGGCTTCAGCTTCCCTCACCCTTGTCCGGGCGGGGGTGTATGCATTCTGAGCGGATTCCAACGTTAGCCCGGCAGATTCCTCTGAAATTCCGGCGAAAACAACTACGTTTTGAAGATAATCCCTCGTGGCGAGCGCAGAATCCCTCCGAACTTGTGTTGAATCCACAACAGTTTGCGCCGCAGAAATCCCTGCTGTGCTATATGGAATAGACGCAAGCTCTGTCTGCGCCTGCGTTAGATTGTCCCTCGCTAACTGTATGCTGCGCTGCTCCGCCTCGAAGCCGCCGCCGCGGCCTGCTTCTATGAGTCTCATCTCGAGCTCGAACTCAAGCTGTCGAAGCCTTGTCTGTGCAGTTTCCAGCTCAGCGCTCTCGGTGTCAGCCAGCGTGAACAGCAACGCCCCAGCCTCAATCTCGTCCCCCCTGCGCACATGGACTTCCCTGACGGTGCGGGTTTGGTTCAGTATGACCTCATGGCTGTGGTTTGCCCTTACCGTATCCGTCCCGCGTATTCTGGCGGCAATAGTCCCGGATGTGGCGTGCTGTGCGGCGACCTCCGGCAACGATAGATTAAGTATGGTGTTTGAAAAAAATGTCAAAACCAACATTACTGCCAGGAAAACGATTGCTGCGTTTTTGACCCAGCCCCTCTTTTTTACAACTTCTTCGTTCATCACGCGCTATCCTTTCACCGAACCGGAATGTGCTATGCCTTCGACCAAAGCCTCCTCGCCGTGGAGGAACAGGAGCAAAGGCGGAATCATATAAACAACCGCGACCGCAAAGGCCACGCCAACCTCGCTTGCGTTTATAGTCGCCAAATACACGGACATAGGCTGCATTTCCGAATCCGGAAGCAAAATTATCGGCAGCTCGACCATGTTCCAATAGTCGATAAACACCAAAATCGCAATAGAGTACAGTGCGCTCCTGCACTGGGGCAGGCATATTCCCGTAAATACCTTCCACTCATTTGCCCCATCAAGCTTCGCCGCCTCAATCAACGACGTGGGTATGCGCCGCATGAATTTCGTTAAGAGGAAAACGGAAAACGGCGCAAATGTGCCGGGGAAAATAATGGCCCAACGCGTATTTAACAGCCCCGTCCACTCAGCGACAAGGAAATTCGGAACCATCGTTACCTGGTGGGGCATCAGCATGAGTATTATGTAAGAAAAAAACAGCAGGTTTTTAAGCCGGCCCTGATATCTGGAAAAGCTGTATGACGCAAATGCGGCCACGCCGACCTGGCCGACGACGATAGGGACGACAAGTATTACGGAATTCCAGAATTTAAGCAAATACTCAGGGCTCCTGAACAGCGCCGTAGCATACTGGCTGAAGCTCACCCTGTCGGGTATTATTTTCAAATTAACGCTGTCCGCCACATATCCCCTGTTTCCCGCACCCCTTGCGTCCCGGAAAATCATGCCATAGTTTGCGTCTATCTCACTTTGGGTCATGAAGGAATTCGTAACGGTCAGCACCGTTGGCAGCAGAAACCCGACTGCAAACACCGCCGCCAAGGCGAATAGCATCGTGCGGGCGATATACCGTCCCTTTCTCATCCCTCAACGTCCTTTCCAAATCGGTTTTCAATGGTGAACAAAACTGCGATTATCACGACCATGGCTATCGCCATAGTTACCGCAGCTGATGCGAGCCTCTGGTAGTCAAGCGACCTGAAAATGTTGTTCATGAAGTGCTGGAGCATGTAAAGCCCCCCATACGGATAGTCGCCCGCCAGCAAGTAAGCTTCGCGGAACACTTTAAACGAGTTTATAAGCGAAAGGATTGTGACAAACAACAGCGTGGGAGACAGGTATCGGAGCTTGACGGAGATAAGCTTGTAAATAGGCCCTGCGCCCTCAACATCTGCGACTTCGAGCAAATCCTTTGGGATGTTGCTGAGCGCCGCCATGAACAATATCATGTTGTATCCGAGGTTTTTCCACAGGAACAAGGATATGACGACTAGCTGGTTATGCTCAGATTGCAGCCAATCTATCCTGTCCACGCCAAATATCGCAAGGAGCTCGTTGATTGCGCCGTCGAAATGAAAGAGCACCTGCCATATCAGCACAACGGAAGCTATGGGCACCATCAATGGGCTCAAAAAGAACGTGCGTAGCTGGCTCTTGAGCGGTATGCGGGCTTCAAGCAGCAGGGCGAGCAAGAGCGCAAGCAGCACGGCAAGCGGCACAGCGGTCAACGAGAACCTCAGGGTGTTGGCTGCCGCAATCCGGAATGCCATATTCTGGAACAGTGCAACGAAATTATCGAAGAAAACAAAGTTGCGGGAAATTGGGTTGTCTATCATTGAATAGTATACAATCACCAAAAAAGGCAATATATAAAATACCGCCACGCCAATAGCGCTGGGCGCCAGCCAAATCATTCCGTTTACTTGGTCGCGCGAGCGCATACTAAAGCGCCCCATAAAACTTCTTGCCTTCACTTAAACTCTCCTTGGCCAATCCCCTATAAGGGGCGGGCGGCAGAGCCGCCCTTAACTCTGTTCTGCTATAAGGATTGATGCACGGCTTTGGATAATCCTTGCGGCATCTTGCGCAGTCCTCCTGCCGCTGAAGAAATCCTCGGTGCCTTCACTTATAATGTTCATCAGGCCCTCATTGTGAGTGGCTGAACCGGAAACAGCCCCTATAAGGCTGAGCAGCTGGTCAGCCTCATCTTGCGACATGGCATACACGCTAATAATAAGGTCGCCCATGCCAAAGCTCATGCGCGAGACTTCAACCTCGTTGCCGTCCGCATCGGTGAAGAACTCGGGAGTCATGGCTTCTTCAAGCCTTTCGTTAAATACCACGCTATTAGTGGGGAATCCCCACTGAATGTTTTCCCGTTGCCAATCTGCGGTCAAAAGGGTGCGCACAAACTCCCATGCCCCTTGCTGGTTTTCGCTTGTGCTTGTTATTGCAATGCCGGTGTTAATGGAGAGGGCGTGGCCATTTCTGCTCTCGGTGGGAAAGCCTTTAAATACCGCATCGCCGCCGAGCCTTGCCCTTGTCATCTGCATCATTCGAAAATCGCTAATCCATTCCTGCAGTACAATCTGCCTTCCTTCGGCGATAAGCTCGCTATCGTCCATAAATGTGACAAACCCGCCCCTCATATCCCCAAAGTCGATTTCAGCAGGGAAGGTATATGCAAGCTCAAGAAGCTGGATAAAGTTGTCGGAATCAAAATTGCTTGTGCCCGCCGACCAGTCAACAAACTCATTCATATTCATTGAGATAAGCTGCTGAAGGAAGGAATTTCTTGTCATCCACTGTCCTAGGGGCACGTCTGCCTGAGGGTTTGCTCTGAGCACATCCCGAAACTCGCTTATAGTCCAGCCCATATCGCTGCCCACTACGGAAGACCTGCCTGCCAGAGTTTGTATATTAAAATTCGTAAAGACTTGGTAAAGCCCGCCGTCAATTTCCATCGCCTGGAACACGCTTTCCATCAAATCGGTGCGGCTTAGCTGAGGGTCGGAATCTACGAAGAGGTACAAGTCCGCAATTAGGCCTCTGGACACATACTGGTGAAACGGCAGCATCGTCGATACACCCAGCATATCAGGAACCCTGCCGGCAATCAGCTCTGTGGTCAGCCTTGTAAGCCCTGCATTCCAGTCGTCCTCGGTGTTAAATTCGGCGAAATCATTTACCTGTATGCGGTATCTGCTATTTGTCCTGTTGAAGTTTATAATGGCGCTGCGCAGCTGCCAGTCGAGATGAAATGTCGCAAGCGTCAATATAGCCCTCTCGGGAATGCTGTCGTACGGCATTTTTGTGAGCACTATTAGTTCAACAGTGCTTGTTCCGGTTGCGTTGTTCCATGTGCGGCTCGCACCCAATATGCGCCCGTCAGGCAGAATGACTATGTTGCCTACATCATCGCCTTGGACATCGCTATCAATCCAGTTAAGGAGCCTTATTATCTCGCCTGTGTCGGATTCAATGCCGACTAGGTTGTTGCCGTCGGAGAATATGATGCTGTAATCGTAGCCGCCCGGAAAAACATTGCGAGCGTTGCTGGGCAAATCTATGCTTTCTCCCCATGTTCTAGCTGCAAAGTCAATCGTCCTAAGCCCGAAGCCGTCTTCTAAAAATCCGAAAAATGCGACAGTGCCGTCAGGCAGCCTGATGAGGCGGTCTACCCAACTGGGGACTTCAAGCGAAAATGCTGCACTGCCATCATTGTGAAGGACGTGAATTGTGTTGCCGCCAGCTAAGTAGATATTTCCGTCGCCGTCAATAACCATGCTTTGAAGAAAGAATTGGCCGCCCCCGAAGCCGCCCGCCGGACCGCTAATTACTGCGCGAGTAACGCCGCCGCCGGCATCGGTTGCTGTCAACTCGCTGATATCCAGAGACAGAAGCTCCGAACCGGTTCTGTCGAGTTTGCGAACCGTCATTACTTGGCCAATCTCATACTGGTACTGCCACATCTCATGCGGCTCCACTTCTCTGTCGTCGGGCAAGTCAAATCCCCAAAATTGGCCGCTCTCCGCTACCCAGAGGTTTCCATCCACATCAACGTTCAGCGCATTGATGCCCACGCTGCCCATGGCCCCCTCCGGCGCAGCGGCCGGACTATAGTTTGCAAGCGGCATCACATTTGTCCCATCGATATCCATCGAATAGAGCATGCTCGTGCTGCCCATATCGTCTGACCAAGACCAAGATGTAAAATAAAGTCTGCCGTCTGAGAATGTGAGATGGCTCATATCCATCACTTCCGCTTGGATGGTTATGAACTCGGGTACAAACACATAACCCGAAAGGCCTGCAAGAGTGCCAATGCCCCCCGGACCGCCGGCATCTCCAGCGTGAGGAAGCACTTCACCATCACCATTCCTGTTGCAGCCCGCAACTATCGCCGCAATAAGCGCCATAGCTATCAGAGTGGCCACTGAGCGCAATATCTTATTTTTCACGTTAATCCTCCTCATATTGTTTTGCCCAAAAGGTCTGCTGAGTGCGATTTGAGCCTTGTTCAAACGGTTTGACGCAAAGCGAAAGCATTATGTTCCATTTTCAGACAAATTTTCCATATATGAATATAGCACAATTGCATCAGAAATGCATCATTTTTTATGTTAAACCGGAGATAAGACAAGAAGCGGGAGAGATATTTTTTTCAATGGCTGTTTTAACAGGCGTGCCGTGTCTGTTAAGGTGTAGCAGATTGTGGGCGGTTTGCTGCGTTTTTTTCGCATAAGTAGGGCGACAAGACCCGTACTAGCGGAAAAAATGCAGTGAATTGCCCACAATCGGCGGCTGGCGTATGTAGACCTGAATAGACACGGCGTGCCCATGATAAAAGCAGTCAAATCGTGAAAACGGTTGACATGTTGCCGGATTTGGTGTAATAGTATTTATGGATTTTTAATATCTGCTTTTTGCGAAGGCTTGTGGGCTTGAATCCCTTTGACTTTTCCGGACAGCTGCTATGCGTACGTACAGGATTGTTTTTGTTGGGCTGAATGCTAGGAGGCATTTTTATGAATGTAGCTATTCTTACGGATTCATTTCCGCCGATGATAGATGGCGTGAGCAGGTGTGCGCTGGGTTATGCCAACGCTTTGCATGAACACAAGGGCGGCAGCTGCATTGTCATTGCCCCCCGCGTGCCATCCGTGAATTATTCTTATCCTTTCCCCGTCTACACGTATAAGTCGGTAGGCCTGCCCTACGCAGAATACCGTGCAGGGCATCCCTTCATACCGTGGCTAGTTGCAAAACTAAAGGCCATGAACGTAGACATACTTCACGTTCACAGCCCATTCATTTCAATGACCCTTGCCCGACAGCTTCGCTTTTTCCTCAACGTCCCCATCATATTCACGCAGCACACAAAATGGAGCTTTGACATTTCCCGTGCTGTTTCCGTCCGTGTCCCACAGAAGATGATTGCATATTACGCCCACAGCAACATCAGCACCGCCGACGAAGTATGGGCAGTAAGCCGCGGGGCTGGCGAATATTTGCTGAGCCATGGCTACAGGGGTGATTTCGTGGTCATGCCAAATGCGACGGATTTCCCAGTTGGCGGGGTGGACACGGCTTTACTCAGGGGGATAAGCTCCCAATTTGGCTTGCCTGATTCCGTGCCCGTCCTGCTTTTCGTAGGCCGGATAATGTGGTACAAAAACATTAGGCTTATAATAGAGGCGCTCAGCATATTAAATGGGCAGTCATTTGATTTTCGAATGCTGTTTGTGGGCGATGGCGATGATTTAACAGACGCAAAAGAACTATCTGCATGCATGGGGCTTTCCGAGGTTGCTTTTTTTGCGGGGACAGTCAGCGACAGGGAGCTGCTCAGGGCATATTTCACCCGCTCCGACCTATTTGTGTTTCCGTCGGTCTACGATAACGCACCGCTGGTAATAAGGGAAGCGGCGGCTTGCCGCTGCCCTTCGCTGGTGGTGCGGAACAGCTCTGCTTCAGAAATACTCGAAGACGGGGTGTCCGGCTTTTTTGCCGAAGAGGCAGCCGAAAGCATAGCGCACACAATCAAGGCTGCTCTGTCCGACAGCAAACTCCTAAAAAAAGTGGCGTCAAATGCCTTTGAGCAAGTCTACCTACCGTGGGACAAGGCGATAAGCAATTCAATAGCGCGCTATGAAGAGGTAAAACAGGCATTTGACAGAAAGCTGAGGTAGCTACGCTACCCCCGCCCCTCATATCACACTATACAGCATGTCCGCATATTTCGGCAGGCGCCAGTGCTTTTTCGCCACCAGCGCTTCAAGCTCGTCGACTATAAGTCTGAGTTCATTCATGGCGCTGAGCGTTTTATCGCGGAAGAACGCCGCATGGGACAGAAAATCCCCATCCCCCTTGTGCTCAATGATGGATCCCTCCAACGCCGTCAGCTTTTCAAACAAGCGCGACGACAAATCCGAGGCTTTGAGGAGGAGCTGGTCTTCAAGGGCCGTGCTGTACCCCCCGCACTCCTTTTTGCATTTGAGCAGCTGTGCCAAATCATTTTGATAACCCACGCAAGCCGGGATAATCTCACCCTTGACCATGTCCACCATTGTGAGCGCTTCGATATGAACAGTCTTGCAATACGCCTCTAAGTAAATCTCATAGCGGGAGAGAATCTCCGATTCGGTAAAGACATTGTGTCTTGTAAAAAGATTGAGATTCTTCTCAGAAACTGACTCGGGCAGTGCGTCGACAGTGGTTTTCAGGTTGGACAGCCCGCGCTTCTGCGCCTCCACTACCCATTCGTCGGAATAGTTGTTGCCGTTGAACACTATCCTCTTATGAGCCTTGAAGGTGTCCTTTATCAGCGAAGCTAAACCGCTCGTGAAGTTAGACGACGCTTCCAAAGTATCGGCAAATTTCTCCAGAACATCAGCAATAATCGTATTGAGCACGGTGTTGGGCCCCGCTATGGAAAATGTGGAGCCGGGCATGCGGAACTCAAATTTATTTCCCGTAAAAGCAAATGGCGAAGTCCTGTTGCGGTCAGTCGTGTCCCTTGGAAAATGCGGCAGCACCGTGACACCTATCTCCATCGCCTGCTTCTCTTTACCATGATAATCGACGCCCTTTTCCAGCGACTCCAGAATCTCTGTCAGCTCATCGCCCAGAAACATTGACACGATTGCGGGCGGAGCCTCATTTGCCCCCAGCCTGTGGTCATTGCCTGCGCTGGCAGCAGAAGCCCTGAGAAGCTCCTGATAGTCGTCTACAGCCTTGATGACAGCAACCAAGAACAGCAGAAACTGCGCATTTTCATGCGGGGTCCTGCCCGGCTCTAGCAGGTTGACGTCGGTGTCTGTACTAAGGGACCAGTTGTTGTGCTTGCCGCTGCCATTCACTCCGGCGAAGGGTTTCTCGTGCAGCAGGCAGGCAAGCCCGTGGCGGTCGGCGACGAACTTCATCATCTCCATCGTAAGCTGGTTTTGGTCGGTAGCAACATGCGCAGTTGCATAAATGGGCGCAAACTCGTGCTGGGCGGGAGACACCTCGTTATGCTTGGTCTTGGCGAAAACGCCAAGCTTCCAGAGCTCCTCGTCAAGCTCCTTCATAAAAGCGGAGACCTTGGGCTTTATGCATCCATAGTAATGGTCGTCAAGCTCTTGGCTCTTAGGGGGCCGTGCCCCAAAAAGCGTCCTGCCGGTAAAAACCAAATCCGGGCGCTTTAGAAAGGCCTCCTTGTCTATGAGGAAGTACTCCTGCTCTGCACCGACTTTTGACATGACGCGCGTCGCAGTTGTGTTACCAAAAAGCCTGAGCACGCGCAGTGCTTGCTTATCAAGGGCTTCCATCGAGCGCAAAAGCGGAGTCTTTTTATCAAGGGCCTCTCCGCTATATGAACAAAACGCAGTCGGGATGCATAGTGTGTCGTCCTTGATAAACGCATAGGAAGTCACATCCCAGACCGTATACCCCCTGGCCTCAAAGGTGGCGCGCAGGCCGCCTGATGGGAAGCTGGAAGCGTCCGGTTCTCCTCTGACGAGGGCTTTTCCGGAAAACGCCATTATTGCGCCGCCATTGCCGTCAGGCTCGATGAAGCTCTCGTGCTTTTCGGCAGTAAAGCCGGTCATAGGATGGAACCAGTGTGTAAAATGCGTTGCGCCCTGTTCCACCGCCCAATCCTTCATTGCGCTGGCAACAACATTTGCAATATCAAGCTCCAAGTGAGCCCCGTGCGACATGGTTTTTTTTAGAGCTTTATAAACATCCCTAGGCAGTTTCTCCCGCATTACGGTATCGTTAAAGACTTTGCTTCCAAACAAATTGGGTACATTTTTCATATCAGTTACCTCTCAATAATTTTTTTAAAGATAGCTTTACCATCTCCGGATTTCCAGCTTTTCCTAACCTTTTCATGGCCTGCCCCATCAGGAAGCCAAATGCCTTTTCCTTCCCGCTGCGGTAGTCGGCCACGGCGTCTGCGTGCTCCGCAATTACTGCGGCTACGGCTTCAGTGACGACATTGCCGTCGCTGACCATCATCATCCCTTTTTCCACAATATATGCTTCCGGGTCGGCGTCGGCGGTAAAAACCGCCTGCACCGCTTCCTTGTAGGCATTTCTGTTTATTTTGCCGTCCAGCACAAGGGGGATTAGCAACGCCAGCTTGCGTCCGTCCACAGACAAATCCTCGGGCAATGTGTTCGTGGCGTTCACGAGCCGCATTATTTCGCCCGTGATGAGGCGCGCCGATTCCACAGGCTCGTTGCTTTGTTTTGAAACGTCCTCAAAGAGGTCGGATATTTTCTTATGATTTGTCAGGACGGACGCCTCAAACTCCGAAAGGCCGAAATCGTCGATGTATCTCTTACGCTTGTGGTGCGCAAGCTCAGGCAGGGATCGGCGGACGCTGCCGAGCCAGCCCTCGTCAATCTCTATTGGCAGTAGGTCGGGCTCGGGGAAGTAACGGT
>WQSH01000074.1 GCA_009787995.1 Oscillospiraceae bacterium
TATAAGTTGAAACGACACTGCCGTATTTGGATGGTCTATAAGCGCACTGACAACTCGGCTCATATCGTTTTCTGTAATGGGTAGCTTGTCAAAGGCAAAACAAAACGGCACCATGCTATTTTGTAAGTTTTCAAGACTTTCACTCTTAACAACAGCTTTGACTGATTGGTTGTTAATTCCACTGACCCGAGAAGTCAACTCGCTAATATCCGCTTCTCGGTAATCATATTTCCCAAAATCAAGAGTTGCTTTACAAATCTGCATAAGTGCAGCAATCGTACTCTCTAAATCTGTGTCCCTTCTACCTATTGCTCGGATGATGATATGCAAAGTTATAGAGGCTTTGTATGGCTGGTTTGTCACAGCCTGAGTTGACCACAGTATCTCCAAGGATATGTCTTCACAGTTGTTGGATGTGTTTTTATAGTTTTGGAACACCTCCGAGAGTAGCCGCGCCATATCCTGCTTATACTCGGTGTCGATGTTAGCCATCTCGGAGAAGCGTTTTTGAAGGATTGACAAATGTGGCACGGCTGTAATTTCAACCGCGCCTAAGCCTATCCGCTCACCACTTGCGAGAGCGGTCACATCAATGCTGCCTCTCTTTAACACTATCGTATACCGCCTCTATAAAACTCCCATAAGCACCAGCTTACAGACTCTTCGATGATTCTGCCCTCGCCAAAGAATCTGTGGCTGACATGGTATATTTTCATTAATCTTTTTTGAACACCAGCATATTTAGGTCATAGTTGTCGTCGCTCAAACCAACAACTAGCTTACTAAGTAATCCAGCTTTCTTGGTCACTTGGATTGGATATATGCCATCGAGCACCCAACCTCCAACGGTCTCTTTCGTTATAATCTCTCCGTATGAACCAATTGCATCTTGGAGCTGATCAATCTTTTTGATACCTAGAACTCCTGGTCCAGCTACACATTTGTATTGTGCCATGTTAACCTCCAAATAAATATATTTTCTTATATCAAAGAAACGCCGGCAGAGAGCGTAACTCATTTAGCTCAGTCACAAATACTTGTATTAAGCTTGATTTAATTGCCATAGAAGCATACAGTGCTTATGAACTCGCATCATTTTCAAAGCGCGCATTCAGCTTTCTGACCATTTTATCCAATATGCTTCGCACAAAAATGTTAGTTCTATTAGCGTTTTTTAGAAACTTAGCCAAAGGCGGGCTTACGTAATAATATGAGTCAATGAACAAACGCCCAAACAGGAACGTTGAAAGCACTTCATCCCTATATCGTCTTAGTGTCAGAACCTCGGATGCGTCATAAGACCCATAAACAGCCGTCGCTATATAACAAAATCCTTTTTTGGGAGCAACTGTCGTTTCAATCTTGTTTCTGACATTGTTTAATCCAGATTCATATTCAGATTTTTTATCTGCCGGAGCATAGTCAACCGCCCATTTCCCTCTTTGCTCGATAGCTTCCCTGAGGTCAGATTTATACTTATTTACGCTGGATTCGCTAACTCCATCCTTGTTCAAGTAATACTCCGCTACGGCTACATCGCAATTAAACAAGCCCCACCATGCTTCATGGTTTTCGGGGTCTGTATCCAACAATGCTCTAAACGTTTTTATAGCACCATCATAGTCATTGTTTTGCAACATTTGAGTAGCACGAGTTAACTTGCTTTTATTCGTAGCAATACCTTCAACCACACCTTTAAATTTCTGTATCGCATCAGCGACTAGTATTTCGCATTTGCAAAATGGACATATCCCTCTTTCATTTGACGGGTCAAGTTCCAAATTCCCTCCGCAGTTTGGGCAAGTAGCAGATTTTAATTCCATTCTGTTATTCTCCTGTTTTTTTTTATTCGCAACCTCTCTCGGCATGTACATTTTGCATAACGTTTTTTGTAAATTGATAAATTAGCAAAATGGATTAATGATGCATTACTTTTTCTTTTCTCTAATCTTCGCTTTCATGCCTTGTATTGCTGCTATGTTTTCCGGTTTCATGACACAGACAAACTCATCACCCGGCACAAAATGCAGCACCTTCTTGTTGCTTACTCCCACAACTTATACAAAACATTTTTTCTCACCTCATACTAAAAACTGACGCAATTTAACAATCGTAATATTTACGATATCCAAGCGTTTGCTAATGCAAATGAACCAATAGTGCCAGATTGCCATCCACCAAGTGCTCTATATGAACGAACCTCAATACGCAAAAGATGCACATCCGTAACATCTACCGATATTTGCCTCGGAAGATCAGTTGCTCTAATAATAAAGTAAGTAATGCGTTCACCATCTCCGTGGAATGTTATTATTGCATCAGACATTGCAGAGCCATCAATGCGCCCAATAATGCCACTTAAATTCTCAAAATTACCATTTAAGTTTTGTAAGCTAAAAGAATAAGATCTGCCGTTTGATAAAATTGAATATCGCATAGAATTTAAATATGTATTTCCCGCCATAACTATGCTGCCTCCTACAAATGCACCTGTTCCTGCCCAGGCTTGACTTGCAGCAGCTTCATGCGGCGGTACAGCTTCGACGAACACAACGGGAGTTCGCTGCCACTGGGCATATAGTGTAATGTTTGTGTTTATTACCGTGTCTAACGATACTACATTATGTCCGGTGGCATCCGATGTCCAGTGGATAAAGTCAAAGCCTGAACGGTTCGGCACGTAGACCTGTGAAACAGTTGATCCGTCGGTGAGATTCTGTGGTAAAACAGTTGCTGCTCCGGCGTAATTACGATTTATCGAGACTGTACGAAGCGGTATCCATTGGGCATAGATAATTACATCGTTGGTGACAGGTATGGAAAAATCAAATATTATATTTCCTGCATTATCAGCAGTCCAATTAGTAAATGCATAACCCTGCCTTAAGGGTATGGGCGGCTGCCTTATCGTTTCACCATCTTTAACAACAGATTCGTCGTACATAGAACCTGTGCCATCATTGAGCATAAGTGTAACTCGCCGCTCAGCAATCCATTGTGCATATAAACTCAAAGGACTTGTCACCGATGCAGTAAATGCAAAAGGCTGATTTCCCGCCTGGTCTGTTGTCCACCGCACAAAGGCATGACCATATTTCTCCGGCTCAGTCGGCATGTCGATTGTATACCCATCGTGTGTTATGAACTCACTGAGTATTTCGTCTGTACCATCGTTGAGGCGAATAGTCACCGAATGTTCAGCAATCCATCGGGCGTATAGTGTTATGCTTTCATCAAATGAAGTGGGTAAATCTACTCGGCGACCTGCAGTTGGATTTGTTGCCCAGAAGAGAAAAGCATAACCTTCGCGTGATGGGTCATCAAGTCGATTGACCGCTCCCTCGCCTCTGAAAGTTATATTACTGGTGTGCCTGTCATTTGTTCCGTCGTTTAATAAGAACTCCACTGTATGGCGAGGTGGACCAATGAGAGCTAGAGCATATGCAGCAATAAGAGCAACTCCGATAACAACGGCTACTACTAATGAAACTATCACTGTCCGTTTGATGATTTTTTTGCTCTTTTCAGTTTTAAGCGCATCTGCTCCTTTTTTCGCTACCCTTTTTGATGTACCTGCCACTTTCTTTGATACATCAGCTACGTTTTTTGTTACCTCTTTTGATGCGTCTAACGCCTTATTTAATTCTTCCTTTGCTATATTTTTTATTTGTTCACTGACTTCCGGTGATTGCTCCAACTCTATCGATTGTTCTGCTGGTATTCCGGAAGCTATTGTTGCAGAATCTTCGATAGCAGACGCATCCGCATGTGCTCCGCAGGCTTTGCAATATGCGTCCACTTCGCTAACTTTTAGAATATCTCCTCCACAATTACACTTCATATCTATCCCCTCCAGCTATAAGCACAAGTAGTTATTTATCGCATATTTTATATATTTTTTTGCAGAAAATAAGTTCATAATTTAGTTAATCATCTGCATATTACCACAAATAATGCTACCATGCAATATTTATTTGCTAAAACACTGCATAATATGCCGCATTGCTTACATCAGCTATATTTTATAATGGAATGGAACAGGTTTTATAGATGCCTTAATTTGAAAGTGAGGTGGGCGGTGAGCTGGGAAATAAATTATACCTCTATGGGTGAGCGGATACGTCGCGCCAGAGAAGCATTAAATTTAACACAAGAGCAACTTGCGGATATGTGTATACTTTCATCTGCACACATGGGACATATAGAAAGAGGAACACGCTTCCCCTCGTTAGAGGCTGTGTTCCGAATATCAAAAGCATTAAATGTTAATCTGGACTATCTTTTGGCTGACTCATTCACTCCTGACGATATTTTGCTAAGTAATATTAATTCCCTGCTAAGAAATTGCGATAAACTCAAACCAAAAACGCTGGTCTCTACTATTCGAGCGATTGCAGATAAAATAGATGAGAGTTGAGTGAAGTTACTCTCATCCCCTGGTATATATTATCTGACATATATAAAGATATCTGTGCTTTTAGCAACTCCTTTAAATCCCTCATCCCGCGAGGGATTTTATGAATATGAATTGTCTTTTCCGACTCATCAACATGTGATGGCATGTATTCAAGTTCATATGTCATGCCTAGCCTCTCTTTGGCAATTCAATTTTTCTAGTATGCCACTGGCTTAACCCACTAGAAATATCAAGGCTACAAACTGTCAACGGCTGGTAGTGCACCGAGGGCGCAAGGGGTGGCGACAGGCTGCATATAGCGGACAGCATAAACAACGCCATCCGCATAATGCTCCAGCGGGCCTCTAAAAACACAGGTTGGTTGCACTCCACTTAGGTAGCTGATACCGGGCTGTTTGCTGTGTTTTTTTCGCGTAAGTAGGGCGACAAGACCCGTACTAGCGAAAAAAACACAGTAAATTGACCGGTAGCAGCGGATGGTTTGCAGAGGTGTTACTAGTAGCCTGCAATAAGGCTTGCACATAATGCCACACACGATACATCCTGCGAATTTTCTTGCAAATTTTGCTAAAAGAATGTAGAATGGAATGGGTTTGCCGTGCGGTTGCGATGGCATCACCCTCAACGCAGGAAGACGCTAGGCAACGTGCCGGGCCACGGAGGATGCTCTATTATGAAACTCACCAATTCTGCTCAAATGCGGGAAATGGACAGTTATGTTATCGAAGATTTGAATGTCCCCGGTGTGTACTTAATGGGAAATGCGGCGGAACATATCGCCACTGCTGCGCTGGAGCGGTTGGGACCGAACGGCAACGTAGCTGTGTTCTGCGGCGTTGGGAACAACGGCGGTGACGGCGTCGGTGCTGCAGCATACCTTGTTAGCAAAGGCGTGCACGTACGCGTTTTTGTTATTGGCGATGTTGAAAAATTCTCTCACGACTCCAGGGAAATGTGCCGTAGGCTTGATTTTGCCGAAGGCGCGCTTGAGGCCTTTTCGCAAGCTCAGGACTACGATTTGGAGGAATATGTACATTCTTGCGGCATCATAATAGATGCGCTTTTTGGCATCGGCCTTAATTCGGAGCTATACGGCGACGCACTAAGCGCCGTCCGGCTTATAAATTCTACGCAAGCCTTTGTGATTTCTGCCGACATCGCAAGCGGAGTGTGCGCCGACACCGGGGCGATTATGGGAGATGCAGTTCGAGCCGATACCACTATCACATTTTCGCTCGCAAAACCGGGCCACTTCATTGAACCCGGATGTACGCATTGCGGCGAACTTCGAGTGTGCGATATTGGCATACCGCAGGACATTGTCGATGGGGCAATATCTCCGGTTTTTGCCGTGACGGCAGAGCAAGTAAGCCTACCCCGCAGGAGGGCTGACGCACATAAGGGCAACCATGGCCGCTGCCTTATTGCTTCGGGCAGCGTCGGCTACACAGGCGCCCCTGCTTTGGCGGCAAGGGCTGCTTCGAAAATGGGGGCAGGGCTTGTATATCTGGGCGTACCTGAACCAATATACGATATCATGGCTGTAAAGCTTGACGAGGAAATGCCTTTCCCGCTCCCTGCCAGCGGTGACGGCCGCTTTGCAGCAAATGCCGCCGGTGAGCTTGTCAGGCGCGCAAATGAGTGCGACGTCTTGCTCCTGGGCCCCGGCCTAGGCCGTTCCCCGGAGATTACTGAGCTGGTTATTTCGGTTATCAGACTTGCAAAAACGCCCATTGTCCTTGACGCTGATGGGATTAATGCGATAGCAGGCAACCCTGATATTTTGCAGCAATCTGCCGGACCGCTGATTTTGACTCCGCACCCCGGCGAGTACCTAAGGCTGGGCGGCGACCTCACTTCCGGCGACAGACTTTATTCCGCTCGCGAGTTTGCGCATAGGCATGGCTGCGTTTTGGTTTTGAAGGGACATAGGACTATTACAGCGCTTCCAGACGGCACCGCTTACATCAACACCACTGGCGGCCCTGCATTGGCAAAGGGCGGCTCTGGCGACGTGCTTGCGGGCATGATTGCCGCACTTATTGGCCAGAGCCTCCCCTTGAAGGAAGCCGTCACCGCTGCTGTGTACTTGCACGGGCTTGCCGGTGATATGTGCGCTGAGAAGCTCGGCGAATATTCCGTCACTGCCGGGGACGTCATCTCGATGCTCCCCAGAGCCGTCCTCTCGCACTTGACATATGGCGCATAATGGATTAAGCTGATTATCAGCAGTTATTCGAAAATGGAGGTTTTTGTGTTTTGAAAAGTAAATTTGCTGTTGGCCTGCTCGTTTTGGCGGCTGTAGTCCTGGTGTCTGGGGCTGTTGGCCTGCTCGTTTTGGCGGCTGTAGTCCTGGTGTCTGGGGCTAGTTTCTTGGCTTTTGCTTCGCCCGGGTCGCAGGACGACCCATTTATTACGCTTAGTTACCTGACCAACATATTCAGGCCGCAGGTTTTAAACGATGCGAGGGCCACCGAGCAGGAGATGATCCAGCGCTTTGAGACTCGTATTGCCGAGCTTGAGGCGCAGATTCGAGCCGCAGCCCCCGGCCAGGGCGCCTCAGGCACGGCTGATAGGTTCCATTTGGTGACGCTCAACAATGGCCAAGTTCTGTCTGCCTCAGTCGGGACCGAGATAATGCTGAGGATACAGACGGCGACTGCGTCAGGCGCTTCGGAGCCGGCATTGGTCAATTATACAAGCGGAAGCACTCTGTCGTCCGGCTCGGCGCTGACACCAAACCACATGTACCTCGTGACAATCGAGGGCAATGGGGTAAGGGCGACGGGGGACACCGTGAGGCTGCTTGTCAGGGGCAGCTACACCATCAGCTGAGGATGAATCTGCATTCACTCACAGAATAACGCCCCTGGAAAAGCACCCCCCGGGAAGGAGGGTGCTTTTTTGCTGGTTTTTTGTCCCTGGCTTGCTCCGGCCGTTAGAACCAGAAGCTCAAGCGCCGGCCTTCCGGAATATACATTCCGTCGCCTTCCACTATGCCAAACACCTCGTAAAACTCATTTAGCTGCGCAAGAATGAAGTTTGCCCTAAGTTTCATAGGCAGATGCGGCGAATTGAATATCATGAACGTCGCGACCTCCGGCGACATACGGGCCGCCCATATCCTTGCCCACGACTCCATGACCAACGACAGGTCTGCTCCGGGAATGCCTGCCGCCACAGCAAGCACGGCTTCCATAGCTCCTAGGTCAGCTATCGTCTCTCCGGCGCTAAAAGCACCGTTTAGGTTGACGCCGCCAAACGATATTGCGTCAAGTATCTCTGCCACGTTGTCGGTCAATTCGTTAAATGCCGCAAAATCCTCATCAGCCCACCAGTTTGTAAGCGTACCGTCCTTATCGAATTGCGAACCCATTGGGTCAAAGGCATGCGTAAACTCATGTGCGATGATAGCGCCAATCCCGCCCAGGTTGCGCTCTCTTGGCGCATCGGGGCTAAAGACCGGGTATTGCAGGATTCCTGCCGGAATTATTATTGCATTGTCCATGCCGGAATAAAACGCATTGACTGTCGAGGTTGGTATGCTTGTCCAAATATCGACATTCGCAGGCCCTCTGAGCATCTCTATCGACAGCTCCTGATTCAGTGACGCAAGGTCAATCGTCAGTTCGATTAGGCAGCCCCCCTCGGCCTGCGCACGTATTTGAAACGCTATTTCCTCTACCGGCGTGTCGGGGAACGCCACAAAAGCCCTGACGGCATCCAGCTTTTCAACGGCTGTCGCCTGCGTTTCCGGACTCATCCATGTCAGCGTGCCAATCATCCCTCTCATCATCGCCCTAATGTCTTCAATCATTTCGGTGACATCCCGCTTTATCTCTTCCGAACTGAACCGCTGGTAATACATGCGCGAAAATGTGCGCCACATCATCGAAGTCACAAATTGCTGTGAGCGCTCCTCAAGGCTGAGCCTATCTCCCCCAACTTCGCCAAACATTGCAGCATGCAGAGTCTCACCCAGTGCCGAAACCTCATCGCCCAAAACATGCATAAATGTCGAGAGGACTCGTATCAGAGCCACGTCTCTGAGTGCTTGGAGATTTTCTTCGACATAGAGGCTCTCGATAAACCTGATGTAGTCCATTGCGGGGCTGTATACGTTCATCCCCAGCGCAAGCTCGAATAGCTCTTCTTGGAACGACAAGCTCTGTGTCACGCTTGTGGCTTCTTTCACCTCTTCCCAAGTCGTCTCTACAAATATCGCCTGCGGGTCTACCATCGCCTCGCTTGGGGGGATCAGTGCGGCACGGCTTTGCTCAATCGCAAAAATCGCAGCCGCCCTCTCCTCCAGGTTTTCCGTCTCGCCAATATAGCTCAGAAGCGCAGCCAGAAAGCCTTTGTATGCGGCATGGATTCCGGCAAGGGATTCGTCGTCCACATAAAACTCCCTCGCACCCAAATCAAGCGACCCGGGGACTATTATCGCAGCCCACTGCGTGGCATCCACCCTCGCATCGCGGACAAAGCTGAGAGCATAGAAGGGCTGCAACGCAAATAAATCCGAGTATCTTCTCGCCACCTCCAGCAGTTCATCTATCGACTCGGCAGCCCTGACCGTGTCAAAAAACGGCTCAAGCTTGCTTATCGACGCTGTTCTTGTCTCATTGTCGAGAAACATGTTGTATAGTTCGCGAATCCTCCATTCATCGGAACCACGAGCATGGTTTGGGTTTTCCAAAATTTCCTGGAGTATCACCTGCTGCTGCTGCCTAACCAAAAGGCCTATATCGCTCAGCGGCGATGCAATCATATCGCCCGGGTTGAATGTTCCAGTTGCGAGAAATTGCCTGTTGATGTATGAGAAGAAATTATCTCGCAATTCCGCTTGCACCAGTGCATACGGCGTGCCCTGCGGAATCATAAGCGCAACTGCAGCTGCGCCTAAAACCTGCGCCGCATCCGCCATCGTGAGCTGCGGCAACTCAATCAGCGCCGCACTCAGCATAGTCAGGTCCAGAAGCACCGATGCTGACGCAACTGCCCAGTCGGGGATGGCCAGATCTTGCACAGGCGTTACCCTTGAGCCGTCAAATCCAATCATGTTGTTCAGGAGCACAGCCGCCTCAGCCCCTGATATCACTGAATCAGGAAAAAAGTACCCCATACTGTTTCCAACCATGTAGCCATGCGCTCTGGCGCTGAGTATCCCTGAGGCGTACGGGTGATCGTCCGGTACATCAAAAAAGTTTTCCGTGCCTGGCGCTGCTTCAAGCATGAATGCCTCGCTAAGCATCATTGCGAACCGTCCCCTTGTAACCAGCGAGTCCAGCTGTGCAATTTGCTCCGCGCCAACGGCGCTTTCGTCCGTTGCAACCGCAAACACAGTGGTAAGCGGCGTCACCAAAAGGACGACTGCCAATAGTATTGCGCCTAAATTCCTTCGTATTTTTAGTTTCATATGACCCTCCCAAGATTTTAGATTCTACCGATTATATCATAATTTAATTTTTGCGTATAGTAAAAAGTTTTATTTTTGAACACTGTGTTTTCGGAGGTGGTAACAATTCAGTGCCAGCCAAGAAAACCTAGGAGCAGGCTGTGCGCTCATCGTAGAGAGGGAATTCCGGCTACTGCTACGGAACTGACCGAGCGTAGAGGAGTGTGCAGGCTTCTCAATGCCGGACTGATAGCAGGCACTTAATAGCAACCGGAAGTGCCCTTGCTTTAGTCCCACCTATCAATTTCGACCTTAACAACTTCACCTGTTCTCATGCTTACATAGACTTCATGGACAAACCCATCATAAAACACTTCGACGCTCCAAACCCTTTGGAATCTCTCAAAATCCCTGCTGGCAGGGTTTGCACGGCTATTGCTTCCTCCTACGTACGCAGCGGCTATTTCTTGAGCTTCTTGGCGTGATACATTTGCAGGCCACAGCATGAATGTTGCCACAGCTGCCAATATCAGCACAAACGGTATGATTATTAGTTTCTTTTTGCTTTTCTTACCTGTAGGCACCTTGGCAATCTCATTGTTTGGATTGCGTTGTGGGTCAATATTTGTGGACATATTTCATACTCCTTTTTTGTAACGCAGCTGCAATGCAGACCTTTAAATCATCCCACCCAAACTTAACGATGTTGCTGTTGTCTTCATTATGAAATTGCCGCACTTTCACGGAAAAGATAGGGCACCTCAATTGAGCCTATCTGCATTTATCTCGAAAACCCTTGTTATCTGCTCCAGCAGCTTCCTATTTTCCGGCGATGCTAGCTTTGGGTCGTTGCGCAAGTTTTCGTCCGCCGCATTTTGAGCTTTGATCAGGATTTCCATATCCGAGGTCAGGTTTGCGATTTTCATCTCGGGCAGTCCGTGCTGGCGCGAGCCGAAAAAATCGCCCGGCCCCCTGGTCTTTAAATCCTCCTCGGCAATTTTAAACCCGTCGCTCGTAGCGCGCATTGCCTCAAGCCGCTCGCGCGAGTTTTC
>WQSH01000075.1 GCA_009787995.1 Oscillospiraceae bacterium
TATCATCATCCCCTCGCTAGAAGCACATTAACACCAAAAGAACCGGATGTCAAATGGCGAAGCTCTTGTCAAATCGCGGAAGATGTGCTATTATAAGTTATAAAAATAACCAGTTGGGCTATGTTTTTTTTCTCAAGGATGTGTGGGAATTATGAAAAAAAGGGTTATTTCTTTGTTTGCAATATTTATTCTCGGCATGGCGTTCTTGTCGGAAGTTTCGCAAGCGGCGTCGCCGCCTTATTTCGTGATAATTAATGAAACAAAGCTGCCATATAACGAAGATACTATGCCGTTTTACATAGGCAACGACATTTTCATACCGGTTGTGGTGCTAACAGGTTTGGGTGTGTGGGAAGTGAGCTCCGAAGATTTTGTGCGTCTGTACAGGGGCACCAGGTATGTGAATTTCTACACGAGGCCAGGTGAAGCAAGAACGGTTAATCAGGATGGAACAACTCTGCGATGGCCGCACGCAAGGAGAGTGGGCACGAGGTTCTTTGTGCCGCTTCGGCATGTCAGCGACTTTTTTGGACTTAGCTATCAAATTGTTCCAGTGCCTGCATCAATAATTCCTGAAAGGCAGATGCAAGTGTTGAGGATAATTTCGGATTCGATTGTTAATGGCCCAACGGCGGTGGGCATGAACAGGGATGAGCTTAGAGCCTCGTTTTTGGAGCACTTTGCAGCACACCCGCCGCCGCCCGGGAATGGTGCAACGCAGCTCCCAGGCGATGACGTGCCGCCCGATTACAGCGATGTCACAATTCACCTCAGCTTCTTCGATATTTCTGCCGGGAGCGCAGTATGGGTTCTGGATTTGCTTGATATCCAAGCGGAATCTGGCTTTCATGCATGTTTTTTTGTAAATGCGGACGATATTCGCAAAAATCCAGACTTGATCCGCAGGATTTCCGGGACGGGCCATGCGCTGGGGATTTGGCTGGAGGATGGTACTTTTGAAGAGTATCTTGAGACTTCTGCGCTGCTGTTTGAAGCTGCGAAGGTCAGGACGGTGATTGTGTCGGCAGGATATGCCACAGAGACAGCGGCTGAGACAGCCGCCGAACATGGTTTGATTTTTTGGGATGGATTTGAGAGCCTTGTTGACTATTCAGCACAGTCTGTGGCAGTCATTACGGCAAATCTTCCAAGAGAGGGCGGCGATAGGAAAAATCTTTTGTTCCCATGCACAGAAGGGGCGGCATCGGTTTTGCCCGGTGTGTATTCATATCTTCGGGCAAACGAGTTTACGGTCGAGCGGATTACAGAAACAGTAATGCCTTTGGCCGGAAGCATCGATTAGAAAAAGTTAGGGGAGAATGCTCATGATTTCACAGTTAAAGACGATTGTTTTGGCCGCTGGCAAGGGGTCGCGCTTGCAGGCTGGCGAAAGCGATGCGCCGAAGGTCATGAGGCTGGCGCGTGGAAAGCCCTTGCTGTGGCATGTACTTAACGCACTGCCAGCGATGCCAAAAGAGGATGTTGTCATTGTGGTTGGATATGGCAAGGAACAAGTCATTGGCTACTTTGACGGCTATGTATTCGCTGAGCAGGCAGAGCAGCTTGGAACCGGGCATGCGGTTATGGCGGCGAGCGGGCAGCTTTCAGATTTTAATGGCGCCGTTTTGATCTGCTATGGGGACATGCCGCTAATCAAGGGCGAAACCTATGAAGCTTTTCTAAAAGCCCATTTCGAGCAGGGCAATGACTGTACAATCCTAACGGGCGAGACTACGCTTGACCTGCCATTTGGCAGAATTGTGCGGGATGCTGATGGAATTTTTCTGTGCGTGGTAGAAGATAGGGACTGCACCCCAGAGCAACGCATGATAACGGAGCTTAACACCGGGGTCTATGTTTTTAATGCGCCATTGATGCTTGCAGCGCTGAAGGAAGTAAAAAACAATAACGCTCAAGGCGAATACTATCTGACTGATGTGCCGGAGATTTTGCGCAAAAACGGTGCAAGAGTCGGGCTTTTCAGACGTAACCTTGGCGATGAAATATTGGGGGTCAACACACTCGAACAATTAGAGCAGGTGGAGGAGATATTGTGCCGGAATCAGGGCCATGTGAATTCCGATTGCTTGAAAGGGGGCGTTGCTTGTGGATGATTTTGAAGAGATACGAAAAGCATGGGAGCGAAGGGAAGAGCTTCTAAGCAAAAAGAAAAAAGTCGACTGGGTAGGAAGAGTGGCTACCATACTAAGCGTTATAGCTTGGGTGTTTGCGTTTGCGGTATGGGCGGTGCTTGAAGCGGCGGCTCCAGAAAGGGAGCTTAGATTTATAACCAGCTTAATGCAAATACATTATGATTCGCCTATTTACGTGAGGCAGCAATGGAATGAGACATTGTTTCCAATTGCATTCGGGCTGCTCCTTGCAGCTTTGGCAATATGCATCTTGACATTTTTGCTTGACGCGCTGCGTTTGCGGAAAAACACAGGTAAGCATAGGAAGTCGATTTTTATCTTAGGCGGCGGGACTATTGTGGGAATAATAATGTTTTTGTTGCTGGTAGGGTATCCATATTGAAAAAATTTTTTAACCCTTTCAATCAACATTTCACACACCAAAGTTTGAGAATGCACAGTCGCAATTACAAGTATTCATCAAAATTTTATGAATGCAACGAGTCCGGCCAGCCGCTCTGGCCGGATTTTTGTTGTTGACAAACCTTGGTATTCATGTATAATTACAAAGCACTCAGGCAATCCTTGCCCCTAGCTTTGACTGGGGGCCGAATAGACCAGAAGGAGGTGTATAATGTGGCAAAAACGTCAGCAAACTATGAGCTCATGTATATTATCGACGTGGATTTAGGCGAAGAGCAAATCGCAGCGATGGTAGAGAAGTTCAAAGCCCTCATTGAGGCAAATGGGACGCTCAATGAGCTGGAGGAGATGGGCAAGAGGAAGCTTGCTTACCTGATTAACGATAAGCCTGAAGGGTATTATGTACTCGTCAAGTTCACATCAGGTCCAGAGTTCCCGGCGGAGCTTGATCGCGTACTCAAAATCACTGACGGTATGATGCGTTCGCTCATTACCGTCGTCGGAGAATAGGAGTATTGTGATGAACCAGATCGTTATTATGGGAAGACTCACGCGTGACCCAGAATTGCGCCATACCCCGAATGGGGTGGCGGTGGCTTCGTTCTCGCTTGCCGTGGACAGGGGCTACACCCCCAAGGACGGCGGTGAGAGGCAGACGGATTTTATCGATATTGTTGCATGGAGAAATTCGGCGGAATTCGTCTCTAAATATTTTACAAAGGGGCAGATGGCTGCTGTCACAGGGCGGCTTCAAATTCGGGACTGGACTGATAAAGACGGCAATAAGCGCCGCAGCGCTGAGGTCGTCGCAGACAATATCTATTTTACCGAGAGCAAAAAAAGCAGGGATTCAAGCGTTGGCTCTTCCATTCAAAGGGACGACTATAGCCAAAGCTTCCCAGCTCCCGTCGAGGGTTCGGACTTTTCCGAGCTGGATATGGACGACGGGGATTTACCATTTTAAAATTGAGGAGGAATTATCTTGTCTAACGATAGAGATCATAGACCGCATAATCGCAAGCGCAGGAAGGTGTGCCAGTTTTGCGTCGACAAAGCTCAAGACATTGATTACAAAGATGCGGCAAAAATTAAGAGATACTTGTCAGAGCGCAGCAAAATACTGCCCCGCAGGACGACCGGCGTCTGCGCACAGCACCAGAGGCGCCTGATGGTTGCTATCAAGCGCGCCCGCCAAATTGCGCTGTTGCCTTACGTGACTGACTAAAGTGTGCGCAGTGGGCGTTTTTTCGAGGCCTTTTGGATATCTGAACTGAAAATTGAAAATGGAGAATTGGGTAGGATTTATGATTATGCTTGGTTTTCCATTTTCTGAATTGAGGAGTGAATTCAATGCACAGGACACATACTGCAGGCCAGCTTAGGCAGGAAAATATCGGTGAGGAGGTGCGACTTTCCGGCTGGGTGGACACTATTCGCGACCATGGGGGCGTTATGTTTCTTGACCTTCGCGATTTTAGCGGGATAACCCAGGTTGTTTTGCATAACGACTCGATGCTTGACGGTGTCAATCGGGAGGCAGTGGTTTCGATTTGCGGCAAGGTTCGGGCGCGTGCAGAGGAGAACATAAACACTAGGCTCGGCACTGGCCAGATAGAGGTGTTTGCTGACGTGCTTGAGGTTTTAGGGCCGTGCAAGAATATGCTACCGTTTGAGATTGGCGAATCGACCGAGACTCGCGAGGAAGTGCGACTCAGGTATCGCTTCCTTGACCTTCGCAACCCCGCACTGCACCAGAACATAGTTTTGCGCTCCCAAATAATCAGCTTTATCCGCGAACAGATGACAGGTTTGGGGTTTCTCGAAATACAAACCCCCATATTAACGGCCTCGTCTCCCGAGGGAGCCCGCGACTACCTAGTCCCGAGCCGGAAGCATAAAGGGAAGTTTTATGCTTTGCCGCAGGCTCCGCAACAATTCAAGCAGCTGCTTATGGTGTCAGGATTTGACAAATATTTTCAAATTGCGCCATGCTTCAGAGATGAGGATTCGAGGGGGGATCGCTCTCCAGGAGAATTCTATCAGCTGGACTTTGAGATGGCGTTTGCGGAGCAGGATGATGTTCTGTCAGTCGCTGAAAAGGTTTTGTTTGAAACTTTTGCAAAATTTACGGACAAGAGGGTCTCTTCACCGCCATTTAAAAGAATTGCATATGGCGATGCCGTGCTAAAGTATGGTTCGGATAAGCCGGACTTGCGCAATCCGCTGGAGATTTGCGATTTGACTGACTTTTTTTCGCAAGTTGATTTTCCGCTGTTTAAAAACAAACCCGTTAGGGGCATAGTGGCGGACTGTTCAGGCAGGCCGCGGTCATTTTTTGACAACTCGCTCAAATACGCCACAAGCATTGGCATGAAAGGCTTGGGCTATATCACCCTGGCGGATGGGGATTTTAAAGGGCCCATAGAGAAATTTTTGACCGATGGGCATAAGCGGGAGCTTATATCCTCGCTTGGGATAAATGAGGGGGACACTTTGTTTTTCGTTTGCGATGTGGCTACAGTGGTGGACGAGCTTGCCGGGCAAATCAGAAACTGGCTTGGGGACGCGCTTGAGATTACAGACAAAAATGCATTTGAGTTTTGTTTTATAACAGACTACCCGATGTTTGAATACAATCCCGAAAAGAAGGGGATTGACTTCACACACAACCCTTTTTCAATGCCCATAGGCGGGCTGGACGCGCTAGATGATAAAAACCCCCTTGAAATTTGTGCGCATCAGTATGACATAGTCTGCAATGGCGTTGAACTGTCATCAGGTGCCGTGCGGAATCATTCGCCCGAAATTATGCGCAGGGTGTTTGCGATTGCGGGTTATTCCGAGGAGGATTTGGAGGAACGATTCGGTGCGCTTTATACCGCATTCCAGTATGGCGCGCCGCCTCACGCAGGCATGGCGCCCGGTATAGACAGGATTGTAATGCTGTTGGCGGGCGAGGAAACAATCCGCGATGTCATAGCCTTTCCGCTTAACGGCAATGCGCAAGACCTAATGCTAGGGGCGCCTGGCGAAGTTACCGGCCAGCAGCTCCGAGAAGTGCATATACGAATTAGGGATTAATTTGTGTGAAATTACGTGTTATTTTACGCTCGTAGTGTGTAAAGAACACTAAATACAGACTAAAGATATCAAGTTTTTTGACCCAGCATATTGACCTCAGTCTATTTTAGTATTACCATAGATTTATGGCAGAGCTGAACACAGAAAACGATATTGGAGGTAGCACTATGAGTCTCGGTGAAAAGCTGAGAAGCTTGCGTCTCAAGACAAGAAAAACCCTGTGTGAGCAAAGCAGAATCTTAGGAGTTTCGATGAATTCGGTTTATAGGTGGGAGCATGACTTGACGACGCCCAGGCAGCCCATGCTAAAATTTATAGCTGATTACTATTCCGTGCCGCTTGATTGGCTTTTGTCGGATAACTCCAACGCTTCACTTGTAAGCGAAGATGAGATGGATCTGCTGGGTATGTTCAGGGAGCTGAACGACAATAGCAGATATAAGGTGCTGGGTTATGTGGAAAGGATGTGCGTTGAGGAGCGCAGAGTGGAGGAATACCATTACTAGGTTATGTGTTGCGGCAGTAAAATCGAGGATATGCTCGGCATATTATTGATAATGGGATACAGGCGTGTTCAAGCTGATGCCGACCGGGGGAGCCTTTGCGGTGCTATCCCCCGGTCACTTATTTTAAGTGCTTGTCAATAAAGCCATAAATACGATTCACGCTTTCGGGAGCTGCATACCCTGGATCGGCGTGCATGAAATCTTCGCTTAAATCGAGCTCTGCTTTGCCCTCCCCTGCGACCTTATTGACTTTCTCGCACAGTTCAATCGCCTGCTGATATGGAATCATCGGGTCGCGCTTGCCGTGTTGAAGCAAAATGGGAGGCACATCGGGATGCACGCAGTCGGTGGGGTTGTAGAAACGCAGCATATTTGGTATGGATTCGGCATAGGTGCCAATCATGGCATCTATCGCACTGGGGGTCCCGGGCACGTGGACGCGCGGGAAGCCTGATTCATCATAATGTGTGTGTATTTTTATAAAATCGGTCGGCCCGAACTGTTCAACAATTGCCAATATGCGGCAAGCAGGTTCTCCGGGAATGTCGCCGAAAACCACTTGCCCCTGTGTAAAGGCCGCCATCATGATGAGGTGCGCTCCCGCCGAAGAGCCGCATAGTGCAGTTCTTGTGGGGTCAAGCATGTGAGGGCCAGCATTTCTCGCCACCCAGCGGAGCGCTGCTTTTATATCGAACATATTGTCCGGATATCTGACGTCCGGCACCAGCCTATAACCTATGCTTACGACGGCATATCCACGCTTTACTCCATCCATAAATGGCACGACCTGCGCATCGTCCTTCCTGCCGCGCTGCCATGCGCCGCCGTGTGCGTAAAAGACAATCGGGAACGGACCGGCACCCTCGTTTGGCAGGTATATGTCCAGAGCCTGCTTAGGGTCGTCGCCGTACTTGCAGTTTAGGAATTTCCTCTGAATTCTGGAGACGTCGAGCGTCAGCTCGCCCAAGCGTGCAAGCATTCGCTCTGCTTCTTCGGGGGGCATTATCCTTGCTTGTTCGTTTTGGATGCTATCAGACATTAAGCTATTCCTCCTTTGTGGCATGTGCCAATTAATTTATTATAACCAGTATACAATATTTATTTGAATTATACAAATAGGAAAACCCCGGTTTCTAGAAATGAACCCGGGGCGTGTTGCACTTTTATGGGATGCGGTGGAATGCAGCTTATTGTTCTGTTTGAGTTGTTGAGACCTGCCCGCCAGCTACCCAGTTGTCAAAAGCTTCCATAATGGCTGCATGGGTGTTCCTCGTGACCTCCGGAAGGTTGTCAAACCCGCCGAACATTTGGGCAACTTGATCGAAACCTTCCTGCACAGCGGCTCTCATGGATTCAATTTGCTCTTCGCTGGCCCCAGAGCCCACGAGCGCCCTGGCAAAGTCCATAATCCTGTCAGTCGTTTGTTGGACTCCAAAAAATCCATCTTCGCCAATCATTTGCTGCGCTTCAGCCCTTTCGGCTTCGCTCAGCTGGAAGTTTACACCATCGGCTCTGGCTGCCCAGAAGCCCTGTCCTGACGCATCTGTCTGCCCGACCAAGGAACGCACAAGCCTGCGAATAGCATCGCCTGCATGGTTGGTTTCCCTAATCATGTTTCTAATCGCCTGTGGGTCGGCAGTGCCCCTCAAGTCCCTGGTTCTTGGCACGTCCATGGAAGGCGAGAAAGTATCAACGGGGTTTGCAATTGCCTCGTTAGCTGAATTGCCCGCTGAGGCACCGCCGCCTGCAGCGGCTGTGTTTTGCGCATTTTGATTATTTTGCGTTTGTGTTGTTGTTATTGGGTTGTATTGTGCTGGGGTTTGACCAACGTTTCCTGTTTGCATATCGGATCCCTCCATCTTTTTATTTGAGTGCGGCGCATCAATGCTAATACACCCATCATACTATATTGTCGGATTTTTTGCTATAGACTTTAGCGAAATTTTGAATATTTTTTTATTATTTTTCTGTACTATGCGGATTTGCGTGTGATATACTCCAGTGTATGAATAGCTTATCTGTCAAATTTACAAAACCAAATGCAAAACTGCCTGTGCGAAAAACCGCTGGAAGCGTAGGGTTTGATATATTTGCGTGCTTGGGCGCAGAGGCAGTCATAGCGCCGGGCGAGACTAAGAAGGTTGGGGCGGGATTCGCTATGGCTCTCGAGCCGGGATTTGCTGCGTTTATTTATGCGCGCAGCGGGCTTGGGGTGGATTATGGAATTGCCCCTGCAAATTGTGTGGGCGTGATTGATTCGGACTATAGGGGAGAGGTCACGGTTGGTTTGCGGAATTCCTCGAATGTGCCGTTTGTTGTCCGGGATGGGGAGCGCATAGCGCAAATGGTCATTTGCAGATGCGAGCTGCCTGAGCTAGTGCTTTGCGAGGCGCTCGATGAAACCGCACGAGGGTCGGGGGGATTCGGCTCGACGGGTGAGGACTGAGCTTGACAGCTTGCTTGGCGCAGCATTTGGCCACCCTACCGCCTACAGGCGGCGTTTAGCGGTTGCGCACCCATATCAGCTTATGGATTTCGCCTATTACAAGCTGCAGCAGCGCCAGCCCTGCCATGATTGCCCAGTGCAGGCCAGTCAGCCCCGTCCTTATGTCGAAAACCTCTGCGATTGGCGGGGTCAGCGCAACCAAAAGGGTGAAGAGGATGGTGCCCATCGCAGCGAAGAATAGGCCTTTGTTTTCCATCGGGCTTACCTTAAAAAAGGACAAATCGCTGCGGACATTAAATATGTTGATGACTGACGCCCAAGACAGCACTACAAACGCCATGCTTATGCCTATGTCGTAGAATGCGCCAGTGTAGCCGGGCAAGAATCCGGCAGGTGCGGGGAGGACGTACGCCCCCAAGAAGAATGCGCCCAATGTCAAAATGGAGAAGCAGACTGCGCCCCGGGCAATTTTGGAGCCAAGCCCGGCAGAGAATATGCCTGAGCCCTTCCTGAGCGGCTTGCGTTTCATCACGCCGCGCTCAGGGGCTTCAAAAGCTATGAAGAACCCGGGTATGCCGTCAGAAACCACATTTATCAGCAGTATTTGCAAGGCGAGCAGGGGGGACACGCCGACAACCAGCATGCCCGCAAGCAGAATAAAAATCTCAGCAAAGTTTACGCTCAGGAGAAAGGCGATTGTCTTCCTTATATTGTCGTAAGCCGTGCGCCCAACGGAAATTGCGTCGACAATCGTCGCAAAGTTGTCGTCGGTGATAATCATGTCCGCCGCATTTTTTGATACCTCGGTCCCGGTGATGCCCATTGCTACGCCGACGTCCGCCGCCTTCAGCGCCGGGGCGTCGTTTACGCCATCTCCGGTCATAGCCACGACCTCGCCATGCGCCGTCCAGGCCTGGACTATGCGAGTCTTGTCTTCCGGGCTTACGCGGGCATAGACGGAGATGCTCTTGACTTGGTCATGAAGCTGCTCGTCGCTCATTGCTGCAAGCTCGGAGCCGGCGACAGCTCTGTCGCCCTCGTCGAGAATCCCTATTTCCTTAGCAATTGCAGCCGCTGTGACGATGTGGTCGCCGGTAATCATGACGGTCTTTATGCCTGCGTCCTTCGCCAAAACCACAGCCTCGGCGCTTTCCGGCCTGGGGGGGTCTATCATGCCTATCATGCCTCTGAACTCGTGGTCGCATTCAAGGGCTTCGATACTGAAGTCGTCAGGCTTTTCGGTAAACTTCTTTATGGAAACTGCAATTACGCGCAGGGCTTTTTCTGCATATGAGTCATGTATTTCGATGGCTCTTTGATGAAGCTCCGGATCCCATTTCACAGGGATGCGGTCAAATGCGCCCTTGGTGACGGCTATGTAGCCCTCTTCGGTGCGGTGGACTGTGGTCATGCGCTTGCGCCCGGAGTCGAAGGGCAGTTCATATATCCTTGGGTAGTCCCTCTCAGCCTGCACACGGTCGAGGTTGAGGTCGTGGAGCAGCCGGATGATGGCTATCTCCGTGGGGTCGCCGATGACATGCTCTTCGTCGTCATCGCCGAATGCTTCGATAGTTGCGTTGCTGCAAGAGGCAAGCAGCTCTACCAGCATTCTTTGGTCTGCATTGAAATTTTCTTTTTCCTTCACGGAGACAGAGTCGTGCCGCACATGCCAGAGGTGCTGGATTTTCATTTTGTTTTGAGTGAGCGTGCCCGTCTTGTCTGAGCAGATGACGGAGGTGTTGCCGATTGTTTCGACTGCGGGAATCCGACGGATGATGGTGTTTTTCGTAACCATATTATACACGCCGTAAGACAGAACCATGGTGACGATGATGGGCAATGTCTCAGGCACAGCCGCCACGCCCAGCGCAACGCCCAAGATGAGGATGTCTAGGAAAGCCCGGGGGTTGCCGTCTATGGGGTTGATTGGGTGGGCAAAATAGCCGAAAAGAATCATCAGCACACCGGCGGCCAGCGCAAGGATTGATATGCGCTTGGCTAATTGCTTTAGCCTGAGCTGCAGCGGGGTTTTTAATTTCTGGGTGGTGTTGAGCAATTGGGCGATTCTGCCCATCTCCGTTTCCATCGCTGTCTCAACTACAACTGCTGTGGCGCTGCCATTTGTGACCAGGCAGCCTGAATACACCATGTTGAGCCTGTCGCCCAGCGGGACTGTTTCTTCAATAAGGACGCTTGCGTCCTTGTCAACCGGCTGGCTCTCGCCAGTTAGCGCCGATTCGTCCACCTGCAGGCT
>WQSH01000076.1 GCA_009787995.1 Oscillospiraceae bacterium
CCTGCCGTAAACGGCGCAAATCGAACCATAGTAAATGACGATGTACCTTCCCATCTGGTCGCGGCGGTACTCACCGAGAGTGTACAGCCCACCATCAGGGTCGGCGTCGCTCAGCAGCGTGTCCGGCAGCAAACTCACCCCGCCGTTGAGTTCTTGGAACACTTCGTCGGGGAGTTCTGCCGCTATTTCATCGAGCATAGCAGTTACCTCATCAATCGGAATCAACCTGTCACATCCTTTTTTGTATTATTTGTATTGGGAGAGAAAAAAATAATGAGAAAAACAAAAATTGTTGCAACTGTGGGCCCGGCAACCGACCGTCCGGGGGTGCTTCGCTCCCTGATTGAGGCGGGGCTTGATGTCGCTCGTTTCAATTTTTCGCATGGCAGCCACGAAGAGCATAAAAGCAGGGTGGACAGCTTGCGTAAGCTTTGCAGCGAAACAGGAAAAACTGTAGCGCTTCTTGCGGATACAAAAGGCCCGGAAATCAGGCTAGGCACATTTAAGGACGGCCTGGTCGAGCTTGTTGCAGGCGACGTTTTTACGCTTACATCGGCAGATATAGTCGGCGACGCATCAAGGGTGAGCATGACGTATGCCTCACTGCCTCGCGAAGTTTCCCAAGGCACGCGGATTCTGCTTGACGATGGGCTAATCGAACTCACCGTTGAATCCGTATCTTCCGGCACAGATGTCGTTACCCGCATAGTCGTCGGTGGCCCGATTTCTGACAGGAAGGGCGTGAATGTGCCCGGCATAAGTCTCGACATCCCATATATCAATGCAAAAGACCGTATGGATTTGCGATTTTTCGTCGAAAACGAATTTGACATGATTGCCGCTTCCTTTGTGCGCTCTGCAAACGATATAAAAGTAATGAGGGAAGAACTCCATAGGTTGGATTCCGGCAATAAAATCAAAATCATTGCAAAAATAGAAAACTCTGAAGGTGTCATAAACGCCGACTCTATCTTGTCCGAGTGTGACGGACTTATGGTGGCGCGCGGGGATTTGGGCGTGGAAGTGGCCTATGAAGAGCTTCCCATAATCCAAAAAGACCTTATACAAAGGGCTGTTAGCCAAGGCAAGCCGTGCATTACAGCAACCCAGATGCTCGAATCGATGACCACTAATCCCAAACCTACGCGCGCCGAGACCTCGGACGTCGCCAATGCGATTTACGATGGGACAAGCGCAATCATGCTCTCAGGCGAAACCGCTGCGGGCAAATACCCGCTCCAAGCGTTCACCACCATGTCAAAAATAGCGGAACGAATAGAGAGGGACATAGATTATAGGCAGCGATTCTTTGCGCAGGGCTATAAGTCAGAGACTTCAATAACAAACGCTATTTCCCGCGCAACAGTCACGACATCGCATGATTTGTGCACTCGGGCCATTCTGACCGTATCCATTTCCGGAACTACAGCACAAAATGTTGCGAAATTCCGCCCATCATGCCCGATTATCGCTTGCACCCCGGATCCAGTAGTCCAGCGCCAGCTCAAGCTGATTTGGGGAGTCTTTCCGATTCTCACAGGGAAGGAAACCGATTCAGCCACGCTATTTAATCAGTCGGTCCAAGCTGCGCTTGATGCCGGATACGTTGAAAAAGGCGACCTTGTCGTGCTCACTGCAGGCATTCCGGTCGGTCATTCCGGCACGACAAACATGATAACAGTACAGGTCGTAGGGTCAACAATACAAATCTCCTGAACAGCCACCCTTACCCTTTGTAAAGCGCAAACCGAACCTGTAGCCTCACGCCTCCTCCAACACGGTTTGATGCGGAAATATTCCCGCCGAATTCGCGCACGGTATCACACACGATAGCCAGCCCCAACCCGCTGCCGCCGGCCTCTCGCGAGCGAGCCTTGTCCACCCTATAAAACCTCTCAAAAACATGGGGCAAATCCTCCTCCGGAATTCCAACCCCCCTATCGTCCACAGTAAACACGACAGAACCATCTTCAATCCTGAGCCTGACGGCAACGCTTCCGTCAGGCTTGTTATATTTAATCGCATTTTCGATGAGGTTGTACCCTACCTGGTGCATGGCATCATCTGTCGCCAAAACAAAGCAATTGTCACTTAAGTCAACTGTCAAAGTCAGGCCTCGGCTCTCCGCCAGCGGCCTTAGCATCCTAAGCGTAGCCTCAACGACCTCCCGCATATCCACTTTAATCCGTTCGTCCACAATCTGGCTATCGAGCCTCGTCAGGGTCATAAGCTTTCCGGTGGTGCGGGACAGGCGTTCAGCTTCCATGCCAATGTCGCCGATAAATTCTTTGACCGTTTCCCGTTCGATATCCTCATTTTGAAGTATGCTGTCGCTAAGGAGCCTTATGGAGGCAAGCGGTGTTTTAAGCTCATGCGACGCATCGGCGACGAACCTGCGCCTAGCCTCGTCCGTCTCTCGGAGCCTGTCGGTAAGGCTGTTAAATTCGTCCCCAAGCAAAGCCATCTCGTCGCCGCCGCTAATCTCTATGCGATAACTATACTGCCCCTCTCGGACAGATTTTATCGCTTGCAAAATAAGTTTGACGCGGCGCATCAAAGACCAAACTATCAGCGCCACGGCAACAATTGAAAAAATCGCAACCCCAATAGAGATGTTCCGAAGGGTATCCTGCATTTCAATCAGCACGGAGCCCTGCTCAGCATCCTCATCATGAACATAAACTGTACCTATTGCCATCCCCCGGCTTATGATAGGTGTGAAGGCGCTCACAAAAAACGTGCCTTCGTCAAAGCGGCGGTGAAATACATCAAAGCCCTCAGCAGCTCTTTCCATGCTGTCGACAGGAAACCCCGGAAGTTCGGACCTTCCTGCCGGGTCATACAAGACCATACCGTCGCCGTCGGTAATAACGACGTAAGTGACACCGGCAACGTCAAGCTGCGCCATGACAGCCATCACTCTGTCCTTTTCATCGATGGTAAAAACATCAAAGGTTTCCTCCAGGTGAGAAGCAATAAACTGCGCCTGCCCCTGAATGAAGAGCTGCTTCGATGAAAAAATCATGTCGCGCGTCTCCGTCAAAAAAAAAGTGTTCATAAGCGCAAGGACAATTGCGATAACCAAAAAATACGTAAGCGCAAATTTTGTCCTTATTTTGCTGAAAAACCTTAACTTCCTTACATCATCCTTTGACATAATAACCGATTCCCCACTTTGTCATTATGTACTCAGGCTCTGCGGGATTTTCCTCGAGTTTCTCGCGCAGTCGGCGGATATGCACATCGACAGTCCTTATATCGCCCTGATACTCGTAACCCCAAACAATGTTGAGCAGGGTCTCCCTGCCATACACCCTCCCTGGATTCTTGGCCAAAAGCTCGAAAACGTCAAATTCCTTAACCGTCAGCTCAACGGGCTGATCGCTTTTTTTAGCAATCCTTTTTTCTGTATCAAGCATAATGTGCCCAACAGTTATGACAGCGCCGACAACATTGCTAACCAGCGCAGAACGCCTAAGCAACGCCCGCACCCTGGCCTTCAGCTCCAAAATATTAAACGGCTTAGTGATATAGTCGTCCGCACCATACTCAAAACCAATGACCTTGTCCATATCCTCGCTGCGTGCCGTCAGCATGATTATCGGAACTGTGGAAAACTCGCGTATGCGCATGCACGCCTCCAAGCCATCAAGCTCAGGCATCATCACATCGAGTATAATCAAATCATAGTCGCCGCCCCTGGCAAGCTCGACCGCCTCCGAGCCATCAAAGGCCGCATCCACGTGATACCCTTCATTTTCCAGATTAAATTTTATCCCCTTGACAAGCAGTTTCTCATCGTCAACAACCAAAATTCTCATTTGACCCCCCTGTCAGCTGCCTACGGTAATCCTGTCCATAATTGCCTCGAACCTTCTTTCACCTATTCCAGAAATGTTGCGCAACTCCTCAATGCTCCTAAAAAAACCATGCCTGTTCCGATAATCGATTATTCGCTCTGATAGCGAGCTGCCAATTCCGGGCAAATCCATCAGCTCCGACCTTGACGCTGTATTTATATTTATTCGCCCATCACCAACAACCACAGGCGGAACAGTCACCGCCTGCTCTGTAGGCGGCAAGGCGGCGTGCGGCTGCCCCACATTTTCCGCCTCAGGTTCTTGAACGCTTGGCGCTGGCCCCGGCTGAGCGGGCGCAGGGGTAAGCACCGGGACAAATGGGACTATGTCGCCTTGGTGCAATACCGATGGGGATATGCTTACCGTACCGCTGGTGCGGCCTGCAAAGTATCCTCCAATAAAACAAGCGAAAGCAAGTGTCAGCCCAATAATAATGAGTTCAAGTTTTCTAAGCCTCATATTTACCCCACCTTTAACATCACAAAACCGCATGTCTATTCAAACTGTGAAAGCTATTAAATTTGGGGTAAAAAAGTTTTAAAACTTCTACATTTTGTGATGAATCTGCTTTTTTCCCTTTTGATTATACCACATCTACAAAAGAATTTCCATAAAAAAGTGTTGGTTTCATTTACTTTTTTTGATATAATACCATAAGTCAGGGGGCATCGTAGAAATTGCCTTGTTTTGGTGTTTACAGTGCTGCTATGTGGAGGTTTACAATGCTTAAGAAAACAGTTGCGACGCTTCTCATGATATTGCTCATTTTGACACCTGTTATGCTGCTCATTGGGTACCTGCCGGCAAGCGCATCAACACAATTTAGAGATTTAATCGCTGAAGCGGCAATTTTGGCAGACGTAGATTCAGGCGAAATACTCTTTCAGCACAATATTGGGGTTCGCCACCCAGCTGATGCGCTCGCAAGAATCATGACACTCCTGCTTGCCGTCGAGTCAATCGCAGGCGGCTACGCTTATGAGGACGATCCAATAGAAATGACTGAAACCGCATGGGAAGGGATTACCGCAAGAAACACCACGCTAAACATTCGCCAAGGCGAAATCATGCCACTGCTGGATTTGATGTACGCAGCCTTCGTTGGAGCCGCAGCAGAAGCAAACAACATGCTCGCCGAGCACATTGCCGGCAGTGTGGATGCATTCGTAATGATGATGAATGCACGCGCCGCCGAATTAGGTGCCGAAAACACTAATTTCACCAACGCTCATGGGTTATTTAATGAACGCCAGTTCACTACGGCATATGACCAGTTTGTTATTTTCCGCGAAGCCACCTCAAGCGAGCTGTTTCTTGAAGTGGCAGGCGTGTTCAGGCACAATATAGAAGCGACAAACGCTTCAGACGCCCGCAGGCTTACAAGCAGCAACTCACTACTCAACCAAAGCGGCAGATATTTCTTCAGGCACAACAAAGCGGGCATAGCAAGCATAACCTTTGAGGGCGGCCATTCGTATGTAGGCGTTTCGGAATCAGAGGGGCTATCGCTAATAGCAGTCATATTGGGCTCGGACGAAATCATGCTTGAGGATGAATCCTTTGACATGCGAAACCTAACTGAAGCCAGAAGGCTTTTTGAATGGGGTTATGCACAGTTCGGGTGGCGCACAATACTCTCAACCACCTCCCTAGTGTCCAGGGCGCCGATAACACATGGCGCAGGTGCAGACTACGTCCTCTTGCGCCCGGAGTCTGAAATAAGGCTGCTGCTCAATAACGACATCCCCCTAGAAGACTTTGTCAGGCACATAAGGATTTTTTCCGTTGAAAACGACGAGCCGCTTGTTGCACCCATTGTAGCCGGTGACATATTAGGCGAGATAACGATAATCAGGGCCGGCGTTGAATTTGGCCCTATCCAACTGCTTGCGCACACAAACGTTGACCTCCACAGCTTCGAGTTTATGCGTCGCCAAGTCGCAGATGTATTGTCAAGTCAGGCGGCGCAGTATGTTATATGGGGACTCGTCATTTTGGTCTTAGCTTACATTGCGCTAATTGTCAGATATAACATCAATCGGCGAAAGCGCCTTGCCAGAATTGCAGATGCCAAGCAAAAGCTCGCCGAAGAGCGTCAACAAGCGCTTCAAGCCGAATACGAAGAACGCCAAGCATACTATGACGCAAGGAATGTTTCCGGGACTAGCGCAAACACCCAGCAAGGAATGGCTTTGCGCCAAAATCCGCGCCCGCCCCAGCGCCAAGACCCTCGCAGAGGTGGCCGATAGGCCGATAACTGCTCACTTAATTACCGGCGTCCTTCGCCATTCGCTTCCACCTATGCGGCTCTGTGCATCTTTAAATCCAAGTACATAAAAATCCGTTGCAGCTGCCTCCTTGTTGAACATCTCCAGCGCATGCCCGGGCAGCTTATGCGCTGATGCCGGTTTTGTGATTATTGGCAGTTGCGCTTTTTTGCGCGCTAAATTCAGCAAAGCCCTCCCATTGTCGTTCACGGCAAGCACCCTGATATATGGAGGCGGTCGGGCGGCATCCTCAGACGTTATCCCCAAGGATGCGCACATCAGCATCCTGCGTATCCTAGACATAGCATATCGCTTAGTCTTAATCTTCCCAAGCAACGCCTCGACAGTCGGCTCTGACGCAGCGAATTTGGCAAATCGCCTGTCCAGCCCCTCAGTTGCATCAGGCACCGACGAAAAATCCTTCATGCAGCGCAGGCGCGACATCATAGCAAGCTCAAGCCGACTAAACGATACCGGCCCTCTCCCTAAGCGCAGCTCTTCCATGCAAATTTGTGCTGACGCACAAGGCATGGACTCCCAAGGCTCATCCCCGCAAAGCAGCATTTTCCTCAGCCTTGACGCAGAACACCCAACATCGCCATCATGCTTCCCCCCCGTCCGCACCACCGTTAAGGGTCTAAGCGGTGAATTGCACGCCTTGACGGCCTTGAGGTACTCAATTCCCAGGAGATTGTTTGGCGACCTAAACACATCCGACACAGAGCCCATCACAGCGTCAGCTGCCTTCTGCTGCGCTAACGCATAAGGCAGCCCTTTTCCGAGCCAATGTACAACAAGCGCATCCGCCTCATCGGAACCAATTGCCTCCGCCGCATAGATAAGCGGCTTAATATCTCCGGTTTCGCTGCCGAATGAGATTACATCACAGACGCCCAGGCTATCCAAAATGTGCACCCCTGCCCTAGCGAAGCCCTTAGCGGAGGATAAGGCATATGGCGTCGGAAGCTCAACAACCAAATCTGCACCGCAACGCACAGCCGCTGCCGCCCTTGCATGCTTGCAAAACACAGCAGGCTCGCCGCGCTGAACAAAATTGCCGCTCATGACGCAAACTATTTTGCAATCCCCGCCGACTAGGCTCCGTGTCTTTTCAAAATGCCCCAAATGCCCCAAATGAAATGGGTTATACTCACAAATTATTCCGGCAACCATAAGCATCTTTTCCCTATTCTCACAGAAATTTGCCACAGAAAAACAAAAGCATTGAAAAACGCACGAGAATGAATTAAAATAGGCAACGTATTGTAAGTGCATTTTATTCCATAAACAAATTTTTTTCAAGAGGTATGTCAAATGAACGTATTAGTTATCAACGCTGGAAGTTCCTCGCTGAAGTATCAGCTCTTCAACATGGAAACGGAAGCTATCCTTGCAAAGGGCATGTGCGACCGTATAGGAATCGACGGCCATTTAAAACACAAACCGGAATCAAACGGCAAGCCAGTCTTCAACGAAAGCATTCCGCTGCCATCTCACGCAGAGGCCATTACCGTAGTGATTGAAAAACTGACAAGCAAAGATTATGGAGTAATTTCCGACCTGTCGGAGATTAATGCCGTTGGCCACAGGGTGGTCAACGGAGGCAGGAAATTTTCTGAAAGCGTACTGGTAAACCAAGATGTAGTGGACGCCATAGAAGCGTGTGCGCGCTTGGCGCCATTGCATAACCCTGCAAACTTAATGGGCATAAACGCCTGCCAAAAGTTAATGCCTGGTGTGCCTCAGGTCGCCGTTTTCGACACGGCATTTCACCACACTATCCCAGATTTTGCCTATGTCTACCCCATACCTTACAAATACTTCAAAGAACACGACATACGCCGCTACGGTTTTCACGGCACTTCTCACCGCTACGTCTCGGCTCAAGCAATAGACTATATGGGCGGCAAAGTTGAAGGCTCAAAAATCATTTCCTGCCATCTCGGCAACGGCGCTTCGCTTGCCGCAATAAAAGACGGCAAGAGCTTGGATACCACAATGGGCGTAACCCCGCTAGAGGGCGTGCCGATGGGTACAAGGAGCGGAAGCATAGACCCTGCGCTAGTTGACATCATCTCTTCGCTTGAAGGCAACATAGACCTGAAAGAGACAATGGATATCCTCAACAAAAAATCAGGCGTGCTGGGCGTGTCATGCTTCTCCTCAGACTTTCGCGACGTAGAGACCGCCGCCGGGTATGATATTGAAACCGGGCATAAAATGGAGGACAAACCAGTAAACGAGCTCTGCAAGCTCGCTTTAGACATATTCTGCTATCAAGTGGCAAAATTCATCGGCTCTTACATCGTGACAATGGGCGGGGTCGACGCCATAATATTCACAGCAGGCGTGGGCGAAAACTCACCATACGCCCGCTTTGGCATCATAGAAAGGTTAAACGGCATTGGGATAAGCATGGAAGAGCCAAAAAACCGCTTCAGGGGCCTTGGCAAATTCGTGGATATCACAGGAAAAGACTCAATGGCAAAGGTATTGGTAATACCAACAGACGAGGAGCTGGTAATAGCTAGGGATACGCTAAAAATAGTGAAGTAACACAATTTTTTCTTGACTCCCACCCCTAACAATGTTAAAATATTCGAGCCGCTTTGAATGGGTTTCTAAAAAGCGGGTGGGACATCCCACTCCACCCACAAGAGCGAGTCTCTACTAAACTGAGGTGAATAAATTGACGCATGCCATTATCGAAACAGGCGGTAAGCAGTACAGGGTCAAAGAAGGCGACGAGCTCTTCATTGAAAAACTCGATGCCGAAGCCGAGGACAAAGTGACTTTTGACAAAGTCCTTGCCGTCCTTGACTCAGACAAGGATTCAAAAGTAGGCGCACCATACCTCGAAGGTGCGACAGTCAGCGCAAAAGTGGTAAAAAACGGCAAATCCAAGAAGATTATTGTCTTTAAAATGCGCCCGAAAAAAGGCTACCGCAGGAAACAAGGCCACAGGCAACCATATACAAAAGTACAAATCGAAAAGATTGTCATATAACAATCGTATAGCAGTGAGGTAACAGAAATGGCACATAAAAAAGGTGTAGGTTCAACGAAAAACGGCCGCGACAGCAAGTCTAAGCGCCTTGGCCCCAAGCGCGCAGACGGTCAGTTCGTCCTGGCTGGAAACATACTCGTCCGCCAGCGCGGAACAAAAATCCACCCCGGCAAAAACGTAGGGCTAGGCAACGACTATACCCTGTTTGCACTTAAAGATGGCAGGGTCAAATACGAGCCAATGGGTCGCGACCGCAAATGCGTGTCCGTCTACGAGGAAGTTGCGCAATAACGCAAGAACCTTTCCAAAACAAAAAAACGTCCGGAGCGGCCCATTGCTGGATACTCCGGATGTATTTTTTTGCATTTTTTTTGCTTTCGCTTTTTCGCTAATTTTCGTTAAATCACAAGCCCCTAACCTCTACTCTTCAAAATCCGAATTAATCAAATCACACAAAGTATCGACAGCCTGCACCTCGTCTTGGCCGTCAGCTATTATGTTAATCGTCGCACCTTGAGCGACACCAAGAGACAGAACACCCAAAAGGCTTTTCGCATTGACCCTGCGCTCGTCTTTCTCAATCCAAATGCTGCTCCGGAACTCGTTAGCCCTCTGAATAAGAAACGTAGCCGGTCTTGCATGAAGCCCTACCTGCTTCATGATAGTCGCCTTCTTTTCGTACATACATTTTCCTCCACATTATCTGCGCTTTCATAATTTTCTATACTACAACTTTACCAAATACTAGCCGCAACGTCAACATAAATTTCTAGTTTCTAATCACTAAAACTCAACAATAGTAACCCCATCCTCGCCTTCGCCATAGAGCCCCAGTCTGAATGACTTTATCCCCCGCTGCTCCCGCTTCAAACTCTGATGCACGGCGCGTCGCAAAGCTCCGGTTCCTTTACCGTGGATTACAGTCACAGAGCTGAGCTTCGCCATGCGCGCACTATCCAAAAAACGCTCTAAAATGGGAATAGCCTCATCTGTCAGCATCCCGCGTAAATCCAGCTCCGGCTTTGCCGTCAGCTCCCTGAGCTTCGCATTCGACTTTGCCAGCTGCTTCTTGACCTCGGGCTGCTGATCTGCCGGAACCAGGGCTACCTCGTCCTTATGCGCAGTTATCTTCATAATACCTGCCTGAAGCGACAGAACGCCCTCGGAGCTTATCGAGATGACGTCGGCAAACGTCCCCAGGCTACGCAAACGAACTTTGTCCCCCGGAACAAGCTTGCGCTGAGGCACGACCTGCTCATCCGCCGGATCATCGCCCCCCAAACTATGTGCCGCCTCGTTTAACCTACGGAAAACCTCCGACTTCTCATCATTTAGTTCCTGCAAGCTGGCATTGCTCGCAGCCTTTCGGCGAAGAGCCTGCAGCTCAGCCATGACCGACTCCGCCTCCGCCCTTGCGCTATCCAGAATCTTTGCTGCCTCACGCTTTGCGATATCAGCAGCCCTGCCCTTCTCTTTGTCAAGCTTGTCCTTGTATACCTCGGCCTGCTTGCGGTCCTCCTGCGCATCTCGGAG
>WQSH01000077.1 GCA_009787995.1 Oscillospiraceae bacterium
GGAGGAGGCTCTGGCGGAACAGGTTCAACCGGAGGAAGCTCAGGCGGGAGAGGGGCAGTCGGGGGCGGTTTAGGTGAGGGTGGTTCAGGCAGCGTCGGAGCAGGGGGCGGGATTGGAGGCTCTCCCTCACTTTCGGTGTCCTTTTGCCATTGCGCATAATATGTGCTGTTTGCAGTAATAGCGTTGGTCGTTGCGGCGGGAGGCATGCCACCCCCATCCATCCAGCCGTCAAATCCATAGCCGAGCCGCGAGGGCGCCTCCGGAATGTGTGAAGGGTCGTAATCATCCCACGGAGGATTATCTGCTCCGGGGCAGTATTCATGCAAGCGAGGCGTAACATCACCATCCCAGCTGCCGCCGTTCGGGTTGAAGATTAGCGAGTAAATAATCGGATCCCACACGCCGTATATGACGATGTCGGCGTTTATGGGAAAATCAAAACTAAATTCTGTAAAGCTTGAATAGTCATCTGTGCTGCTCAGGCTCCAGCCATAAAACGAGAATACCGCAGTAGACCACGACGAAGTGTCCGGTTCGATAGCTGTGCCCCCCGCAACCACTGATTGCGCAGGGACGTCGTGCCCGTTCGTGCCTGCAAAGGTCACGGTGTAGCACTGTTCCCATTTGCCAGACAATACCTTTATGTTGCTGTGCGTGTTGAGGGCCGTGAGGGGGGTAGAAAAATCAAACGGTATAGCGTCCGACAGATTTTCAAACCATCCAAGAAACAGCATATTGCCGTAGTTTCTGTACAAAAAACCTACTTCAAATGTGGATGGCTGTGCAGCGGTGCCGCCTCCCCATACCGTTTGGTTGGCAATGGTTTCGAAGTAAAACGTGTTGCCAACATTGAATAAAACGGTGAATGGAACCGGAATTTCAGCAGTGGCGATGCCGGAAGATGATGAAATTCCATGGGGGAAGTCGTATTCCACGTAGTAGCCTTGGACTGCCGATATGTTATTGTTTGACAAGTCGTTCCAAGATGCTTTGTTAGACCATGCAAATTGCAGGCAGTACTCGCCGCCGTCGCCGTTCGGCTCTTTGCCATTTTGTATTTTATTTTGATACTGCGGGTATGTGTTGTATGTCCACCTGTTGGAAAAGAAATTAAAGACCCCGGGCACCGGGCCGTTTGCATCATCTTGCGTCGGTCTATTGTAAAAGACCATTCCGGCCTCAGGCCCATCCGCCCAATACCATACATTAGCGACGTTTCTGCTGTAGGTATAGTCGCCTATGTTTGTGGATATATCTGCTTGGCCGTCTATCATTGGGTTTCCGGGGGAGTTATGCCTCAGTGTGGTGCCGCCCAGCCAGCCCGGTTTTTGGGCAATGGTGTTATACACAAACATTTGTTCCTCTATGGTCGTCAGCGTAGCAAGGTATCCCCGCTGCCCGAAGAAGCTTCGTGCGCGCGCCGCATTGTATGCTTGCAGCCATGTCAGCGCACTTTTATCGTTTTGCTTTGCAAATTCAACGAACTCATAGATGTGCACTGCTCCGCTTGCATCTGTGAACTGCACGATGCTCTGCTCAGAAATCATAATCGTCACTACGGAGCCGGCCAGAGGATAAACCCCAATGGTCTTCAGTGAGAGAGTGCTGGAACTAAAGAAGTTTTCTATGCTCGCACTCAGGCCATATACGGCGGGTTCGGCAATCATGATGCTCACGTTTGTCGTGCCTTCTGTGCCGGATGTTGTAACCGTCCAATTCGCCGGAATGTTCGATGACGACAGCACCGCACCATTATAGTTCATCTGAATCTCGGAAGGGAAGCTCATGTTAACAGCGGAATAGCCTACAGCGGTTGCGCCAACAGCTACATCTGTGAAGGCATATGCCGTTGCTGTGGTATTTGGTGTTAACGTGAACATGATTTCACCCTCACTGATTGTCTCTTGTGCCGAAATTTTAGAAAACGAGCACAAAATCAACAATGCCGCTGCAAACAGAACTCCTAGGAGTTTTCCATACTTTCTTTGCGTTTTCATTTCTGTAACCTCCGTAAATGTCGTCTTGTTGAGTGTGTACATCAAAAAAAACAGAAAAGCCAAGCCGTTGACAAAAGCCTAAAAAGCCCTAATCATTAGCTTAGCTTGGTTTGCTTGGTTGCGAAAAAAATAGCGCTTCATGAGATGTCACCCTAGAGATGGGCACATCCGAAACACTCAGACTTGCCGCATTTTCTCTAAAACTAATCTCCTCACCGCTAGGTTTATATTATGCCATTGAGTCGGGAAAAAATCAAGGGTTTTTGAAATTAATTTTAACAGAGAGATGGGTGGTAGTTGCAAAAACACTCAGGTCATGTTACCATAAGATTACTTTAAGATTGCTTTTAGCATGATATTTGATTATGGGAGGTATTTACATTTATGGCAATTCCAAAGTTCGACCCGAAAGAACTCGATGGGCCGGAGTCACAATTTATGCCCGGCGTCAAGACGTTTAACTATCCAGTGAGCATGTACGACGGTGTCAAGGCTCTTTATGACCGCAAGCCCGTGTGGCAGGTATTGGACAGCATGGACAACAAGCTATTCACGCCCAGGATTATTCCGGATAATGTCGCTCGTGCGCTCATTTTTGAAGCCGGCGAGCCGTTTGACGCTGTGACGCAAGGCGGCGGCCTTGACATGTTCGGCATAGATTGGGAGTACATCCCCGTTGCAACGGGCTCGATGGTGCGTCCGGGCAAGCCGTTTATCGAGGATGCCAATGAGTGGTATGACAAGGTTGTCTGGCCAGATATTGATTCATGGGATTGGGAAGGCAGCGCAAAGCTCAACAACGGCACTTATCTCAAGCCCGAAAACTACAATGTGGCATGGTTCCAGACTGGCTGGTACGAGCGCCTCATCTCGTTTATGGATTTCGAAGGCGCAATTATGGCATTGTACGATGAAGACCAGCAGGATGCTGTAAAAGCGCTGTTTGACAAGCTTTCAGACTTGTACGTCAGGATTTTCGAAAAGTATGTCACGCATTTTCCCGATGTCCACGCATTCTTCATACATGACGACTGGGGCTCGCAGAAGGAGACGTTCTTCTCTCCTGCGCTCTGCGAGGAAATGATTGTCCCGTATATGAAGCGCGTCACGGATTTTCTGCATTCCAAAGGGAAAATGTGCATTTTGCACAGTTGCGGACAGCTTCTCAAGCAAGTTCCTAATATCATAGCGGCAGGATGGGACGCATGGGGGCCGCAACTAATGAATGACACCCACAAGATTTACGAGCTTTACGGCGACAAACTGCTAATCGGAGTCGATCCCGCACCTATTGCCGAAGACGCCACGGAAGAGCAGCAGCGCGCAGCCGCAAGGGAATATGCAGACAAATTCTGCAACCCCAAAAAGCCGTCGTTTTTCAATTTCTACAGCGCAAGTAAACTGACCCCGGCTTTTCGTGAGGAGATGTACAAACAGTCCCGCATAAATTACAGTAAGTAATGCGGCGCAAAGTGCGGTGCTAGTCGCACATCTGCAAACCGATCGGCATCAGCTACCTAGGTGAAGTTTAACCAAGAAGCGCCTCTCCCGATTGAAAAGGGAGGGGCGCTTTGACTGTGCGCATATTCATAAAAATACACTATCGCATATTGCAAAAATAAACAAATTTTGTAAATTCTCATAATAATACACAGACGGCCAAATTATATCTTGATTTAATTGTGAGAACTATGTAAAATGCGATAAGTGCAATTGCACCAGCGCTTTAATGCGCTAAGATTATAGAGAAATGGAGTGGAGAGAAAAAATGAAGAAAAAGATTGTTTTGTGCATCCTTGCCCTCTGCCTGATGCTGCCTTTGGTAGCGGCATGCGGCAATGATACCCCGGCGGCTGACCCCCCGGCAGCAGGCGGCCAACCCCCTGCAACCGAGCCCCCTGCAACCGAGCCGGCAGACACAGCAGACGACCCAGCGGACGAGCCCGATGATGCAGCAGAGCCTGCCGAACCGGTTGTCGACGAACCCTTCCCCGGCATAATTGCAATCGTAACAAACACGGTTGACCAAAACGAAGAGGAATTCCGCAGTGCGGAAGCCCTGCTGAACAGGTATGGTCCGGACAGGATTATCCACAGGGTTTGGCCAGTGTATTTCGCAACGGAACCCGAAATGATGGTTACCATACTCACGGAGATTGCGTCTAATCTCGACGTTGGCGCAATCGTTATAAACCAAGCGGTTGTCAACACCAATGCGGCGATTGACGCAGTGCGTGAAATCCGCGGCGACGACATCTTCATAGTGGTTGCATCGGCGGCGGAAGACCCCCGCGATGTCTACGCCAGAGTCGATTTGTCGCTGGATGTCAACAACCCTGACATCGGCGCACTGTTTGTCCAGCAGGCAGTTGCAATGGGTGCGGAAGCAATTGCGCACTACTCGTTCCCGAGGCATATGGCGGTTGCTCAGCTCGCTACGCGCCGCGACAACATGGCGGCAGCGGCGGCGGAGGCCGGCATCCGCTTCTATGACCTTCCTTCCCCCGACCCGATGGAAGAGGGCGGTATGGCTGCAAGCCAGCTGTTCATCTCACAAGACGTTGGCAGGCAGGTTGAAGAGCTGGGCGTCAACACGGTGTTCTTTTCGACAAACTGTGGCCAGCAAATCCCGCTCCTGCAGCAAGTCCTTGCTTATGGCGCAATGTATGTCCAGCCCTGTTGCCCCTCGCCTTTCCATGCCTTCCCGCAAGCCCTCGGCTTGGCGGCTACGCAAGAGGAAGCCGTTCAGCAGTTTACCATCGGTGAGATTGTTGAAGCAACAAGGCAGGCAATTGCAGAAGTTGGCATGACGGGCAGGCTTTCCAACTGGGCGCTTCCGGGTAGCATGGCCTATACGACCGTTGGCTTCTACTATGCCGTTGAGTGGCTCAATGGCCGTGTCTCGCAAGAGCTTGGCTATGTCGATGAAGCAGTCCTTCTCGGGCTGTTTGGCGACTATGCAGAAGAGGTGCTGGGCGAGCGTTTGTACCCAATCCTGACACAACTGCAGATTGGTCCGGACACATTCTCGACCATGTACGTTATCCTGATGCCTTACCTCGTGTACTAATAATCAGCTGCGGCTCTGCGCTAAAGGCTGATACGCAAAAACAAAAACAGGCGATTGCCGCGAAACGGGTGGATACTGCCATTTCGCGGCAATTGTACCAAGGGGCATTTTCGCCTCTTGACACATATATTACAAGTATTACAAAATGGAGTTGAATATGAGCCAGAACTTACTGGAATTCAAGAGTGTGTCAAAATCCTATGCGGACAATCAGGTGCTCAAAGACGTAAGCTTTGACATCAGGCCCGGTGAAATACATGCGTTGCTCGGGGAAAATGGCGCAGGAAAATCCACACTCATGAATATTCTTTTTGGAATGCCCGTCATACATTCGACAGGCGGATATGAAGGCGCAGTTGAGCTTGAGGGCGAAAAAGTCGAGATCAAATCCCCCTTTGACGCAATGGCACTGGGTATCGGCATGGTGCATCAGGAGTTTATGCTGATTCCCGGGTTTACTATTGCCGAGAACATAAAACTAAATAGGGAAATAGAAAAAAAGAATATGCTAAACTCCATATCTTCGCGCTTGTTTGGCAAGCGGATGAAGACACTGGATTTTAAACAGATGAACAAGGATGCCCGGGCGGCGCTTGACAGGCTTGAGATGAACATTGAAGAGTTCACTTTTGTCGCAGGCCTACCGATTGGATATATGCAATTTGTTGAAATTGCCCGCGAAATAGACAAGACGGGGCTGAAATTGCTGGTGCTCGACGAGCCCACTGCGGTTCTCACCGAATCAGAGGCGGATAGTTTGCTAAGCGCTATGCGAATTATAGCGGCAGGCGGGATATCCATCGTGTTTATAAGCCACCGTCTGAATGAAATAACTGCCGTTGCAGACAGGGTGACAATTTTGCGCGATGGGGAGTTGGTTGTAACCAAGGATGTAAAGGACACCAATGCCTTGGAAATTGCAGAGTACATGGTTGGCAGGAAGGTCAGCATAGAAAGGGCGTCCGACGAGGCTCGGAAGCTCGATGATGAAATCATGCTTTCCATCAAGGATTTGCATGTAGCCATGCCAAATGAGCGGGTAAAGGGGGTTAACCTTGAAGTCCGCAAAGGTGAGATATTTGGCATAGGCGGGCTTGCGGGTCAAGGCAAGCTTGGCATCGCAAATGGCATCATGGGAATATACGAATCCAGAGGGGATGTTTTCCTCGATGGGAAACAGATGGCACTGGGCAAAACAAGAAAAATGCTAAGCGCCGGAGTGGCATTTGTCAGCGAGGACAGGAAAGGGATCGGCCTTTTGATAGAAGAACCCATAGACGACAACATTATGTTCACAGCAATGAGCATACATTCCGAATTTCTCACCTCCCTCAGGCTGTCGGATAAAAATGCTATACGCGAGCATGCGCGTAAGATGATAAAAGAATTGGACATCCGCTGTACTTCTGAAAAGCAGCATACCGGCAGGCTAAGCGGCGGCAACCAGCAGAAGGTATGTGTCGCCAGGGCGCTGACGCAGAAGCCAACAGTCCTTTTCGTCTCAGAGCCGACAAGGGGCATTGACATCGGCGCAAAGAAGCTGATACTAGACCTCCTGCTGCAGCTCAGCAGGGAGCAAGGCATGACCGTAGTTATGACGTCTTCGGAACTAGCGGAACTTTGCAGCATCTGCGATAGGATAGCCATTGTTTGCGAAGGAGAAGTGGCAGGGATACTGCCGCCCGACGCCCCGCCGGCGCAGTTCGGGTTGTTGATGTCCGGCGTTAAGGACTTTGAGGGAGAGGTGGCATCTTAATTATGACAGAGCTCACTAAAGAAAATTTTAGTTTATTAAATAGCTTTAGAAAAATCCCATTTTCCACTAGGGCGGTCGGAGGGTTGTATCTGGCGGTTTTGATTCTTGGAATTGTCAATGGGTTTAACATCTCTACCCTGCTTTCTGCGAGCCTGCACCTCTTTGGGGTGTGGGCGGTTTTGGCGCTTGCAAACGTGCCCTCTATTCAAGCCGGCACGGGACCTAACTTTGCGTTGCCGATAGGGATTGTCAGCGGGCTCTTGGCGATGGTGCTTGTATTGTCGCTCGATATAAAGGGAATGGCGTTTATACTGCTTGCGGCACTGCTGGCTATTGTATTTGGCAGTTTGGCCGGATACCTTTATGGGAGGCTGATGAATGCTGTCAAAGGCTCTGAAATGGCAATAGCACCCTACACGGGGTTTGCAATTACTGCCGTATTCGGACTTCTTTGGCTTGCGATACCAATCGGGCATCCCCATATGATATTCTTCCTTGGAGGCGGCCTGCGCCATCAAATTCCGCTGGATCAATTTGACGCAAATTTTATATTGGCGAGATTTTTGGAAATTGAGATTTTTGGCCTTGAAATCCGCACCGGGGAACTGCTTGTAGTTTTTGCGGGCTGTTTTCTTATGTGGCTATTTTTCCGCACAAAAACGGGAATCGCCATGTCCGCCGTCGGGCGAAATCCCATGTTTGCCAAAGCATCAGGCATAAATGTAGACAGAAGCAGGGTCATCGCAAATATGATGTCAACTGCAATAGCTGCGCTTGGGGTCATAGTCTACGCACAGGGATTCGGCTTTGTCCAGCTTTACGACTTTCCTATGTTCATGGCATTTCCCGCCATCGCCTGCATACTAGTCGGCGGGGCATCCGGGCAGAGGGCCAAAGTTGCAAATGTAATTGTGGGGACATTTCTGTTCCAGGGACTTATGGCGACAGCCCTTCCTGTTTTCACCAGGGTGCTTGAGGGGGCAGGATTTGTCAATGCGCTCAGGATGATTATACAAAATGGGATTATTCTTTACGCACTGTCACGGATGAGCAAGGGAGGAAATTAGAAGATGATAAACAACGATAGCATTAGCGTCGGCGGGAAGCTCCGTGCTTTTCTGCTCGATAAAATTGTAATGATTGTTTTTCTGGGTTTTGTGGTTTTTGGGTTCATCGTTTCTGATACCTTCACTCCCAGCTCCTTCACAAACGATATAGTTACCAGGTTTTTCCGGAATGGAGTCTTGGTGCTTGCGCTCATAGTCCCTGTAATGGCAGGGCTTGGGCTTAACTTCGGTATAGTAGTCGGTGCGCTTGCCGGAATGCTGGCGATAGTCTTCGTCCGCTACCACTATACATTGTTTCCCGGCATCGGAGGGCTTCTGCTCTGCTTCGCTATTGCGACGCCCATAGCAATTCTCTTCGGTTTCCTCACAGGAAAGCTCTATAACAAAACAAGGGGCCAGGAAATGGTCGCCAGCCTTATTGTGGCCTTTTTCGCCGACGGCGTGTACCAGCTGTTCCTCCTGTTTGTGGTCGGCGGCATCATACCGGTGAGATGGGGGCACAGGATGATAAATCCCGTAGCCGAGGGAGTGCGGCCGATGGGTATACGGAGCTCGTTTGAGATGGGCCTGCCTGCCGGGGAAATGACCGGAAGGGGATTCGGCGATGAACTGCCAGGGATGGCGCGGGCTTTGAACAACCTCTGGCGTATTGAGTTCGTCTATGCGCTTCTGGCAGTCGCTATTGCGGCATTCGCATTCCTAGTTATCCGTCGCGTTTACATGAAAAAAAATCCCGCCTCCGGCATGAGGGAGCCGTTATGGCAGTTTTGCGTGAAAAGCGCTATTTGCGGCGCAGTTTTGTTATTTGCCATTTACAGTTCAGGCGTGATTTACTACTGGTACAATGTCCTTGCCAATACGCCCGATATTAACAGGCTTGACCATCTGCCCGGCATTTCAAACTTCGCAGTTGAAATCAGCAGGATCGACCGTTTCCCCGTAGTTACGGGCATGGTGATTGCGGCAATTGGACTGTTCATAGTCTACTTTTCCAAGACAAAGCTAGGCCAGGACTGCCGCAGCGTCGGACAGAGCCAGCAAATTGCAAATGTGTCGGGCATCAATGTAGACCGCACAAGAATCATTGCGACCATCATATCCACGGTGCTTGCGGCATGGGGCATGATAATATTCCTTCAGGATATGGGACATGTCAGCACTTACACGGTGTATAGGAATATAGGATTCTTCTCCGTGGCGGCGATACTTGTCGGTGGCGCAACTGCCGCAAAAGCGAGCGTGAAAAACGCCATGCTGGGGTTGGTTTTGTTCCACGCCATGTTCATCGTGTCCCCCGCTGTCGGCATGTTCCTGTTCGACGACGGCAATGCGGGTGAGTACATGCGCACATTCATGGTCTACGGCGTCATCGGAGTCTCCCTGGGGCTGTACGTCTGGAAAGCTCTCAAGGCATCTAAGGCCAAGTTCAGGCTTGATGATGCGCCATAATAAGCATAAGAGCTGATATGGTCGATTTTGTAGCATATGAAAGTGGGCGGCACCGGCCGCCCACTTTTTCACACACAGAAAAAATTTCCTTTGTTACCCATATACAGTCCCGACATAAATCAGGATGGCGGCAAAGACGATACAGACGGACACAATTAGCTTTTGGAAGCTCAGGCGAAGGCCATTTAAGGAGCTCAGGATGTCCCTCTTCGACAGCACGGTTTTGTATAGGATTATCCCAAGAGCCAGGCTAACAGCGAAAATGGCTGTTTTTTCTAAGTATCCCCATATGTCGAAGCTGACACTCTCGTTAAACAACAGGCCAACTGCAGGCACGCCAAGCACCCCCAGAGCCAAGCAGGCTATCCCCAGCACAAAAATCACGCTGAGGCCATAATAATCCGTCGCAGTTTTTGGCAAAGCCTTTATGGGCGAGCCAAAGAGCATGGCAGAGAATCTTACAAAGACTAGGATAGTACCTAGGTTAATTAGAATGAATATCCACTCCAAAACCCCCGACGTACCTGCCAGCATCAAATATTTGGACATGCTACCGTTAAACAAGGGCGCGCCGATGATGCCCAAGATGGCAAGAATGGTTGCCCACGCCATTGCCGGATACGTCCGTAGCAAGCCCCGTATTTTGCGCACATCGTATGTCTGGTAAGCGAAGAAAATCCTTCCGGAGCACAAAAACAGGGCAACCTTAAATAATGCGTGGTTAACAATGTGAAACTGCGAACCTATACGAGAGTAGCCTGTGCCAAGGCTGAGCCCTGCAACGATAAGCCCTACCTGGGCAATGGTGCTGTAAGCGAGGATAAGCCGCATGTCCGTTTGTGCAAGAGCCAATAGAATCCCTGAAACTGCTGTGAAGATGCCCAAAATCAGGAAAAGGTCAGTAGCCATGCCACCGAAGATGTCTTGAAAGCGTATGAAGAGATAAATGCCGCTTTTGATGTGCAGGCCGGACATTATAGCGGAAACAGTGGAGCGGGCGCCTGATAGGGAATTAACCTTGGGTAGCCACGTAAGCATTGGCAAAAGCGAGCATTTGGAAGCTATACTCGTCATAATGAGGGCATACGGCAGTGCAACGGCAGTCTCGTCTAGTGCGGCAATTGCAACGGCGGCTGCCGCCATATCCAAGACACCGGTCAGCATATAGATATACCCCAACCCAAAGAGGTAAAACT
>WQSH01000078.1 GCA_009787995.1 Oscillospiraceae bacterium
CCGGTTTGCGCCGTGGACGCCAGTGCTTGCCGCTTCGCCGCAAGCAAACAGGCCGCAGACATTGGTGCGCCCGTCAATGTCCGTCTCTATACCGCCCATTATGTAGTGCTGGACAGGGCGGACGGGGATTCTGTCCTGCGCTATATTAATCCCATTGCCGAGGCAAACACTATATATTGTTGGGAAACGTTTTTTTAAGAAGTCTTCGGATTTTGAGGTTATGTCGATAAATGCGTGGTCTTCGCCGCTTCGCTGCAGTTCCCTGATTATGCCCCGCGCGACTATGTCGCGTGGGGCCAGCTCAGCCAGCTCGTGCTGGCCGACCATGAAGCGCTCGCCCTTGCTGTTGACCAGCAGGCCGCCTTCCCCCCGCACAGCCTCGGATATCAAAAACTCGTGCCCATCGCTTTCTGCGCTCCATAGGCCCGTGGGGTGAAACTGCACAAATTCGATATTCTTGAGCCTCGCCCCTGCCCGCATCGCAGCGGCAAGTCCGTCGCCGGTAGCAATCGAAGGGTTCGTGCTGGACTTATAGACCTGCCCGATGCCTCCTGTTGCGATAACTACGTTGCGCGAGCGGAAAAAAAGGAACTCGCTGTCGCCATACCTAACAATGGCGCCTGTGACTCCATCTTTGTCCGCCGCAATGTCGAAGAGGCACGAATCTCCGCTAAATGTGATATTCTTGCGTTTAGAAACGATATGGGAGAGCTGCTGGACAGTCTTGCGGCCTGTGGCGTCGCCGCCGGCATGCACGACGCGGCGCTTATTGTGCCCGCCCTCGCGGGTGAATTGGAGCTCTCCTTTTTCATCCAAATCAAAGGGCACGTTGAGTCCCACAAGGGTTTCGATATCGGATGGACCTTCGTTTACAAGCACCGTGGCGGCCTCAGTGTCACAAAGGCCCGCGCCCGCTATTACAGTATCTTCAAGATGGAGCTCAGGGGCGTCGTCATGGCTTATTGCTGCGGCTATGCCTCCTTGGGCCAGCCAGGAGTTTGAGACGTCGATGTTGTCCTTGGCTAAAATGACGCAGCTGAGCCGCTCGTCGATGTTGAGGGCGGTGTACAGCCCCGCCAATCCGGCGCCAACTATGACGACGTCAAAGTCAAAGACTTTTTCAATTTTGGTGTCTCCGCTAATAGCAAATCTCACAGCATTTCTCCTAATGTGGGGGGTAGCAACTTAAGTGACTGATACTTTCTTGTTTTTTTTATTGGCGGTTATGAATCACTGTTATGCTAAAATATAAGGATTCCTACGACTGCGCTGCCCGCTAAGAATAAAATCGGGTGGAATTTAAGCCTGTTTACTAAAATGAACAGCACGGCTGCAAACAGCAATGCTCTGACATCGAACAAATCCAAGGGCCTACCTGTATGCGACCAGAGTTCTTCGTTTAAGAGGGAGTGCCGCAGCACAATAAGCCCGGCGGCGGCAATCAGCCCGAGCGATGCGGGGCGCAGGCCGTAAAATGTGGCGGACACCATCGTGTTGTTGCGAAACCGAGACAGCAGCCGGGCGACTACGGATGCTATGATAAGCGAAGGTAAGAGCAGCCCAGCTGTGGCAACAATGCCACCAGGGATGCCGGCTGCCATAAATCCTGCATATGTCGCAATATTTACGCTAATAGGGCCGGGCGTGGATTCGGATATGGCTACCATATCCAAGAGTTCCTCAAGCGTGAACCAACCTGTATTTTCGGACATCTGCTTCAAGAATGGAATTGAAGCGAGCCCTCCGCCGAACATAAAAAGGCCGGTCAAGAAAAATTCATAGAACAGTCTGAGCAGAATCATTTTGCACCTCCGTTGAAGGCATTGCTTCTGCGGAGATTGGTGATTGCGATTCCACAAAGGCCGGCTGCGACCACCAGCACAGCCACAGGAAGGTTGGTAAAAACAGACAGGAGGAACACTGCGGCGAATATGAGGATTGCCGATTTGTCTACAACAGAGTTTTTCCAGAGCTTAAAAACTGTGTTTAAAATGAGCACGCTGACGCAAATCCGGAGACCGATAAATGCTCTTTGGATAATGGGGTGGCCTGCGACGTTGTCGAGTAGCGACGCTATAAGCAGTATTAGCACGACTGATGGAAGAGTCACGCCGAGAACAGCTGCGATGCTGCCTATGATGCCGCGTTGCTTGTACCCGACGATTACGGCGGCATTTGGAGCTATAGCGCCCGGCAGGCATTGGCCGACCGAAAAAAACTCGGTTACTTCGTCTTTTTCCAACCAGCGGTGCTTTTCGACTAAGACCCGGTGGAACATCGGGAGCATAGCATAGCCGCCGCCAAAGGTAAATGTGCCTATATACGCAAAGGAAAGGAAGAGCTTAATAAGCATTCTGGCGCCGGACTCCTTCACTGTTCGTCTTGTGTTGGATTATATCAGAAATGGTTGCGCTTAACAATAAAAAAATAAGCGTAGTAAATTGACCATTTCGGGCGGTTGGCAAGCGACGTGTGAACTGCCGGCATCAGCTGACGGCTTGCAGGCAGGGGTATGACTTGCAACTCTGGGGTGTGCGCCTGTGAGAAATAAAAGCCAAAGAGACCCAGCCTGAGCTTCTCAAGCTGAGCCTGTTTGCAGGTGGCCGGCTAAGCAGTTATGTCTATTGGGACAAGCGCGCCGCGACCTGAGAGTCTAGGACGTATGCACGGATTTTTTTGAGGTTAATTTCGTTTAGTGATTCAAATTTTGCCCCATAGGTATTCGTGCTCGCTTCGTCAGTTACGGCGCGGACTATTTTGCATAGCACTATGACGCGCTCCGTATGCGAATTGCCTGAAGCCGAAACGACTGACGCACCGCTTTCGCCGCTGGTCGTCAGCATGAGCTCAGTCGGGACTATTTCACCGACAGTGAGCAGTTGGCTCGTAGACAGCTTTACGCCGCCCGCACTGATGTCAATGATTTTTGCATCGTGTTTCACTTCGTTTAGGCGCAGTGTAGCGTGTAAGTCTGCTGAGACGCGGACATACTCCCTACGGTTTGCGGGTATTGTTTCGGGCTCAATCTTAACTGGCTCGCTGGCCACGTTCTCGTCAATTATCGGCGCAGACGCACTTACTTTGCGTCTTTTTAGGAAGTTTGTCATTGGCATATTCACACCATCCTGTCTATTAATTCTATAAAATATTGCTCCATATTCATCATTATGCCAGAAAAAAAGATAAAATTCAAGTTTTTTTTGGAGAATCCTCTAAAAATCTTCTAAAAAACGATAATCTTGCGTTTTCCACGCAGCAAGGGTATACTATCTGCGGGTTCATTTAGAGTTGAACGGTATTCTGGAGGTAATTGTGAAAGTATACCTAATAAGTATAAACTGGGACTGCCACGGCAAGGTTTGGTGCGCTGTGAGCGACAAAATTCCGCTTGCGCTTGAGTCGGACTCATTTGACGCACTTCTCGAGAGAGTCAAAAAAGCAGCGCCGGAAATAATCGAGTTAAATGCCGCCGAGCCTGTCGGAATATTGCACTTTGTCGCAGAGCGAAGGGAGGGGGTAGAGTGATTGGCTCATTTGAGAAGCAAGTTAGGGAGGCCCTTGAGGGCGGTGGATGCACATTTGTAAAGCGTGGCGAGTGTGATTATGAAATTTGGCACAATCCGAAAACAAACAGGCATTTTCCTGTTGATGATATTATAAAATCAAGGCGGCATGCTAACACCGTTATGAGGCTGAGCAGGGTAGAGCACCAGTTCTGATGCGCAACACTTCTGCAAGCTATCCGTTGCTGCCGGGCCAATTTGCATGCTGGTTTAAAGATGCATCCTAAAAACGCACTTGTTTTTTTATCAAGACTGTGCTACACTTATCTTCAGTAATTAGGACAAAAATGGAATGAAAAACTACAAATTGAGGGGATGTTTTAAAGAGCATGTTGAAAAGCTTAAAAAGTAAGATAGCCATTCCGAATATTGGGATATTCATGTTGATAATCGTGTCTATCGTAGTGTATGTAACCCTTACGACTGCAGATCTTGTGGAGAACTTTGATGAAGACAGGATGGCTGCGGCGACACAATCGGTTCAAGCCTACCTTCGTGCGCATGAGCAGAAGACCCTTATAGCGGCGACCGCCATGGGCGGCAGCTCTGAGTTGGTAAGACTTATAAACGAAGGAGACAGGGAAGCGGTCTGGCGGTTCTTGTTTGATATAAAATCGGTTATGGGGGTTGACGAAATCATTGTTGCCAACGCCGAAGGCATAACCATTGCGCGTTCCCATCTGAGAGACAGCTTTGGAGACGATGTGAGCGGCGTGCCTTCCGTTGCGGCCGGCCTTCGCGGGGAAGTTTTGCAACTCTACACTCCCACGCCCACAGCCTACATGGTTATGACTACCGCATCGCCGATTATGGACGGCGATCAGCTTGTAGGCAGCGTTGTGGTTAATTTTGTTGTAGGTTCTAGCGAATTCCTAGACGGTGTTCGCGACTCCTTCGGAGTAGATGCCACAGTCTTTGCGGGTGATACTTCAGTTGCATCCACCCTTATACACCCTGACACAGGCAACCGCGCCGTAGGTACCCCCGTCGCACAGCACGTTGCGGACGCAGTCCTTGGCCGCAGGGAGCACCTTGCTGTGGAATTGAATATATTTGGAAGGTTGCCTTATTTGGCATACTATTTCCCTCTGATTGGTGCTGACGGCAGGACGCCTGTAGGCATGTTCTTTGTTGGAATCTCCCAAGGATATGCCGACGCCATAACCAGTGCCCAACAGCGCAATATGATTATTATCGGAGCGGTGGGGCTTGTGGTAGTCGTACTGATTGTGCTCTACATTGCCAACATGATAAGCAAGCCTTTGGGCATATATGAGGGATGGATGATAACCACTGCAGTCGAAGGGAATACCATGCGGTCAGCGGCGGAACGCGCAGAACTCGACAAGTATGCAAGCCGCAGTGACGAAATTGGAATGCTATTCGGCTCGTATTCGAAGCTTATCGACGTTTTTGAGAAACTTGAAAAAGAGATTGAGGAGATAGCAGGCGGAAATCTTGATTTGGAGGTAGACTTGCGAAGCGACCAGGACACCATATCCAAAACACTCCAGAAAATGGTGGACAACCTCAACCAAATGTTTAAGGAAATCAATTTGACTTCCACACAGGTCGCTACCGGCTCAAAGCAAATTGCTGATGGGTCGCAAGCCCTCGCCCAGGGAAGTACCGAACAGGCGGCTTCCGTGCAGCAGCTCTCGTCATCCATCAGCGAAATTGCACAGAAAACGAAAGACAATGCGGATAAGGCGGAACGCGCAGCTCTGCTCGCAAACGAGATTAAGACCAATGCGGAAAAAGGCAGTAAGCAGATGGATGAGATGATGGCTGCCGTTAAAGACATAAATGTGTCTAGCCAGAGTATAGGCAAGGTCATTAAGTCTATCGATGATATTGCATTTCAGACGAACATACTTGCGCTCAATGCTGCGGTTGAAGCCGCTCGCGCAGGGCAGCACGGCAAAGGATTTGCGGTCGTGGCGGAAGAAGTCCGCAATCTTGCAGCCAAGAGTGCCGAGGCGGCCAAAAATACCGAGAGCCTTATTGTGGATTCGATAGAGAAAGCCGAGTTGGGTTCCCGCATCGCAGACGACACGGCTGCGAGCTTAGTTGAAATAGTGGCCGGAATCGGCGAAAGCAACCAGCTTGTAAATGAAATAGCAAAATCTTCGGAGGAGCAGTCTGCCGGAATTATGCAAATCAACATGGGCGTTGATCAGGTAGCTCAAGTTATTCAGCAGAACAGTGCTACGGCGGAGCAGTCAGCTGCGGCGTCGCAAGAAATGAGCGGGCAGTCGACTATTCTGGAAGGGCTGGTCTCTCAGTTTAGGCTAAAAAACACCAGCGGCCTTGGAAAATCTTTGGATTCACAGAGGCTGCCATCTCCTGCCCAGGGGAAAAACCATGCGCAGAGCGGATCTGGCAGAGAGTTTGGAAAGTATTAAAAGCATTTAGTACTGATTTGAAATGGGCAGACTATGTCTGCCTTTTTCATTTTGACACGCCAGGGCTTAACGTGATAACATGTATCAATTTTAGCAACACTGTAAGGGAACGGTGCAGTCAGTGATAGATATTTCAATACAAAATATAAAAAAGGCCTTTGAAGAAGGCAATGACATCCTTGACGGCCTGACATTTGACATTAACCAAGGCGAGCGAGTCGGTTTACTGGGCAAAAACGGCGCCGGAAAGACCACCTTGCTCAGGCTGATAACCGGGGAGCTTTCGCCCGACGAGGGCGATGTCGTCATACCCGGGCAGAAAAAACTGGGGCTTATATCACAAATCCCGATATACCCATCCGGCTATACCGCTGAAGACGTCATGAGGACAGCCTTTGATGGGCTCAAAGCTATCAGAGGGGAGATGGAGGCGGTAGAAAGGCTCATGTCCGAAGCTGCGTCGGACGAGGTTTTAAAAAAATATGACAGCCTTTCTTTTGATTTTGAGAGGTTGGGCGGCTATAGTATGGAATATGAGCTAAACACGGTCGCAAACGGCTTGCGGATTCCCGAAGCCCAGCGGGGGCAGCCTTTTGACACGCTCTCAGGCGGCGAGAAGACGAGGATAAACCTAGCAAGGCTGATTTTGGAAAATACGGACATACTGCTGCTCGACGAGCCGACGAACCACTTGGATATGCGGGCGACGATGTGGCTCGAAGAATTCCTTCAGAAATTCAAGGGTACGGCGCTTATAATCTCGCATGATAGGTATTTTCTGGATAAGACAATCAACCGGGCGATTGAGATTAAAGAGGGGAAGGCCGAGTTCTACAGCGGGAACTACAGCTATTATGTTCAGGAAAAGCAGCGCCGCTACGAAGAGCAGCTGGAGAAATACGAGCGGGAACAAGCAGAGTCGAAAAGGCTGCACGACGCCGCAGACAGGCTGAAGCAGTGGGGCACAGGCAATAAAGCGCTAATGAAAAAGTCATTTGCAATGCGGACAAGAGCAGAGCGCGTCATAAAAACGGACAGGCCCGGAAAGGATAAGTCGGTGCGGGCGAAGTTTGGCGAACGGGAGTTTCGCGGCGATGAGGTCCTGATATTTCGCGGACTTGAGAAATCGTTTAATGGGCGCGAGCTATTTTCAATCGGCGAGATGGAAGTCCGGGGCGGCGAGCGCATTGCGCTCATAGGAGACAATGGGAGTGGAAAGACGACGCTTGTCAACATGATAATGGGCGAAATCAAGCCTGATTCGGGATTTGTCAGAAAAGGTCCGTCGGTCAAGCCGGCATATTTGCCGCAAATAGTGAAATTCGAGCATCCGAGGCGCACATTGCTCGATACCCTGATTTATGAGCAAAATGTAAGCCCGCAGGCCGGGAGGAACAGGCTGGGCGGCTTTATGTTTTCCGGCGAGGATGTTTTTAAGCTGGTGGGGGATTTGTCCGGCGGGGAAAAGAGCCGCCTGCGGCTGTGCATGCTGATGGATGGGGAAATCAACCTGCTAATCCTCGACGAGCCGACCAACCATCTTGACTTGCCGTCTCGCGAGTGGATTGAAGCCGCAGTTGATGAATATGGCGAGACTTTGCTGTTTATATCGCACGACCGATATTTTATAAACAGGTTCGCCACGCGCATATGGGAGATTGAGGACGGAGTTCTCACCGATTTTTTAGGCACGTACCCCGAGTATTTGGCGTCGAAGGAGTCCGTTGCGCCTAAGCAGAAGGCGTCAGCAAAAAAAGAGCCAGCTGCGCACCCCAAGGCCAAAAAAAAGCCTGCCGACGCTCAGAAGGAGCTCAGAAGGGTGGAGCGGGAGATTGAGAAGCTGGAATATGAGCTGGCCGAGATAGGCGGGAACAAGGAAGCTTTTTCAAGCGACTACGAGAAGCTGATGGAGCTGGATGAGCGGGAGGGGAAGGTGAAGGGTGCGCTAAATGCGCTAATGGAGCAGTGGGAAGAGCTGGCGTGATAAGGTTAAAAACATTAGGCTTCTGACGCCCTCCGTTCCCTTTCTGCCTGGGAAGGGCGCAGATAGCTTGGCTCTAGGTCCACTGCCGGAATTTGCTCTGACCTGAGCGCCGCAAGCGCAACTCCGTAGGCAGTCTGGCATCGGAGCAAGGCCGGGGCGAGGCGGCATGGGACGCCTGCGGCAGTGAGGTGCTCATGGCTGATTGATGCACCGTCGCCTATGAGGCAGATCTGGGAGTCGCAGCCTTTGAGCTCAGCGGCGAGATCATCAAGGGATACAGCCCTGTCCTCGCACAGCCTATAAAGCGAGTCGCCTTTCCACTTGAACAGCGCATTGTACACTTGGCTGCGCCTGGCGTCCATCACGGGGCAGATGATTATTCCGTGCTCCGGCATTTGGTGAGCCATAGCTTCCAATGTCGAAACGCCGCATGCCGGCTTGTCTGCGCCCCATGCGAGCCCCTTGACAGTCGATACGCCAATCCTCACGCCAGTGAAAGAGCCTGGGCCGCTGGACACGGCAAATAAATCGATGCCGGATATGGGGAGTTCAAGATTCCTAAGCAGGTTTTCCGTCATCGCAAGGAGCGTGCGGCTATGGGTCAGGCCGTTATTTTGGAAATACTGACCAAGCAGCGTTTCGCCATCGCAAATAGCCACGGAAGCCGATTTTGCTGATGAATCCATAGCGAGTAAAATCATCTGAGAAAACCTCCATTGTTAATTGAAATCCGGCGCTTGCCGCCGTCTAGGCTTTCAAGCTTCACTACTATAGAGCCCTCTGGAAAAGCGCCGGGAACCTTTTCGCTCCATTCCACAGCACAGACTCCGCCCCGCTCGAGGTAGTCGTCCCAGCCAATGTCAAAAAGCTCGGCTTCGCTTTCGAGCCTGTACATGTCAAAGTGGAACAAGGGGATTTCGCCCGGATACTCATTTACAATCGTGAATGTCGGGCTTGAAATGTCCATCTTTATGCCGAGGCCTGCCGCTAAACCGCGCGTGAAGGCCGTTTTGCCTGTGCCAAGCCCGCCGTGCAGTGCAACAACCGAGCCCGGGGGCAGCTTCTCGCCGAGCTTCTGGCCCTCCTGAACCGTTTCTGATTCATTGTTTGTGATTATTGTCATACATTACACAATAACATGAAGCGGGTAATTAATAAAGCATTTTAAAATCGTTTTAAGGTTTACTGAACCTAAAAAAAGTGGTACAATAGGCAGGGGAGTGGCAAAAGGCATTACTTTTAATCCGAGGATGACAGATGAAGGTACTAATCAAGGCGATAGCGAAGTTCTTTAGCGAAGCGGATGTTTTGCTGCTTGCGCTTAGCCTAATCAGCGTTGTATATGGGATAGTCCTCGTTTACAGCGTTGTGAGGAATTTTGAGACGGGCAATGAGTTTTATGTCCAAATTGGCGCAACGGTCATAGGGCTGGGTTTGTTTGTGCTGTTTTCTTACGTTGACATAGACATTATCGCGGACAAATCCGTGCTTCTGCTCATATTCAGCGCACTCTTTATTTCTACTCTGCAATTTTGGGGGGTGGGGATGGAAGAGGTTGGAAACAATGCTTGGCTTAGGTTTGCTGGAATAGGGATTCAGCCTGCCGAGGTCGTAAAAATCCCATTTATCATTATAATCGCAAAGATGATAACAACCTTCAGGGAACGCAAGTCGCTCAACAACTTCCTTTCGCTTGTCCAGATTGTCTTGGTATTTGGAGTGCTGACTGCACTGATACTTGGCGTTTCCGCAGACCTCGGGTCTGCACTGGTTTACGCATTTATCCTTTTGGCGATGCTATTTGTGGGTGGGGTAAAGCTGAGATGGTTTGCTATTGGCGCTGCCATTGTCGCTGCTGTGTTTCCATTTTTCTGGGCTAACTACATGACGGACCTCCAACGAGCGCGCGTCATGGCTCCTTTTCCGTTTTTTGCTGATACGCTGGGCGTCGGCGTGTATGACAGGATAAACTGGCAAGCAAACCAAAGCGTGAGCGCCATAGCGTCCGGCGGATTTCTCGGGCAAGGCTTGGGTAATGGAAGGTTCACACAGAACCAGTCTATACCTGCGCAGCACACTGACTTTATTTTCTCGGCTGCGGGAGAGGAGCTGGGCTTTTTAGGGTGCTTGATTATTGTGGGCTTACTTGTTTCGGTAATAGTGAGGTGCGTCTACGTCGGGGTTAAATCAAATAACTCGCTTGGCATGCTGGTCTGTACGGGGGTTGCTGCTATGCTCATAATTCATACGATTTCCAATATTGGCATGAACCTTCGAATGTTGCCGGTCATTGGGATTGGGCTTCCATTTTTTAGCTATGGAGGTTCGGCGATTGTGACGTGCATGGCGGCGATGGGGATTGTTTCCGGCATAAAAATGCGCCCGAAGCCGTACAGGTTTAGGTCATTGTAGGTTCTTCAATAGGGTAGCTGATGCCGAGCGGTTTGCAGGGGTGTGACTAATAATCACTATGTTCTTCACACGTCGCTTGCCAACCGCCCGAAATGGTCAATTTACTACGCTTTTTCCGCTAGAACGGGTCTTGTCGCCCTACATACGCGAAAAAAGCGTAG
>WQSH01000079.1 GCA_009787995.1 Oscillospiraceae bacterium
CGTATCCGATATAGCCAAGTCCTCCGAAAATCAGTCTGCCAGCATAGCGCAAATCAACACAGGCATAGACCAGGTGGCGCAGGTAATCCAGCAAAACAGCGCAACAGCCGAGCAATCGGCGGCCGCTTCGCAAGAAATGAGCGGACAATCCATGATGCTTGAGCAGCTAATTGCACACTTCAGGCTCAGGGATGAGAGCAAAAGCTCTTCCAACTTGCCGCCTCCTGCGGCGCAGCGGGCACCGGATTACACAAGGGACGCAACTTCGGCAGATAAGCGGATATCACATGCTGAGGAGAATTTTGGCAAATACTGATAATGCACCATGCAAGGCGTTGCCCCTAGGTGCGCCCTATACCAAAATGTGGATTGGCTTATGCCAATCCGCATTTTGATGTCCACTACTTATTTGCCAAGGCATCGAGCGAATCACCTGAGAAACGATATGTTGTCCAATCGCTCATACCCTGCGCCCCTAACGATTCATAGAACTCTATAGAATCTGTATTCCAATTGAGGCACGACAATTCAAGCCTCCCAAAGTCGCAATCGACGGCCACAGTTGCAAGATATTCTAGCATTGCCGCCCCAATGCCCTGCCCTCTGTATTCCGGCAAGACAAAAATATCCTCAAGGTACAGCCCTGCTTTGCCTAAAAAGGTAGAGAAATTTGTAAAGTACAGCGCAAATCCCACTTCCTTGCCGTCCACCACGGCAAAAAACACCTCGGCAGACAGTTTTTCAAACAGCCATTCTTCAAGGCCCTGCACCGTCGCCACGACCTCGTCATCAAGCTTTTCATATTTTGCAAGATTGCGTACAAAGTCCAAAATCAGGGGGCAGTCCCCTCTTTGTGCAATTCTGAATTGTACTTGCGTATTTTGCTTCATTTGAGCACTCCCTTTTCAAAAAAGTGTAGTCCATGTTATAATTGAAATGATATCACAAATCCACAAGTAATGCACTATCAAATCTGCGTGCGATTATGTGTGTGGGGCGCGCAGTTAAGCTTCACTTAGGCAGCAGCGGACAGCTTGCATGGGTGTGACTAATAACGGGGAGGCGCAATGGTCGAATATTTCAATTTTTATTATTTCCTATATATAGCGCTTGCTCTGGCGATGCTGCTTGGACTGTACTTCTTACTGAAGGGCAAAAGCGAGAGCACATCCAAAATAGTGCTCCTTGGCATACTCTTAGCCAGCTTCTTGCTGCATTTTTTTAAGCTGGCTTTCGACTTTTACCAGGAGTGGATGCCTATCGCAATAAGGACTATAACTCCGGAAAACATCTGTGCAGTCAGCGTTCTGGTTTACCCTTGGTTCTTCCTCTCAAAGAAACCACTATTAAAAGACTATATGTTCTATTTTGGCATTATGAGCGGAATCGGGGCAACGCTTATTCCTATCGATGTGATTGGACGCAGCGCCGCCGACTTCGAAACCATCCGCTTTTACATCAGCCACATCACATTGTGGGTCGTTCCGCTGCTAATGGTGCTGCTAAAACTCCATACCTTGGATTACAAGCGGATAATAAAGGTACCCTTCTTGGTGTATCTAATCCTGTGCGTGATCCTCGCAAACGAAGTTTTTCTGATTGGCGCAGGATTTGTGCATATAGACCATCTGTTTAGCAATGAAATCCGCAACCATACACTAATTTTCGGCCCACTTGCGGAAGTAGGCTTCTTAGGCGCATTCTTTAATGCCCTGACGCCGGAGCTTTTTCGCACGGTGCCGATAGGCCCAAATGCCGGATATGTCTTCTACTGGCCCATCATATGGCTCATAATCCCATCATTTATATATTTCAGCATTGCATCATTCTTCATGGCCCTACCCTTCGATTACAGAAGAGTCAAGAGCGATACCCTGCTGCTACTGTCAAAAATAAAAACTAGAACATTCGCAGGCGGCGCAGGCAGCGGCTAACTTTCTTGCATACTGCGAGTCGCAACAAAAGGAATTCCCGTTCCGCATATATCACCGACCACTACAGCGCCCTCTTCAATTGGCGCAACGAGCCTCACGTCGTCAAGCAGGCGCATAGCATCGAAAACCAGGCTCTTAGGTATGGGCCTGAGCGTTTTTACAGGGCAGCGGCGCACCAGCGCACCGGAAATGCAAACTGTGGATGTCACAGTCCGGATGGGATTCTGTGCTTCCTCCTTGGCATATACTGCCCCGCGTTTACATAGATTGCCCATGACGCTAAAATCCTCTGCCACTGTGAGTCGGCAGCCCTTGGGGCATAAAATACAAGTAAGCTCTTTAATAACTGCTCCCCCTTACTGCCTTATCGCTAGGGCAAATGCTGCGGCATCAACCCCTGCGCCCATGGCTTCGACCGTCACATTATCGACTATGTCGTGCACATTCAGCGCATTGCCGCACACAAACACCCCCGGTGCCGATGTCTGAACCCTGCACCTGTCAATTGCGATTCCTGCGGCATTTGCCAACTCGTTTTCGGGGATTAACCCAACCGACAGCAAGACTGTGTCGCACTCATACACCTTTTCCGTGCCCTCCATAACCCTTCGATTCCCATCCACCTTTGAAACCACAACACTTTTCACCCGCCCCTTGCCTCGGATGTCCGTGACAGCGTGCGAGAGCAAAAGCGGGATATCAAAATCATGTAAGCATTGGACAACATTCCGAATGAGCCCACCGGACTGCGGCATAACCTCCACACAAGCGAGCACTTTCGCCCCTTCGAGAGTCAGGCGCCGAGCCATTATCAGCCCAACATCGCCGCTGCCAACAATTATGATGCGCTTGCCCGGCATGTACCCTTCCATGTTTACATAGCGCTGAGCCGCTCCCGCTGTGATAATCCCAGCCGGTCTCTCCCCTACAATTCCGGCAGCTCCCCGGGTGCGCTCCCTGCATCCTGTGGCCAGCACGATAGCATCGGCTGATAAAATGGCATACCCCACTGCTTTACCGGCAAGATGCACCTTGCGCCCCTTCGTTATTTCCAACGCCATTGTATCTAGCCAAACTTCAATCGTTGTGCCTTGAAGCTTCCGGACAAACCTCCCGGCATACTCGGGCCCGGTCAGCTCCTCCTTAAAATACTCAAGGCCAAATCCGCTGTGTATGCATTGATTGAGTATGCCGCCGAGCTCCCTGTCCCGCTCTATCAGCAGCACCTTGCGCAGGCCTTGCTCCCATGCGCTGTAAGCTGCGGCAAGCCCGGCAGGCCCTCCACCAATCACCACGAGCTGGTATCGCTTGTCAGTCATAGTCCCCATGCTTGCCCCCCTGTTTCGTCTCCCCCATGAGGACGAATGTTCCCGCACCGTCCTGAAGCACCTCTGATGCGGGACACCCATAATGAGCGGCTAATATCTCCAACACGCGCGACCCGCAAAAACCGCCTTGGCAGCGCCCCATCCCTGCGCCGCACCTGCGCTTTACGCCATCAATCGAACGCGGTGGAATCGGCGCTCTCAACGCATCGCAAACCTCGCCCTCAGTTATAGTCTCGCAACGGCAAATCACTCGTCCATACGCCGGGTCTTTGTCTACGAGCTTGGCTTTCTCTCCGGCTGCCAGGCCACCAAACCTTGTACGCCTGCGCTTATCTACTGGCGCCTGCTTTTTATTAAGCGCAATACCGGCGTTACCAAGCATTTCTGCTGCCATCTTAGCAATCGCAGGCGCAGCAGAAAGTCCCGGCGATTTAATTCCGGCAAGGTCTATAAATCCTGGCAAGGCTTCCTCAATTATAAAATCCCTCCTAGTCGAACGAGCGCGAATGCCAGAAAAATTTCTAATAACAGCGCCAAAGTCAATACTGGGAACGGATTTTTGCGCAGCGCTCAGAACAAACTCCAACCCACCCGTGGTTGTTGCTACGTCATTTTTGCTGTCGGTGTCCACCCTGCCGGGCCCGACGATTAGATTTCCATGAACAGTGGGCGCAACCAAAACGCCCTTGCCCGCCTCTGTCGGGCACTGGAATATAACTGCACTTGCCCAACCGCCCTCGCTCTTGTCCATTAAGCAATACTCTCCCTTGGCAGGCCGTATTTTGAATGAGGGCGGCGCTATCATGTTATGCACTTCGTCTGCATATAGCCCTGCGGCGTTTACTACGGTTCGTGCCTCTATTGCGCCCCCTGGCGTTTGCAGGCTGTACCCTCCGATGATTTCCCTAATACCAGTCACCGCACACTCTAGCCTTATATCTACTCCGTTTTTGGCTGCGGTTTCAGCAAGTGCAAGCGTGTATTCCCAAGGGTCGACAATCATGGCAGAGGGAGCATGCAGGGCCGCCATTGCTCCACCGTTGATATTTGGCTCCAAATCAAACAGCGCATCCCTTGATATTATAGAAACATCCGGAACACCGTTTTTTACCGCTTTGTCGAGCAGGCCATTTAGCTCTGCCATTTCCTCGTCAGAAAACGCCAGCACAAGCGAACCGCAGTGCCGATGGGGAATATCCAGGCTTTCGCAGAGTTTTTTTGCAAGCGCAGCACCTTCCACGTTTAGCTTTGCCATCAAAGTTCCTGGAAATGGATCGAACCCTGCGTGTATAACGGCGCTGTTGGCTTTTGTCGAACCCATTGCAACATCGTTTTCCTTCTCAAGCACCGCAACAGCCAAATCGTATTGCGACAGCTCATAAGCCATTGCCGCACCCACAATCCCACAGCCGACTACTGCAACATCAAGCACGATACCAGCCCCCCTAACAAGTTGTTATTTTAATTAAGGAGTGAGCCTGAGCCTATTAGCTATTCAGCCACACTGCGCTGTACCAGTTTTGCTGCTCGCACTTGTCCCTAAGCGCCATCAGCGGAAGCCCAAGGTTTTTTGCCGTCGAAAAAACGTCAATTCCCACGCTGTGAAAAGCAGGGCGCGCCATCTTAACATTCCTGCACGGCTCATCAGACCTTCCGGCGCAGTCTGCGCAAAGCGCACAGTCGGACATGGAAAACGCCAGCGCATCGCCATCAAGATATGCCTCCCGCTCCACCTCGAAGGAGGCTTTCTGGGCAGTTTTTTTATCTGTCGAATGTATTATCAAGACAGTTTTGTATTTCCTGAGCATCCTTTCATATTCACTCGGCGACAGCGCACCCGCACGCGAAGGGCAAGTGCATCCCTTCCCCCAGTCCGTGCAGCCAAACATGCACTTGAGCAGCGCCCTATCGTCAAAAACAACATCATCCGGTGTAACAGATACCACAGTCGTAGCCCCCAGCTCCTGCGCCATTTTCACATATTTGCTCATTAGCGTTCACTCCCATTGTATATTTATAGTTCGGATGCCAAAAGCCCACCTCGTCACAAAACGACTGTAATCACATATGTCACAAATGTCAATGTGAACAAGCTCGCTATAGTGGTGACGAGTATTGTCGCAGTAGCGTATTTTTCGTCCGAACCGTGCAGTCCCGCCAGCATTGGAATCATCGCTATAGTGGGAAGCCCAAACAAAATTGTCGTTGCGATTGCAATGTCCCGTTCAATGCCGGCAGCGGTCATAGCGACAAAAATCGCCAATGGCACAACCAGCATTTTAAGCAAAATTCCGACATAGATTTCAAACCTCTTGAAGAGCTGCAAGTCCTTTATCGTCGCCAGCATCCCGCCGATATAGATAAACGGCAGAGCCAAGCCTGCATTTGCAACCGAGAAAAACGCCCTGTTGATGATTTCTGGCACTCTTACGCCCACAAGAATCAGTATAACCGACACAATAACGGCAATTATTGGGGGGTTGAACAATTTGAGCAGCGTTTTGGGGGTGAATTTGAGCCTATTTCCAGCCGGGAACGTCTGCAAATAGCCATATGTCCAAAAGGTAAGCTGGTCTACGATGGCAAACATGGTAACAGCGACCATAGCCCTCTGTCCAAATAGCGCAAGCAGAAGCGGTATCCCAATAAAGCCCACGTTGCCATATGTGAACATCACCGAATACAGGAGCGCCCTGTCCCCTTTCAATTTGAGGATTTTCGGCATCAGCCTCATAAAGCTGATAAGGACTGCATAGATAATGGCGACAACCCCCGAAAGGAACAGGGTGTCCCTCATATCCTCCCGGGTCGCGCCATTGACGGTGTTAAAAAACAATATGGCGGGGATGATTATCTTTGCAAATATAATAGATATGGACGGAAGCGCACTCTCGGGGATTGCGCCTACCTTTACAACAGCAAAGCCAACTATCATTATCATCATAAAGATTAAAACTTGATCCAGCACGGCGCTGAAGTATTCCATCCCATGCCCTCCAAAGCGTATTCTAGCAACAAAATTATACATCAGTCCCCAAAGTTTGGCAACATGGATATTTTCCAAAAACTATTGACAATGCCGCCTGCCCTGTTGTAGAATGAATTCCGTTGGCATGGACGCTTAGCTCAGCTGGTAGAGCTTCCGCTTGACGTGCGGAAGGTCAGCGGTTCAAGTCCGTTAGCGTCCACCACCCAAAAGTCGCCCCCTCACTATTTTTTTGGTGGGGGGCTTTTTGGATTTGCTATCAAACCTTATTCAGCCTTACTCATTGCCTGCGCCGAAGTAGTTGTTTCTGAACCGCTTTGGCGAAACGCCGGTCTCTTTTTTGAACACCTTTGTAAAATAGCTCTGATCCTTAAATCCGCACTGGCTGGAAATGTGCGCTAGGCTGGCATTGTCCTCAAGGAGCAGCTTCTTGCTCTTTTCCACCCGCACCTTCGTAATATAGGCAGTCAGGCTCATTCCGGTTTCCTTCTTGAATATGCTGCTCAAGTAGGATTTGCTCAGAAAAACTTCCCTTGCCAGCGAATCAAGCGAAAGCTTTTCTGAGCAATTCCTCTTTATGTAGTTAGTCGTTTTGAAGACCACATCCGAATGCTTTATCTGAGCCAAGTCAAACGCCTGCATCACAAAACGGCGGACAATGTCGGAAATCCACAGAGCCAGCTGATCTACGTCGGAGTACTGCTCGATTTGCGATATGAAATCCTCGGACAGCCGGAATGTATCGGCAGGGTCGGCCCCGGCTTCGATTGTCGCGCGGGAAAGTATTACAAGCAGCTCCAAAAGCCTAGCCTTTATAGCCCTGACATCAAAATTGCTATATACATGGATATGAGCCAAAACCTCATTTAGCATCTGCAGCGCCGACCCTTTTTCTCCGCGCAGCACAGCAAAATGAAGCTCTTTTTCAAATTTGAGCAGCATCTCCGCACTCTTGTCGTCGCCATCGGAATAATGATTCTTTGCAACATTTATCTCATAAAGCAGTTTCTCCTGATTTGCCAGGGGATTATCCCTCTTGTGCTTTTCTGTATCCGTTATGCGTCCGGTAACCGCAGATAGGATTTCTGAAATGTGCCGGACTTTGTTCGTTGAAAAAACGCTAAGCTGAGACACCGCCCAAACCATTTCGGGAGCCGGCATATCGTAAATCACATCTTGCAAATCCCCCATTACAATCGGGCCCACCACAATGCCCCCGGTCATTGCCCCGCTGCTGTCGGCTATCACTGCGGAAATAAAAGTCAGCCCGAGGGGGCAATAGTAAATATATTTCCCGCTCCAGCGATGGGCTTCGTGGCAGCCGTACAGATGGGTCGTCAAGCCTTTGTAGTTCCCATGGGTACAGTGTGTGCAGAAGTCTTTCAAATCGTCCTTAGGTGATAGATAAGCTGGCTCACTGTCCGGGATATTTACTATTTTGCATCCGATTTCAAGCAAATCCGCAAAGTGTTGCCGATATTTTTCACACTCTTCCAGTAATTCCGGCGTCATATTAGTCCCCCCCATTTTTACTTGCCTAGATATAACTCCATGGGCTCGAAAAACGATTTGCAACCCCCTGTCTTCCAGCCCCATTGCTACTTGCCTACTGCCTAATTGAGGAAATCCTTTAGCTTCTTGCTTCGGCTAGGATGGCGCAGCTTCCTGAGCGCTTTCGCTTCAATTTGGCGTATCCTCTCTCTGGTAACGTTAAACTCCTTGCCAACCTCTTCCAAGGTGCGAGTTCTGCCATCTTCAATCCCAAACCTGAGCCTGAGCACCTTCTCTTCACGCGGGGTGAGGGTGCCGAGAACCTCAGACAGCTGCTCCTTGAGCAAAGTGAACGACGCAGCCTCCGCTGGCTCCGACGCATCCTCGTCCGGGATAAAATCGCCCAGATGGCTGTCTTCTTCCTCGCCTATCGGCGTTTCAAGCGACACTGGCTCTTGCGCGATTTTTAATATCTCCCTAACCTTTTCGACCGGCATCCCCATGTCAGCGGCTATTTCCTCAGGCGTCGGGTCATGCCCCAACTCTTGCAGCAGCTGGCGTGAAATCCTCATGACCTTGTTGATGGTTTCCACCATGTGGACTGGAATCCTTATCGTGCGCGCTTGGTCAGCAATTGCACGCGTGATAGCCTGGCGAATCCACCATGTGGCATATGTCGAAAACTTATACCCCTTGGTGTAATCAAACTTCTCGACAGCCTTAATTAGTCCCAAATTGCCCTCTTGGATGAGGTCTAAAAAGAGCATACCCCTTCCAACATACCGCTTGGCAATGCTTACAACAAGCCGCAGGTTAGCCTCAGCCATTTTCCTTTTTGCATCTTTGTCGCCCTCTGCCATAAGCTTCGCAAGCTCTATTTCAGCTTCGGTAGAAAGCAGGCTCACCTTGCCGATTTCCTTCAAATACATGCGGACGGGGTCGTCCACGCTAAAGTTATCGACCAAAGTTTCCGGATCGATGAGTTCATCCTCCGCCATCGTCTCGATTTCTTGCAGCTCTTCTATCTCAGGCGCAATATCGTCAGGCGGAAGGAAGTTTGCGTCGTCTGTCTCTGTCGTATCGATATTGTGATTCTCAAGCGTGTCGTAAAATCGGTCTATCTGCTCCTGCTCAAGATTCATATCCTCAAGAACGTCCAAAAGCTCCTTGGCGCTGAGGCTGCCCCGCCTCTTCCCTTCTTCAACAAGCGCATTTAACCGTTCCTCATTATCCTGCTCGCGAGTTTTTTCGGTGGACTCTTCTTCAATTTGGCTATTGCGGTAAGCGCCCTCTTCTACGATTTTATCCGCAATTTCCTCAGCGTTCATTATTTTCTCATCCATATTTCTTGTCATTCCTCTCTGTGTAAAAAACCACATGAACATTATTATTAGCCCCTAGTTTCCCTGAGTTTCTTTATCTCAAGGAGCATATCATTGTCCGGAGTGTCGGACTTGTATTTCTCTGCCCTAATCTTGCTGATGTATTCACGAATCGATTTATCGCTGTGTGGCAACGCCTCCGGCTTCCCAAGCAAAACCATCAGCCTTGATGCCTCTGCTGGCTCAAATTCCGGCATGATATAGGCCTCTCTTGTGTCCTTTGATTCCGAGATGCGCCTTGCTAATACCTCATATGCTTTTCTGAGAAACGGCGAGGTGAATTCAGCCTGTGAAAAACCCATCTCCTCCGCAATCTTCATCAATGTCGAATCCCGCACCAAACATCTGATAACTCCTTCCTCTGCAACAGCAGACACTATATTTCCCTCTCTATGTTGCCTATCGGCAGGTTGCAGGGCATCCCTCGGGCGAGTCACCCTCTTTTCGAAATCCTTTTTCTGCCTTGATTTCCTTGCCCTGAGCTTCTTCTCGATTTCGTTTTTCACCGACTCCGGCGAAACGCCTGTTTCCTGTGCGACCCGCACGCCATAGATCTCGCGCTCCGGTTTGCTGCTTAACTCCGACAGCATTGCCGTGGCAGCCGTTATGTATGATAGGCGGCCTTCGTCCGTTTCCAAGTCAAACCCGCTCGCCATTGTCATAAGACGATATGCAATGTGGTTCTCGCTCCGCTCTAGAAGGAGCGTAAATGCGTCTGCCCCATGCTTTTGCAGAAATTCGTCGGGGTCCTTGGCTGCCCCCATATCGACAACCTTAACATTCATCCCGGTCTTTTCAAGCAGCGGTATTGCCCTAAGCGCAGCCTTCCTCCCGGCATCATCAGAGTCAAAAGCTATGACGGCTTTTTCGCTGTACTGCGACATGAGGCGCGCCTGCTCTGCGGTCAGCGCTGTCCCAAGAGACGCCACCGCACAATCAAAGCCAAACTGGTGCAGCGCAACCACATCTATGTTCCCCTCAGCAAGAATCAGCATGCCCGCCTTTGTTTTCCTTGCGAGGTTTAGGGCAAAAAGGTTTCTGCTCTTATTGAACACGAGCGTGTCCGGCGAGTTTAGGTATTTTGGTTCTCCATCACCTAGAATCCTCCCCGAAAACCCTATAACGCCGCCTCGAACGTCAATTACCGGAAACATCACCCGATTTCGAAACAAATCATATGCCCCGCCCTCTTTTCGGCTGCTCCTGACAAGCCCGGCTTCAAGAAGCTCCTGGCGGGAGTACCCTTTTTTGGTCATTGCGTCGAGCAGCAAACTCCATGAGTCCGGGGCGGCACCTATTCCAAATTTAGTGATTAGAGCCCTGCTTATCTTCCGCATCGCCAAATATCCCCTCGCCGCTTCACCGACCGGCGCATTAAGCATCTCATAAAAGTGGCGGGCCG
>WQSH01000080.1 GCA_009787995.1 Oscillospiraceae bacterium
TATACAGAACGCCCATTGTCCAAATGTTCAACCAATTTGTAGTCGGAAGCAGGGAGCGTCGCTGCGACAGAAACAGCGGCATCGCCATATTGCGCGCAATCTATATCCCGCTGCAAATGCTCAATCCTGACCCCGACCGAAAACCCCTTGGGCGAAATACTTACGCCGCGCCTAGACAGTATTTCGAAGGTATCGCGGGAGCTATTGCCCGGAGCAAGGACAAGCCTGTGCGTACTGATGGTGTATGTCTCCGCACCGACCTGGACAAGCGCTCCGCAGAGCGCCCCACCGGATATCTCAATATCAACCAGCCTGTGGCCAAAACGCAGGTCACACCCCAGTTCGAGGAGCCTTTTCCTCATGGCGACGACCACGTCACGCAGCCTATCAGTGCCAATGTGAGGCTTAGCCAGATAAAGGATATCATCAGGCGCACCAAAACGGACAAGCTGCTCCAGGACAAACTGTATGCGCTTGTCATTAATGCTGGTAGTGAGCTTGCCGTCAGAAAAAGTGCCAGCGCCTCCCTCTCCAAACTGCACATTGGAAGCTTCGTCAAGCCTCCCCTCGCGCCAAAAGCGCAAAACAGAAGCAATCCGCTCCTCCACAGGCTGCCCGCGCTCCAGCACCACGCACTTTACCCCCGCTTCCGCAAGGCATAGAGCGGCAAAAAGCCCGGCAGGGCCCATGCCGACAATAACGAGCGGCTCAGCGATATTTTCGGGATAGGGCACAGGAAAAACATAGCGCTCCGGAGGGTCATACAGCGAAATGTTCCGGCCGATGCATGATTGTCCTCCTGGCGCGCCCTTTCTTGCGTTTTTCAGTGTGCCCAACTTCGCCAGTACAGCTTGCTCATCAGAGACTGTGGCCAAGAGTGTGTACACGAAACGGACATCCGGCTTGCGCCGGGCGTCGGTAGATAACCGATGAATCCGAAGCGTTTCTATCAACTCCTCGGAAATTCCAAGAATGCCAGCGGCGATAGACCGCAGCTCCGAATCGCCGCAACGCTCAGCAAGTCTTATATTGGAAAGTTTGAGCATATATAAACTCCACAGCGCCGTGCACTTAAAATAATAGCCCCACAACCCATCGGAATTGTGCGCTCACGGAAGGAATAAATCCGCACTAAGCCTCAGGTGGGGTCACAAGGGCGACAAGCATCTGCGAGCAGACAGTGCCGTTATTGACAATCGACTTCTTGGTGCCTGGGCCGCAATGATAGGAGTCACCAGCATAAAGGGTGGTCTTGACCTCGTCTGGGGTTCCGACTTCAGACTCTAGGTACATCTGCCCCTCAACGATGTAATAGATGGTTTCCTTTGGGTTTGAGCCATAATCGCAGCCGCCGCCGGGCAAAAAGTGGCTCAGCCCCATAACAATGCTGCCGGAATTGACGTCATCAGCATTGTGCAAACGAGTAGTGCGGACGTCAAAATGCCCGGGAGCCTCATACCTGACAGCCTCGTCTTTTCTAGTAATTTTATAACTCATAGTAATACTCATCCTCTCAAAAAAATAATGAGAATATTCTAGCAGTTAAATCATAAAAATTCAAGAAAATTAAAATGTTTTTAAATTGCAATTGTTCAGCGCCCCGTTACTAGTGCCAGCCAAGAAAACCTAAGTATTAGGCATTGAGAAGCCTGTACGCTCATCGTAGAGAGGGAATTCCGGCTACTGTCACGTCAGCTTGACCGAGCGTAGAGGAGTGTGCAGGCTTCTCAATGACGGACTGATAGCAGACACTGAATTGTTACTTTTTTTGCAAAATTTTCGCAACTTATTGCGAAAATTCTTGAACTTACCTTCATTTTGTGATACCATCGGCCTAGTCGGCCATCTTTGGTTAGGCCAAGCTTGTGCAAAAGGGTGATACAGTGAGTATAGTAGATGACTTTGGATTCCTGTCTAGCGCTTTTGGCAAGGTTCTTCCAGAATTTGTCAACGACTTAAAAGGCGCAGACGATCGCAGCGAGATTTTATTTTCGTCATTGGCGCGATTGTTCGCCTCTGTTATTGGCTATCCGCCCGAGACATCGAATTTTGCTGTTTTTCTATTTGAAAGAATCGCTTTTGGTGAAAAGCTGGGTGTTTCGTATTTTGAGTCGACTGCCGTTACCTTGGACAAATACGAGCCAGTTTTGTCTGTAACCGCCGAGCTTCTCACCAATGGCGTTGCAAATGCGCCGACGCGAATTACGCAAAAGCAGCTATTGCGGCTAGCCCCAAATGCGGAAAACCTGCCACGTACGGTTTTTGTAGTCCCGATACGCTCTGACCATGCGGATTATGGGTATGTGGCGGTCTTTTGCCATGGCGAAACGGGGCACTTTTCTAAAAAGAGCCCGCAAATGGAGTTCGTTACGTTAGTTATGCACATTGTTGTCCTTTTTTGCAGAAACAGGAACAACGAGGCCATGTTTGAGCATTATCTTATGAACGACCACCTGACAGAACTGCCGAACCGCGCACACATATATGAGGCGATTATATACCATTTGCAAACGGCGGGCGTGTTTGGTTCCCGGTTTGCCATATTTATAATCAAGGTGAATGGGATTAAGCACATAAACGACTCTTTGGGTATAATCACTGGGGATATGGCTCTCAAAGAGATGGGAATGATGATCAAATCTGCTGTGCCTAAGCCTACTTTTGGCGGGGACGGTTATTTAGAGGCGCTGGTCGGGCGGCTCTCGGGCGACGATTTTGTGGCTTTGGTCACACTGCCGCCGGAAAACGTGGATGAACAGGAAGATGCCGAAACGGCAAAGTCCCTTTGCAAATCGATTATAGAGAAAACAAAAAATTACGTGGAAATAAGCGGGCACAAGCTGTATTTGAGCGCAAACATAGGTGCAAGTATCTACCCATATCATGGTGACACGGCGGAGGAGCTGCTTAGAAAGGCAGATTTGGCAAAAAGTGCATCAAAGGCCAATGGGCCAAGGTCGTTTGCGGTGTATGAACACTTTATGGACGGCGATGCAGGCAAAATCCTGTTTCTCAGCAGCAATCTTCCCATTGCAATAGCAAACAACCAGTTTGAGCTGTTTTATCAGGCGCAAATCGATGCGCAGACAGAAAAACTGGCTGGCGCAGAAGCGCTAATACGCTGGCGCCACCCCGAGCGGGGCATGATACCGCCCGGCGAATTTGTGGATTTTGCCGAGAGCAATGCGCTAGGGATTCAAATTGACAAGCTTGTTTTGGAAATGGCTTGCGAGCAGATAATAAAATGGCAAGATAAGGACTTCAACCTTGTCGTCAGCGTGAATATATCGCCAAAGCATTTTGAAAATGGGCTGATTTACGACACGTTAAGCAAAACTTTGGAAAGCACAAAGGTCAAAGCGTCACAGCTTAAAATAGAGTTGCTGGAAAGCGTATTGGTAGATGATTTTGACGGCACAGTTGAAGTGATAAATGCCTTGCGCACTCTCGGAGTGAAGGTGGCGCTAGATGATTTCGGCACTGGCTATTCCTCGCTGGAGTATGTGGCAAAGCTTCCGCTTGACTATTTGAAAATAGACAGAACCTTCTCCATGAATCTGGAAAAGGCGCCCGGCAATGAGATATTGCTCAGAACAATTATGACGCTGGCAAGGGGCATGAAGGTCAAAACCATAGCCGAGGGCGTCGAAAATCGCATTCAGCTGGATTTTCTGCGCAGCATTGGCTGCGACTTGGCGCAGGGTTATTATATCAACAAACCAATGGATAGCGCCGCTTTTGAAGAGAAATTCCTCATAAAGCCCACCGCTTAAACGCTGCACTTACAAATCAAAGTAGTCGGAACAGCCGGTTATTGCCTAAGCGCCCCTTGGATTATTACCCGTTTGTCGTCATCTCCGCCGCTGAGGCAGGTGGATAGCGTGATGATTTGCGTGACGTCCGGAGGGGCCCCATTTCTTTCGGCAAATGCGCTAAAAGAGCCAGGAACGCTGAAATCGAGATGGTACGCAGGGTCGTGTATATCTGTTATCCTTGCGGAGAAAATCTCGTACTCCACTATGCGGTCGTTGACAATCAGCGTTATAATGTTATGTTCTTCCAAAAACTCATCATCAAGAAATTTCCACAGCTCCCCAAACATTTCCCCATCCCGGGAATTATGCCCATAAATAATAATGTGGGGCACAACTTCCCCTACATTGCGGTAATCCATAAACAATGTACCAAATATGCTCTCTTCACCGGTGAAGGATACGCTTAGATACTTCTCATTATCGGGCCCGCGCACCACAGGGTGGTCAACCCTAGTTCCGCCTATCCTTATCCAGCAGATAAAATCGGGGTTAATCTCGCGCATTGCCGCATCCAATGCACTTACATGCGGCTCGTAATATTGCTCCAAATCCTCCGCTAGCTCCTGCAGGGCGGCAAGCCCCTCGCGCGAAGCCCGGGCGTCGCTAAGGTGCGTCAAGGCTACTATGCCTGCCCCAACGGCAATAGCTGCAGCAAAGATGGTTGCGATAATAGCTAAAAACAGTTTGAGCGCATTCATAGTCTTTTTGCCATCACCTGACATTCTAAGATCTCGGCCCTGCGGGCTTGCGTTTTTGCTTTACCCTTGTTATTGAAAATATGTAGGCAAGCAAGAGCGCCGACGCTAAAATAGACACGCCCATTATTATAAGGGCCAGCGAAACGCCGGGCACCCCGGTCTGTGGGACCGTGCCGAAGTCGGAGACCGCTGTGGGCGAGGAGGGGACTCCATCATCCTGTACATGCGGAGTGCCAATGAACCCTCCTTCGCCAGATGGAGCAGGAGGCCCTACTTCAGCGACTGGAGGCTCCTCTGCGTCAACGACCGGAGGTTCCGTTTCAGCAGCAGGCGACAGTGGTTCTGGTTCCGGGTCTGCCTCTGGCTCCGGGTCTGTCGCCGCCGCTCCGGGCACTACAGTATGAAAATGCGTCCTAAGGTTTACCCCATCCGTAAATCGCACATCTAAGGTGTGCTGCCCCCCGGGCAGGGTTTCGAGGAAATACCAATATATGGCTATTTCGGTGGATGCGCTCCACGCTTCGTAATGCTCCCCGGATATAAGGCTGTCCCCATTTACCAACACGTGGCTAAAAAGGGAGAAGTCCCTATAGACAGTTATCAAAAGGTCCACCCTTGAACCGCTAGCCCAAGTGTTTCCATCGTCAAAGCTGTAGCTAGGCTGGCCAAGTTCAGCAAGCGCTGTAAACGCCCCAATATACAACCCAAGTGCCAACACAAGCACCACCGTCACTGTTAATTTGCGCATCTTCTTCTCCTTAATGATGTCTTAGTACGCCCTAGGTCTCAAAAAACTTCGCATGAACTGCCGCCATGGCTCTTTCTGCGTCTTTTTCTTCTACAATCACAGAAATTTTTATCTCGCTGGTTGCGATCAGCCCTATGTTAATCCGTGCGTCATATATTGCTTCAAACATAAGCGACGCAACGCCCGGGGACGACATTACGCCTGCTCCGACTATGCTCACCTTAGCGATTTTGTCCGTCATCGTGACCTCTGAAAACCCGATTACCTGCTGATTTTCTTTGAGGGTTTCAACCGCCCGCTCCATGTCCTCTTTTGCCACGGTAAAGCTGATGTCCTTTGTGTCGTTGCGCCCAACGGATTGCAATATGATATCTACATTGATTCTTTCCCTGGAAAGCGCCTGAAACACTTTAAATGCGACCCCGGGTTGATCGCTAAGCTCCATAAGCGCAATCTGCGAAACATTTGCGTCTATCGTTACGCCGCTGATTTTTGATTGTTCCAATTTCGTCACCCCCTTGACTTGTGTGCCAGGTTTTCTGATATAGCTGGAAAGCACTTCCAATTTGACATTGTACCGCTTAGCCATCTCAACCGAGCGGTTGTGAAGCACCTGTGCACCAAGCGACGCAAGCTCTAGCATTTCGTCATAGGTGATTTCGTCAAGCTTTTTTGCGCCGGGTATCTTTCGGGGGTCGCTGGTGAACACCCCTTCGACGTCGGTGAATATCTGGCACAAATCCGCATTAAGCACAGCAGCCAGCGCAACGGCAGTGGTGTCCGACCCCCCGCGCCCCAGCGTCGTTATATCTTCATATCTGTTTATACCTTGGAACCCAGCTACGAGGACTATCCGTCGCCTGTCCAGTTCTGCTTTTATCCGCTCTGCCGAGACTGCCTTTATCCTTGCGTTGCCATACTCGGTGTTCGTCTGCATCCCAACTTGCCAGCCTGTCAGCGAGACCACGGGTATTCCCAGCTTTTCCAGTGCCATCGCTACCAAAGCCCCCGATATCTGCTCGCCTGTTGAGAGAAGCATGTCCATCTCCCGCTTTGATGGGTTGGGGTTTATCTCTTTTGCCTTTTCTATTAGTTCATCCGTCGTGTCGCCTTGCGCCGAGAGCACTACCACCATGTCGTTGCCTTCTGAGAATTTTTCTGAAATTATCCACGCCACGCGCTCGATTTTTTCAGCATCCGCTACCGAGCTCCCCCCAAATTTTTGTACAATAAGCGCCATCTTAATAATCTCCCAGTACTCGGAATAGAGAGAGCGGCGCCACGCCGCGGTCTAATGTGTCCATGATCTTTTTGCCGTTCATGACGGTCGTTTTGAAGGCGGTGATTCCGCCGCTCTCGCCAGCGAACACCACCTGACCGAATTCCCTCTCGATTTTTTCTTGCGTGGCATCGGTCCTGACATACCACGAGGTCTCGAGCTGCATTGGGTCGGCAAGCAAGTCCTGCCCGCCATCTTCCCAGCTAATCCATTTGCGGGCGTAGAGGTGCTTAACTGCGTCGATGATGTCCGCAGCGACAGCGCTGGCAGTCGGCAGCTTGCCTGCGCCGGCTCCGCACAGCACGACGTCTCCCACTGCGTTGCCGCGGACGACGACGCCGTTCATCACGCCTTCAACGCCTGCGAGCAGCTGGTCTTTGCTGATCAAATGGGGAGCAACGTAGGCATAGAGCTTGTCGCCCACCGACCTAGCCCTGCCAAGCAGCTTTATTTTATACCCCAGCTCGGAGGCAAATTTTTTGTCGCTTGTCGTGACCCCGGTTATTCCCTCTGTGGCTACTAAATTTGGGTATACGTGCTGTCCAAAGGCTAGCGATGCCAGTATGCAAATTTTCCGGCAAGCGTCATGCCCCTCGACATCGGCCGACGGGTCTGCCTCTGCGTACCCCCTCATCTGCGCATCCTTCAGCGCATCAGAAAATTCCGCACCGCTTTTTTCCATTTCGGTCAGTATATAGTTGGTCGTGCCATTTAGTATGCCGAAAATTTCGCTTATTTGGTTTGCCGCCATGCATTGCACCAACGGCCTCATTATTGGAATCCCTCCGCCAACGCTTGCCTCAAAAAGAAAATTTACCCCTTTTTCCCTTGCGAGCTTCAGGAGCTGGTAACCATGCGTTGCGACGAGTTCTTTATTGGATGTGACGACGCTTTTCCCAGCATTTATGCTGCGCCTCGCGTATTCCAGCGCCACGTCAACCCCGCCAATAACCTCAACGACCACAGACACGTCAGGGTCGCTGACAATAGTTTCAAAGTTATCAACGAATAGAGCCTTATGCGGGCTGTCTGGAAAATCCCTGATATCCAGAATATATTTCACTCGTACATTTTGTCCGGCGTTCTTTGCGACTTTCGCACTGTTTCTTTCAAGAACTTCAACCGTTCCCGAACCCACTACACCATATCCGAGCACAGCAATCTCAGCCATTTTTCTCACCTCGAATTTTTTGAGTCATGCCTCCATATAATATCACGCCACTGCTTTTCCTGCAATGTTTTTTTCTTAAAAACAGATGCTGCGAAGTTTAATATTAAATGCGAAAGGCGGCGCGGACTTAAATGCGCCAGCTGGACGCATTTATTTTTTTGTTGGAAGGGGTGAGGGAATGGCAGGGAGATACAAATTTATCACGCTGGAAGAACGGGGCAAAATTGCCGCATGGTATTTAAGAGGGGATCGCCCTAGTGATATTGCTGAAAGGATAGGGGTACACACGGCAACGGTATACCACGAACTACAGCGCGGACATACCGGGGGGCTTGATATAAACCAGCGGCCAGCCTACGATCCAACGCTTGCACAACAGGTATTTCAAAGAGGGCTTAAAAAAAGAGGGCGGAGACGCAAGTTAAGCAAATAAGGGGAGGACGGCGTAAAGGTGACGGGGCTAAAGGGTGACATAGACGAAAACGAAACGACCTTGCTAGAGCGCATTAACGCCCGCCTTAAAAAGAAAGACCCCTACACAGATTTTACGGTAACGGCGCAATACATTGAAGATTATTACAAATAAAAAACCAGAGCGGGGCGGCCAGCCGCCGCCCCAGAAGGGAGATTAACGCATGGAAGATATTAGAGCTTGCAATCATTGTCTGAAAGGGTTTGAGCGGGAAGAAATGCTATTTACTAAGGATTGTCAAGGCATCTCGTACAGGCTTGTTTGCCATAAGTGCTATGACATTCTTATGAGCGGCGGCTATGACGGCCAATATTATGACGAGCGGGATGAGCGCATAGACGATGATTATTAAACCAGAGCGGGGCGGCCAGCCGCCACAGTTAGGGGGAGCTTATGAAGGGATTTGTACAAGTGGGCGTTATATTTGATGATTATACAGAAACCACGGACATAGAAGATAAGCCGTTGATTTGGGCGCACATATGCAAAAGTTGTGTTGAAAAACATGACATAGGTATGAGCTTAACAAGCCAATACGGAGGGCGTGAGCCTTTGCCTATTTGTGGCGTTGAGAATTGCGAAAACGAAGCGGGTTATTACTTAGACTTTACGAAGGGGGAGGCTTGGCCATGCTCAAATTTTTGATAGGCGGCTCGCCGTGTACACATTGGAGCATAGCGCAGCAAAGCGGCAGGGAAACCACAGCAAGCGGCGAAGGTTGGGAGTTGTTTTTTAATTTTGTCATAGCGAAAGAGCGCTTCAAACCTGATTTCTTCCTTTATGAAAACAATAAATCAGCCGCCAAGGAAATTAAAGCGCAAATATCAAAGGAACTTGGCGCACCGCTCCAATACATCAATTCGGCGCTAGTGTCGGCACAAAATCGAGAGCGGTTTTATTGCCATAACTTCGGAGACGTGCCCCAGCCGGATGACCGGGGCATAATTCTTCAAAATATTTTGCAATCGGAAGCTGGGACGCAAATATACCCATTTGGAAATACAAAAGGGAAGTCATATTGCCTTACGTCAAATTACAGCAATACACCATACCCCGAACACACGCTAAAGAAGAGTGCCCGCACAATGGCGGCCGCAAAAGTTGAGCCAATAGCCGACCGAGAAAAAGGCGAATGTTTGCGGGCTACCTATTATAAGAGCGGAATGCGCAATTTTGAAAAGAAAATCACCGATGGTATGGGGTATTGGGGTGTTCCTGTTCGTGTAGGCACTATTGAAAACAAGGCTAAAAATCAAGAAAAACACGACAGTAAACCTTATCGCGTATATTCTCCGGAGGGCAAAAGTACAACATTGTGTAGCGGAAGGGGTAGCGCAGGGACGTCGACAGGGCTTTACGCTGTGCCCTCTCTGCCGACCATAGAGGGTAAGCCAGTTTACAGAGTCGAAGCGGGACAAATTGAAATCAAAGGCAAGCAATACCAAATAAAACTTCCTGACGGCTTCTACATCATACGCAAATTAACTGTTACGGAGTGTTGCCGCCTACAGACATTGCCAGACGATTATTGTAGGGATGCTTCACAAACACAGGCATATAAGGGGTTAGGCAACGGCTGGACGGCAGAAGTTATTATACACCTTCTTGCACACGCCTTAAAAGGGGTGCCGCATGATACACCGTTACTTGTTTTGTCTATGTATGACGGAATAGGCACGGGGCGTTATTGTTTCGATAGGCTAGGCTATAACAACATAACTTACTATTCTTACGAAATTGACGAACACGCCAAAAGAATAGCAATGAGCAACTATCAAGATATAAAGCAATGCGGGGATGCTTTCGCAGTGCGTGAAAGCGAGTGGTTTTTACGCAGCGCAAGCAAAAAAGGGCATAGCGGGAGCTTGCGCAAGAAATCAAAATAATGTAGGAGGTTTTGACACATGAACACACAGAAAGAGCTTTTAACACTTGCGGCGGGTGAGCAGTTTTTATACGGCGGCCAGACTTGGATCAAGCTGGACGATGACGAAAACGGCGGCACACTTGCCATAACCGCCGAAATTGTAGAGGATCGGGCTTTTGACAATGACAATAATAACAACTGGAGCAAAAGCACCGCCCGCCGATACTTAAACCCTTGTGAGGGTGAGCGGGGCTTTTTTGACCAGCTTTTAGACAACGGCGCAAAGCTGGAGGATTTTATAGAAATCGTGTCAGACCTCACAGCCGATAACGGCCAACGT
>WQSH01000081.1 GCA_009787995.1 Oscillospiraceae bacterium
GGCATTGTTTGTGGCGGAGGGTAAGGGATTCGAACCCTTGTGAGGTTGCCCTCAAACGGTTTTCAAGACCGCCCCGTTATGACCGCTTCGGTAACCCTCCTGGTAATTTTGCCATGATTTCGAAAATTTGAACCGTTGCATATTTGGCAACACTTCATGGCAACACTCGAAAATATTTAGTTGTAATGATACTCCAGAAAGCCCATAAAATCAAGACTTTTTGCTTGTTCAGGTAGAAGTAGCCCACAGTCTTTCAAGACCGCCCCGTTATGACCACTTCGCTAACCCTCCATGTTGATGACTCCAAGTAGCATCGGGTTCACATTATAAACTATGGGCAAGAAATAATCAATAAAAAAATTATTGCATAAGCTTTATTGCTTTTTTTGCAGTTGCCCATGCAAGCTTTTGCATTTCTTGGCGGCGCAGTTTGAGGGACGGCGATGGTTCCTCTGTCTTTTCAAAGAGCGCAATCCCCCTGCTCTCCAAATCAGCATCGTCATATGAAAGGCAAAAGTCCTCGATTCCGGCTTGCTTCATAAATGAGTCCACTTTTGGGTCGTAGGATAGACCTACCATTGGGGTTCCGACTGCCATTGCACAAATTAATCCGTGAAGCCTCATAGAAAAAACACGGTCGGAAATTTCGGCCAACGCAAGGAACTCCTTTGCTGTCAGACATGTCTCTATGATGTATGGCTGGCTGGTCATGCTGCTGCAAAGCGCTCTGAGGGCATATAAATCCTCGGGAAAATGAGCGGGAACCAGTAATACATCCCAGCCCTTAGATGCCTGGGTATCAAGAATTTTCGCCACCGGCGCAAAATGCCTATCATCCTTCCAATGGCGCACAGAGACAAACAGCAGGGGATTGCCCTTTTTGCCATCGCTGCGGAAAACGCCTAAGTCGAGCAGCAGCTTGCTCACTGCGCCAACGCTGACATTTTCACTGCCGAGCGCCATTACGGGGTCGCAGGTGACATGAATCTCGCCTTTGACGCCGAGCTCTCTAAGCAGTTGCGCCGAACCGCTATCTCTGAGGGTAATGGCGTTGCAGCGGTCAAAGAGCTTTGCGGTGTTGGCCTGATTCTTCCTGTCCGTGAGCGGCCCGACCCCTTGGGCGTAAATCATAACCTTTTTTTTAAAGAAGAGAGCCAATCTAATGATTAATAGGTAATATGCCGGGCTCCTAACGCTCGTTGCATCTTGTATAAGCGACCCACCGCCGCTTATAAGCAGACGTGCTGTCAGAATCTCTTGCGCAACTGCAATCAAATTCCAGCGGTTGGCGACATCCACCCCATATAGCTCCCGTGTTTTCTCAGGGGCGTTTGACAGCACTGTAATCCGTACATCGGGGTCAAGCTTTTTCAAACAATGGATGATTGACAGGAGAACCGCCTCGTCCCCGCAGTTATCAAAGCCGTAATATCCGCTAATGACAATTTTAAGACTGCCCAAACCATTCCCCCCTAAGCCAAGGATAGATAATGAGAACCGTCACCCTTTCAAGTTTTTCTTGACGCATTGAGCTTCCGAACCTGCCTTAGAGCGCATTCCAACACAAGTACGAAGATAATCCCAATCACTACGCCCAGCCACATGCCATGGAAGCTGCGGCGCAGTGAAACCGCCACCGGCGTGTGGATGTGCGCATAGGTATTCATCAGAGAAACTTGACCCATGACCCCAATTAGCAACACCGGGAACATGCGGAATTTGTATCCGAAATAAAGAAGCACAAGCATTATGGGGTGGCCAATTAAAAACTCCGTCGTTCTCGGCCTCACTCCAAGGGTGTCGCCCAAAAACTGCCGCATCTGCATCTCAATGTCCATTACAGCATTTGGATTATCATTTCCTGAGCGCATGACGTACAGCGCAAGGCCCGCCAGCATTATAAGGCTGACGCCCAACTGCCAGAAGCGCACGCTGCTCTTAGCCGTACCCGTCAAAAGGCCGTAGCAATCCTCCTCACGCAGCCAAAGCACAAAGGGTACTGCAGCAAGGGGCGCAAGATAGGACACAGTCACGCCCACGAACCTGTCAAGCTTGACCATGAACACCGGCTCGGAGAGCAGGGCAGACATAATCATTGCGCCCACCAAGGTGAATGCCGACATAACGCCCAACTGCAAAATGGCAACAATAATGCGCCTTATGCCCGATGCCTGCGCAATCTCAAAATTTAGCACCAAGACAACCCCAAGGCTGGGAAATACGATTGCGCCTGCCAACGCAAAGACCTTCCTTGCCAGCGATGGGAAAAAGAGCAGGCCTGCAACATATGCGGACATGCCCAACAACAGCAAAGCAAGAAACAAAACCTGCGACTTTGTGCAAGTGAAGTATCTCCCCAGTCCCAAGGCAGCAAGCCAGCCGCCTGCGGCAATCGTGCCCGCACCTAACATGAGCAGGGCAAATAATGGAATTGAAAACGCAGGAAGCGGAACCGGATCTCCGATAAACAGCCCTGATTCAAGTATCGCATCATGCACCTCTTCAATCAACTCCGTTGCTGGAATCATTGCGGCTGCCGGATTTATGAGGTTTTGGAAGCGAACATAAATGAACCTGATGTTTCGCTCCCTTGCGGCGAGAGTATATCGATTCAGCGCATCTTGGATATCTGCAAACCTATGCAGCTCATTTTCCGCAATAGCATGAACCCGCAGTAGGTAGTTGTCCAAATGGCTAGCCACAGAAGCTAGCCCCTGCTGGTCGTAGAATTCAAATGACACTAGAGGGACTCCGAGCGGCGCAATTGAATCCGCTATGGCCTCAATTATATGCGGGTCTGTCGGGTCGCCGGGCGTTGTAGGCTCATTGAAGCCAATGGCTGATAAATCCGGGATTTTAGAAACCCACCTCATCACTTCGTCCAAGTTGCTTCTCGACACCGGCTCCCAGTTCCGAAGCCTCGGAATTATGCTCAGCCCTTCCGCAGCGGCTTGCTCAAGATGCGCAATGGGGAACCCCAGACCCAACGTCGCCCGCTCCGAGGAATGGAGGTTGACCATTATGCCCATTTTCCCATTAAACTCAAAAACTGCGGGATGGCGCCTTTTTGCGTAGAGCAAAGAAAAGATTTGATCAAAAACAAGCTCATCTTCCGTCATTATATATGTGTAATTTTGGATGATTTCGACATTCGAGGCGCGTTCGAAATCCGCCACTTTATTTGCAAGCCCCAATTGAAATCTCAAGTCATTTCCTGTATACCAAACTATGTCGCCGGCAATTTCCCACTCAACAAGCAGGCGTTCCCTGACGACCAAACCCGTAGCGCCTGCTATCGACAGCTTTCGAGCCATATCTTGAAAGCTGACGTCCAAGCTTCCATTGGAGATGCGCACCAGTTCGTCATAGTCAACCAGTATGCCAACAGTCCTGTCGCCCGCTTCAACCGGCAGCCGCAGGCCAAAGTTTACCCACAATGCGCAGATAAACGCCGCCAATAGCACAATAACGGACAGCCACCTCAAGCCAGCCCGGCCTTTTTTGTCGGACTTCATAGTTTTGCCACTCATATATCAATCACTCATTTCAACGATTTTCACAAAATTATATAGACAGCCTGACTGTATGTCAATTCCTGTGTTTTCGCAAAATTGAATACCTCGGCGCATGGAAGGGCAATTTTATGCGCAGCTCCATCATGGGGTGCGGCGTCGATTCAAGTTTCTGTCCATCGGCGCCGGTGATGGCATCTGCTTTAAACGTAATCGGCTCGTCTGTCGGAGTCAGCAGTTCCAAATTGTCGCCGCAAAAAAACTTGTTTCTCTGGGTCAAAACGGCATTGCCCTCCGCATCGCAACTTTCAACGACTGCGACAACATCGCAATCCTTGCGATACATGGAATCGCCGTGATATTGGCCCGGCCCCCAGCTATCATAATAAAACCCCGTTGAATACTCTCGATGGCTCACATTATTTACCTCATTGCTCCAGACAGGCTTGAGCGGCGTGCCTGCAACAGCAGCATCAATAGCTTTGCGATACGCGTTTGTTACAACTGCGGCGTAGTATGCCGATTTCATACGACCTTCTATTTTTAAGCAATAAACCCCAGCGTCCATCATATCTTTTATATGGTCAATCATGCACAAATCGCGTGAATTCATTATGTATGTCCCATCGTCCTCGGTGATGTCATAATGCACTCCAGGCCGCTGGTGCTCAATTAGGCTGTACTTCCATCGGCAGGGCTGGGCGCATTCGCCTCGGTTAGCATCGCGTCCGGTAAGGTAGTTCGAAAGCAGGCATCTTCCGGATATCGCAACACACATGCTGCCGTGTACAAAGGCCTCAAGCTCAAGTTCAGGTGGCGTATTTGCGCGAAGCTTAGCTATCTCGCTAATGGGCAATTCCCGGGCAAGTATAACCCGAGAAGCTCCTAAATCATGAAAAGCCCTTGCGCTTTCATAATTGAAAACGCCCGCCTGTGTGCTGATGTGGACGCTGACTGAGGGGGCATATCTGCGAGCAAGCACGAGTGCGCCGATATCCGACACGATTATGGCGTCTGCATCGGCATCGGATATTTCCTCTAAGAATTTCGGCAAGGCAAGGGCATCATCATTGTTAAGCACCGCATTGCAGGTAATAAATGCCTTTGCTCCGTGCTTGTGGCAAAGAGCCACCGTATCCGCAAGTTCCTCGCTACCGAAATTGCCCGCAGATGCGCGAAGCCCAAAGCGCCTACCTCCCAAATAGACAGCATCGGCGCCATAGGTCAGAGCCATAATAAGTTGCTCGGCATCCCTAGCCGGAGAAAGCAGCTCAGGCTTGGTCATCAGCGCCACCACCCTCCGAATTGGTCGCTATTTACAAATGCTCTATGCTGGTCATAATTTCTGAAAAAACGGTGCGTGCCATCGGTGTGGAGCGCATAGAAATATTCGTTCGTCTCAAGCGGGAATAGTGCGCCCCGAATGGAAGCTATGCCGGGATTTGCTATGGGACCCGGCGGCAGTCCCGGATTTGTGTAGGTGTTAAACGGGTGGTCAAGGTCGGTGGTTGCCGGTATGTCGGTGCCTTGGACAGCATAACTCAGCGTAGCATCAATTTGCAGGAAGGGAAAATTCGGGCTTTCGAGCCGGTTGTAAATGACTGCGGCAATGCGCGGGCGTTCTTCATCATTTGCCGCCTCACGCTCGACCATGGCTGCGATGTTTACGATATCGCGCACCGAGAGGCCCATTGCCTCGGCTCGCTCGACATAGTCTTCCGTGAATCTTCTGTCAAACTCGCGCAAAAACCTGCCCAATACTGTGGTCGCCGATGAGCCCAGGAAGAAATTATACGTTTCGGGGAATAAAAAACCTTCCAGCCTAAGCCTGTCGCCGAGGGTCTCTTCGTCAAGAAAATGGAAGTTGAAATTATGGTTGGTTGCAGCCTCCCACAACTCATCTGCAGAATGGACAACGCCGTAATCTGCAAGCAAGGTGAAAATTTGCAGTAAAGTAAACCCTTCAGGGATTGTAACAGTAACCTCTACGCGCACTCCTGCCCGGGCGGTCATTCCCTGCACTAGAGCTCTATAGTCGAAGTTCCTGTTGAGCATGAAAGACCCGGCGGTGATTCTTTCTTCGGCGTCTGAAAAGCCGGCGTAAAGATTAAACAAAAACCTGTGCCGAATAAGTCCGGCATCATAAAGCAGATCAGTTACATCAGACATTGTGAATCCCGGCGGGATTACAACGCTTACCTCTTCATCAACGGAACCAAATCCTAGGACGTCAACTGCGGCCATCCACAGCAGTGATGCCAAAACGAGGCTGACACATATGACAAAAGCGGCGTACATTATTCCACCGATACAGCCCGTGCGCTTTTCGCGCCTAAGCCGAATAGGCCTGTCCTCGGGAACATCTTTGTACTCGCCGTCAAAGTCAAAATTTACTTTAAACTCCTCGTCCCCTGCATCAACTTCAGATTCCGCTTCATGGGTGCGTGGCCTTGTTGCATTGACGCTTGGGTGGGCGCCTGATTTGCGGACGACGCCCCTGTCTGCGGAGGGGGCGGGCAGAGAGGCTTTTTTCGTTGGGGCAGGCGGCCTTTTTAGCCCGGGCCTAGGCACGCTTAACTGATTTGAGGTTGGTCTTTGTGCAGGTTTTGCGGGAAGGTCGCTGCCAGGCTTAGAAACCTGTTGGCTTTTAGGCACAGCAGGAGCGGCGTGCCTCGGACGTTGCGGGGCAAGCTCTCTTGAAGCAGACGGTGGTTTTGGGTCAGCTTCTGCTATCAGTCTTCTTATTTCCTCAAGTTCGTCGTCATCAAGGTTGGGCAAGAACAATCTCCTCCGTGACTAAGCAATTAACAGCGACATCGTGCTTTTCCCTTGGAACTTCGTCCCGAAGCAAGCGATGCCTTGTAATTCCAACTGTATAGGCTGATATGTCGCTCAAATATCTGTCATAATATCCACCGCCATAGCCTAGACGATATCCCGACTTGTCAAAAGCGAGCGCTGGTACAATGATTAAATCAAGTTTCTCCGGCTCAACGAGTGGAGCCTCGTCTGGAGGGGCTGGGATTCCCAAAATGGCAGGAACTAAAATATTCAAGTCCTTAACCTCCCGAGCCTGCATAATCCCACCTCGGAAGCAATAGGGAAAAGCCACTGTCTTGCCGTTGGCCAAAGCGTGTTTTGCAATCTCCACCGTATCGGGTTCTCTTTCGACGCTGTAGTACAGCATAATGTTCCTTGCGTCAGAAAATGCCTTTAGCGATGTGACTTGGAGAAAAATCCCTTTGTTCGACTGCCTTACATACTCGTTGGGCAAAGAGTCAATTTCCTCACGTACACGCACCCTAAGTTCAGTTTTTATCAATATGCTGCTCATAATAACCTGTTCTTGTTTCTAAGTTGTAAATATGATAATGTGCCAAAGTCCAATTCTACATCCTTCCCGCCTTGCCTTTTAATCGCATGAATATCACGGCGAACACAAACAACGGTAAACTCAAGCTCCTTTTTAGCCGCCAAGGCTCCTTCAAAATCCTATAAAGCCACTCCAGCCCCAGTCTTTGGAAAAAAACCGGTGCGCGCTTTACATTTTCGGCAAAAATATCCAGCGAGCCTCCGAGTCCCGCACATAGAGGGGCGCCAAGGTTGTCTCGGTTTTCGGCCATCCAAAGTTCTTGCTTAGGTGCACCCAAGCATGCGAGCAAGAGGTCAGGCTTTGCGGCATTAATCTTCGATACTATTGCTGCGCCGTCTGTAAAATAGCCGTCCGCAGCACCACAGACAATCAGCCCTGGATGCTTTTTCGCCAAATTCGCCCCAGCTTTCACTGCGACACCAGGCTTTGCGCCGAGCAAAAAAACCTTGCCATTAGATTCAGCCATTTTTTCAAATAGGGCTGTGGCAAAATCAATGCCTGGAACTCTCCCCCCAAGTAGGGGCGTGCCAAGGATTTTTGCGCCAAGTACTATCCCTATTCCGTCGGGGAGCACAAGTTCTGCGCTATTGAGCGCATCCCTGAGAGCTGTGTTCTTGCAACTTTGCCACACTATTTCGGGGTTTGGCGTGACGGCATACGCCCTTTCTTCCCCACCCATTATCTCCAGTGCGCGCAAGGTAGCTTGCTCGATAGATATATCGTCAAACCCGACGCCCAACACATCAATCCTCATTGTTATCCTAACCCATGCCCTGCATAGTTTTGATTCCAGGCTTGTCCCCTGCTAACCCATCTTGCTGCATCAGGTTTTCAAGGACTGTGATATCAGCGGCTATATCCATAGCGTCTGATTTGAACAATTGATCAAGCTGCTGCTCATATCCGGCTGCTAGAGCGTCAAGTATACGCCCTATGTTTTCCTTTGCCGCCATGATGTTCTCGCCCTTGACCCCCTGTTTTTCGAGTGTCGAATACGAGCGGATTAGCTTCATCGTTGTGGGAAGGTAATATGTCTCAAAGCGCCGGACTTGCTTCTTCTTTTCCGGGTGCTCATCAACAATGCGAAAAATTTTTCCGGTAAGTTCCTCGATTTTGTCTATTTTTCCAGAGATAGTGACGTCGGCGACTGAGCGGTTTAATTCCCTCAATTCGTTGATGGTCAGCATATAATGAGTTTCGGTTGCCACTTCCTGTTTCACCGGGATATCACCAAATGGCCGGGCCGATTTCCGGATTTCCTCAGCAGCTTCGCCAGATAGCACAAGGCTTTCGAGTTCATTGTCGATATATGCTCCGAAATCGAAGTAGCCGGAATTAATCATTGTCTGAACATCGCGCTTGACAGTCCGCACAGGCAGCCCGGCAACTTGCGCCAAATCAGATAATGGCACGACATTGCGCTCTGAAATATAAGCGCAGTAATTCACATAACGGCCGAGCCTTTTTTTGACAATGCCTCTTGAAAATAACGACACAAACCCGCCGACAATGTAAAATGCTCCCAGCAAAAAATTCAACCAGCTGTCTATATGGAATGCGCCCGCAGTCTCAATAACCGAGCCAAAAATTGTATTTGCGCCGGCAATAAACAGTATGACCGCAAGAAGGAGCAATATGGTCGAAATGAAGGTTCCTGACTTTTTGCTAAGGTGTTTATTTTTTTTGCGTGCGGCCTTAGTGTCTTGCGGAGAGGGCTGTCGGGCAGCATTTGCGGCACGTGCGGTATTTGAGGCGTACCGCCTTGCTGCGGCACCGGTTTGGGAGCTTGCCTGCTGTGTTGAAGCTCCGAAATTGGCACCGGGCCTTTTGGCAGCGTTTCCGGGAGGTTTTGCGTAGCTGCGCATTTTTAAAATCAGCAAGATAAGGCCAAGGGGTGGAAACGCAAACATTAAAATAAAGATGATGACCCACGATATGACATCACCGGTTTGGTCTGGCTCGTTTGTATTTTTCTTGTTGTTTTGGCTCATCACACCTACCTCGCAAACAACCTACGTCAGGGCGCATATACCTCTGCAGAACAATAACGGCTTCTGACGACTTCTACTCCAAACTTGAGATATCACACTTATAGCTTAGAGTATACCAGATTGGAGGCAGGTTGTGAAGTGTTAAGTTGATTAAAAGAAGATGGAACTTAACTTAAATCCTTGACAGGTGGGCAATATGTGCTATAATCTTCTTGCGTGTCTGTCTTGTCGGTGTAACAGGTTGGTAGCGTAACGGCTTGTCAGAGGTTTTTGCACACGCAGGATTTGATATGCGGGCGTAGCTCATCTGGTAGAGCGCCACCTTGCCAAGGTGGAGGTAGAGGGTTCGAGCCCCTTCGCCCGCTCCACATCTGCGGCGAAGTTAAGTGTCTTCAGCAGACGTGTGCGAAGTTCCGAAAACTCCAATGCGCCTCGATTGCGCGGATAAGGCATTGGCACAGGCACAATTTCTGTAATGCGCCCCGGACGTGGAGACATAACAACAATCCGTGTGCTTAAATACACCGCCTCGTCCACATCGTGGGTTATCATAACCATTGTGTTTTCGCGCTCTTTCCAAAGACGGATGATTTCATCTTGAAGCACCATGCGGGTGAAACTGTCGAGCGCACCAAGCGGCTCGTCCAGCAGAAGTACATCGGGGGATACAGCAAGTGACCGGATGACGGCGGCGCGCTGGCGCATGCCACCCGATAGCTGGTGCGGATATGAGTTTGCAAATTCTTTCAAGCCCACTTTTTCAATCAGCGGGTCAATGGTGTGCGCATAATCATTATAACGCCCAGACGATTTTAAGGCGAACGCAATATTTTTGCGAATCGTGAGCCACGGAAAAAGCGCATGTTCCTGGAACACCAACCCTCTGTCCGGCGATGTTCCTTCCACTTTTTTGCCGTCGCACAAAATATCGCCGCGAGTCGGCTTTTCAAGGCCGGCGATCATGCGTAGTAAGGTAGACTTCCCGCACCCGCTTGCGCCGACAACAGAGATAAACTCACCTGCGTTTATGGTGAAATTGAAATTTTCGAGCGCGGCTAAGTCCTCGTTCGTTTTTTCTCGTATGAACGATTTGTGCAAGTCCCTAATTTTGATTCTGCCTTTTTTCACGAGATTCCCTCCTTCCAGCGCAATACGAAGTTCCGTATCATGCTAAGCACGGCGTTTACGATAAAAAATGTAACAGCGATAATAACTACGGCGGCGTACATTCCCGCAAAATCAGCCCAGCCGCGCTGCCAGTTGATGTACCAGCCAAGCCCCGCTTCAACTCCCATAAGTTCTGCAA
>WQSH01000082.1 GCA_009787995.1 Oscillospiraceae bacterium
CCGCCAGCCGCAACACATCGCCATACCACTTTTCCGACAGGACGAAGTTAATAAACCCCGGCCCGGCTATCGAATACTCCCGAAAGTAGCTGCCGTCCAAGTCAATCTGTGCTGCAATAGTCTCTGCAATTTTCCTCGGCGCAAGCTTCAGCTGCTTAGCAGCTGCCATTGCGTGCGTGGCTGCGTAGTCGCCATGCGCAGTCTCGCGCGGTATCTCAACCGAACCGGAAAGCGGCGCACCATCGGGAATTTCACCCGACGCCCGCGCCTTCTCACAAGCCCTATTGATAATCTCGTCAATCTGCTCCTTAGCAATCTCTATCAAGTTCATCGCAATCCCTAATTTTTAACCCCTAACGCTAAATTTGACACCCCTATTGCGGGAATGACCTGATGTTTATTTCAAACAGGTTTTTACTTACTGAGATATTGTCCACTTCGATATCGTAACGAATCTCGAGTGAACCGCCATCATCGCGCATGTTTGTCTTTATGCTGTGCGTGTCTATTCCCATAAGCACCGAGCCAAAGGGCGTTTCATATAGGAAGTGGTGCTTTTGGCTTTCGGAAAATATCATATCCCCGCCCATCCCATTGTCGCGCCGCAAAACCACGCGGTGCGGCTCGACGTTAAATGTCGTGAGCATACCGTCAACCCCAGTCAAATCGCTTTCGACATAACTGAATGTGGACACATCCCCTTCAGTGAAGTATTCTCCATCTGTCATTAGCTCAAAAGATCCGTCCCTGCCCTCATCTTCAATTGGCACCGGGGTGCCTTTTATTGAAATCATCACTTTCCTCATGTTCTGCATATGCCAGTTCCTCTCCACATCATCTTTCACTGTATGTACGCCATACCTTTTTAGCAGTATACACCATATTGTGCCTGTTGTACACCATAACATTAAACATTTTTCGCCGACATTCTGTACTTAACTTGCTTACTCAATCTCCACTTGCTCAACCATCCCCGAGACCTCAGATGCGAGAAATCTTGATGCAAGCGCTGAAAATCCATCTATATTGTCCGTAACAAAATACTTTATTGCCCCTGCTGCTGTGCCCCCAGGGCAGAGCATGTCCCTTTTGAGCAAATCGTCAGCTACCATCTTTGCCGTTTCGGCGCCTGAGTCAACCAAGGCGACTTCCGGCCCCATGACCTTGGCAATAACGCCCCTAAGCAGGGGATAGTGCGTACAGCCTAGAATCAGGGTGTCGACATTTGCTTTACGCAACTCATACAGATAATCTCCGGCTATCGTAAGTGCGGCTATGTCGGCGCTGTCTGTCCTTCCATTTTCTGCCATCGGCACAAATAAGGGGCACGGCGTTGAGCAAACCTGCAAGTCGGGCCGCAATTTCAAAATGGCGGCTCTATATGCGTTGCTGCGTATCGTTGCGGCTGTCCCAATAACGCCAACCCTTCCATTTTTTGTCTTTTCTACCGCCGCCTTCGCAGGGGCGCTGACAACCTCATAGACAGGTATTTCATAATTTGCAGCCAGCGCATCATACGCAACCGAACATACCGTGTTGCAAGCCACTACCATTGCCTTTATATCAAACCCCGCTAAAAACTCCGCATCTTGGCCTGCATATTTGATTATTGTTTCTTTTGAGCGAGAGCCATATGGCACCCGCCCTGTATCACCTAAGTAAACAATATTTTCTCCCGGCAGGCATTCGAGCAGTTTTTTTACCGTCGTCAACCCACCAAGGCCGGAATCGAAAACCCCAATTGCTCTTGAATCCAATTCTTATTTTGGCCCCCTTCGGCTAGTTTTCTTAAAAACAAGCTTATTGCTAGGCAGTATAATATGCTAACAGTATCAATAAAACAAGTTAAATTTTTTTAACAATTTTTAACAGCGAAAGTAAAAAAACACTATTGAGTTATTCTGCATTATTGTGAAAAAGCATACAAGGAATGCCCTGATATTCTGCATTTTTTGTCTAAAATAAAAGATTTGCTGTTGTGTACCTACGTTGTGCAGTTTTTATGTTTGTCAAGAGACTAAGGCTCGCTGAATAACGCATTTGGCACGCAAGACCCTCCAATGCCTTGCAACTGCTATATTGTAATTTTTATATTAGCGCATTTTTCAATGCCTCATTCACTGCGACTTTCATTTTCAAGCTCGCCCAGCTGTTAAAAATGCTCAGCCATGGGCATTTTTTTCGCCTTCATTTATGAAGAAACTTTTTAGCGGGCATAAGTGCCTTCCCAAGGCCTTTTTGCTCTTGTTTGCACCTTTTTTCATCCTATTTGCTAGCCGTTGCTGATGAGCAGGTAATTCCACTCCAAACAATCAAGCCTTTTCAAAGAATTAAAGGCTCGAAAATTAGGTTGGGTTTTCAGCGAATTTCTGAACTTTTTTCGCCTTTGAATCATCCTATTAGTAGAAATTTTCGCACTCATTTTTCTATTAGTTCCAAGCTTTTTGCCCTCTTTGGCAAATTGTCGCATAGCGGTCATCCTTACATTCCGGAATTTGAGAATATGCATTTTCTGAACGCCAAGGATTATAAGGCGCTCCATGACCTTGTCGAGAGCTGCGCAGCTTTTTGTCCGTTTGTCATTCATTTCCCATTTTTCTTTACTTTCCTTGTTTTCATTCATATTTTTCACTTTCTAGACCTTTTGCGCCTCGCCTATTTCTCAAGAAGTTGATTTCGGGTATTCTGGCTAAGGGGTTCCATTTTTAAAAAAGCAAAGTAAGGAATTCTTCTCTTTTCTGACTATCCTGACGACTGGTATCCCTGGGCATGCGCAAATAAACCTCGCCCGGCTTTCCTTACTAACCTTGCTTTTGGTTTTACGCCATCATTTTCTTTCCTTGTGGTAAATTGTGCGAGAAAGTGTTGTCGTTCGTTCCAGAATTTAGTAAGGAATTCCCCACTTTATCTGATTAAGAAATGCCTTTCCTTTGCTTAATAAATATCAGCTAACTCACTTCATTTACCTTATATTCCTTACTTTTTCATTTTCCACTCTCGGCAGATGCGCCTTGTTGTCCTTCAACTTTGCCCTCAACAGCTCCATTCCTTACATTCCTCCTGTTGACATTGCTTTTTCGATAGTTTACAATAATAGTAAGGAATACGCCGCAAGCGCAGAATAAGGGAGGAGTATCTATAATGGAAATGGCAAAAGTCACTAGCAAGGGGCAAATCACAATACCTGTTTCAATCCGTAGGAGGTTAAGTATCAACGAGGGCGACAAGCTTCTTTTCATCGACAGGCCAGAGGGCGTTATCATGGTAAATCCGGATATGCTGCCGGGTGCAGAGCATGATAGCGTAGAACTTCCACTCCAGAGCGTTCAGGAGCTGCGCCGCGCGCATGAGCGCAGTGCGCCGCCGCCCTCGCCTCCAGCAGAGGCAGTAGAGGTATACCGTATTCTAGATGAAGACACCTCATCAACCGACAACAGCGCTGGCAGCGCAGTTATACTAGCGGAACCTTCTTTTCTGGCAATCTCGCAAGATGAAGAAATGCCCTCTTCTATGCCCACAGAATACCTGCCTACGCCGGAGCCGGAAGCTGAATTGGAGCTTGAAGCTGAGCCAGAATTGGAGACTAATCTGGAGATTGAGACAGGTCTGAGGGCTAAACTGGAAGCGGAGCCGCAAGCTGTGCTTGAGGCTGAACCGGAGGATGACTTTGAGCCTAACGAAGGCTTTGTCGCTGCAAATCAAGCCGCGGACTTTGCCGAGGATGGCCAATCACCCATCAATGAGGCGTTGCCTGCCGAGCCTCATGCATTCGATGATGAACTGCCGATTAATGAGCCTGCCCAGCCCCCGATTTTTGAGGCTTCACCCCATTCGGACGGTGCGCAAAAAAACGAACCCGGCAAACCAGGATCCCCCGCCCATGGGTTGGATTTGCACTCGCTGCTCAGCGAAATACGCACAATAGGCTCAAATAGTTTGTAGTACATGTTTTATTTCTTCTCCTCTTATGCTATAATTAACGAAAAATCGCTAGGATGTGTTTGAAGAATGTGATGATTTTTCAAACACGCCCCAGGAGGAGTAGTTATATGTACAAATTCAAACCTATTACTTCCCGCATCCAGCTGATGCACGACCTTATCCGCGACCGCATAATTCAATCGGATGCGGAAATGGCGGTAATTATCACCGATTGCTACAAGGAAAACGAAAACCTACTACCATACCTCAGGCGCCCAAAAGCCCTGCTTGCGGTGTGCGAAAAGATGACCGTCCGCGTTGAGGATTTCGAGATGCTGGTCGGCAACACCAGCAAGAATTTCTGCGGGTCTGGCACGAATCCGGACTGGGGCGGCGCATTTACGATGCCGTGGATCATTGATAGCGGGGCGTGGGCGCTGTGCGACGATGGGCTGTACCACAGCCCGGAAGACGACGCGCTCAAGTCAAGCATTGCGCCGGAGGATGTTGAGGCATTCCGCAAAATCGCCGGTTATTGGGCAGGAAAAACCTATAACGACGTAGCTGCGGCTTGGCAGCCGCCCGGCTACGAAGAGCTTTGCCGAATGAACATATCGGCGACAAAAGTAGGCGCACCGCTGCTTATGATGCCGAGCGGCCACCTCACCCCTGGGTTTCCAAAAATCATAAATAAAGGCTATGGCGCAATCCGCAAGGAAGCCCAGGACTGGCTGGATGCGCATGTAAACAACCTCATGGGCGACGATGCGCAAAAAGTCCTGTTCTACACAGCCATCGTTATGTCCTGTGATGCCGCAACGGTGCTGCTCAAACGCTACAGCGCAAAATGCCTTGAAAAGGCTGCCGAATGCTCCGAGCCAAAGCGCAAGGCGGAACTTGAGTCTATGGCGGACAGCTTGGCTTGGATAAGCGAAAACCCCTGCCGCACATTTCGCGAGGCATGCCAAGCAACACTCACATATCAGTATTTGCTGCGACTGGCGTTCATAGGCGACATCGGCTCATTCGGTCGTGTCGATCAATACACCTGGCCGTTCCTGAAAAAGGATTTGGAGGCAGGCAGGCTCACCCCAAATGATGCGCAGGAAATAATGGACTGTTTCTACCTTAAAATCAACTCGATGTACAGCGGCGGTGCAGGCGGCGGCGACCTCGTCAAAATAATTGGCATCGGCAATACATATTTGCACAACACAATAGGCGGCGTCGACCCCAAAACAGGCGAGGACGCTTCAAACCCCGTGACCTACATGGTGCTGGAAAGCGTCGCGAGGCTCAGCCTGCACGACCCGACCATCTCGCTTAGGGTTCACAAAAACACGCCGTACGACCTTTGGGCGCTTGCGCTTGAAGTGTCCACGATGGTTGGCGGGCTCCCATTGCTGCAAAACGACGATATAATTATTCCGGGCATCGAGAAGGAGCTCGGCTTTACCTTGGAGGATGCTCGTGATTATGCAATAATCGGGTGCCAGGAAATCACAGGCTCTGGCAACGACTATTCCGCAGCCAACGGTGTTGCGCCGCCACATGCATCAATACACTACTCCGCACTGCTCTGCACTGCGCTAAATGATGGCAAAAACCCATTTAATGGCGAACAGAGTTCAATACATACCGGCTATCTCTACGAGATGGAGACTTTTGAGGAGGTCAAGGAGGCTTGGCGCAAGCTGGCGAGGTATTACCTAAAAGCCCAGGTCAGCCTGAACAACTACCTTGAGTATCTCGTTGCATACCACACGCCGCAGGCTATCTTATCCATGTCTTTGGACGGCTGCATGGAGTCGGGCGTTGATTGCACTGCCGGCGGCGCAAAGTACAATTCATATGGCGGCACGGCGACGGGGCTTGCTACTGTGGCCGATTCGCTCACGGCAATCAAATACATGGTGTTTGATAAGAAGCTTTGTACGGCGCGCGAGCTTTACGATGCGGTAATGGCTAATTGGGAGGGCCATGAGCTTCTGCGCCAGCGCATTATCAATGAGGTTCCGCATTTTGGGAATGCCGACCCCTACGCCGACGAGCAGATGACATGGGTAATCAACACCTACTACGAGGCGTGCAGAGAGTGCTATTCCTCGCGTGCGAAAGTTTTCAAGGCTGGGCTGTACGGTGCGTCCGACCACGTGGGCCAAGGCTACACGACGTGGGCGACACCGGATGGCAGGATTGCCGGAACTCCAATTGCGGATGCGGCGTCCCCGGTGCAAAACCGCGACGTCAATGGGCCGACGGCTGTATTCTCGTCCTCGCTTTGCTACGACCATAGCAAATTCATGGACGGCGTGTGCCTGAATATCCGACTGCATCCGACTGCGCTAAAAAGCGACGATGGCATAATCAAGCTGCGCGACATGGTCATGGCCTATATGGAAAACGGCGGCGCAGAGGCTCAGTTCAATGTCGTCTCGACTGAGACTCTCCGCGCAGCGCAGGCCAATCCCGACCAGTACCGCAACCTTGTGGTTAGGATTGCCGGATATTCTGCTTATTTTGTCGAACTGACTGAAGATTGCCAAGTCGACCTAATCAGCCGCACTGAAAACGTCCTAGCATAAGGGCTAGGGCTTACCGAATCACTGCACCAAGTTGTGCGTCTAGTGCTGTCAGGGCGCTTTTTATCACCTCGTCGGCATCCTCGTCCTCCAGCGTCCCCTTGTCGGAGCGAATTGTCAGAGAGAATGCCACGCTCTTCTTCCCCTCCGGGACCTGCCCTCCCATATAAACATCAAAAAACTTTACTTCCCGCAAAAGCGCCCCGCCTGATTTGCGTATGCACTCAATCAAGGTCGCAACCGTCACGGAGATGTCGCACACCACTGCAATATCGCGGTTAATCGCCGGGAATCTGGGCAGCGGGGCGTAAGGCTTCTCCTCTGCGGCACAAGACAGCAACGCCAGGAAGTCAACCTCGGCAACATAAGCATCTGCCAAACCATAATTTTTTGCAACGGACGGATGTACTTGGCCGACTGTGCCTAGCCTTTCCGCACCAGAATAAATCGCCGCAACCCTGCCCGGGTGGTACGATGGATTGTCTTTCTCCGCAACAAAACGGACATCTTTTGTAAGGAACTCTCGAAAAAGCGCCTCGCACACGCCTTTAATCTCAAAAAAATCGCAATTGCCATAAGCCCCAAGCGTGATAATCGGACGCTCGTCCGGCAACTCTTTGCCTACCTTGCGGTAAATTACTGCCATTTCGTATAGCCGCGCCTCCGGGTTGCGGTGGCCCCAATTCCTCATTAATGCGCCCAGCATTGAGGGCAGCGAGGTTGTGCGCATCATTTTCGTATCCTCTCCAAGAGGGTTGAGGATGGTGACACCGTCTCGCAAGTTCGAATCCTTTGGCAGGGCTACGCTGTCGTAGTCTGTTTGGCCGACGAAGGAATATGTGTAAACCTCCGAATACCCCATAGTGCGGCATAGGCTGGCGATTAGGCGCTCAGCCTTTTGCTTTGGAGTAAAGCCTCCGGTGGAAGATCCGCTGTGCAATGTCGGCTTTATCTCCTCATAACCATAAAAACGCGCCACTTCCTCCGCTAAGTCCGAAAAATGCTCTATATCCCCCCTCCACGAAGGGACTGTCACCGTATCGCCATTAACGCTGAAACCTAACTTCTCCAGCGTCTTTATCATAAAGGTTTCATCGACCTGCGTTCCCAGCAGTTTATTTATCTTCTCGGACTCCAGCTTTACTGCAGTGGGAACGGTTTCCTTTGCCCTCACGTCGATTATGCCGTCTACGACCTCGCCCGCACCAAGCAGCTCGACAAGCTCGCACGCCCTCTGCACGGCAGGCAGGGTGTTTTCGATATCCAGGCCTTTTTCAAAGCGGCTGGACGCCTCTGTCCGCACGTTCAGCGCAGCGGCAGTCCTCCTGACCGACACGCCCTTGAAGTTTGCTGACTCAAAGACGGCATACTTCGTATTTTCCGTAATCTCGCTGTTCTCCCCGCCCATGACTCCCGCCACGCCCACCGGCTTTTTGGCGTCGGCGATAACCAGCATATCCGCCGTCAGCTCCCGCTCGGCGCCGTCCAGCGTGCGCGTCACTTCGCCTTTCTCCGCTGTCCTGACTGTTATTTTCCCACCATCAAGGCAAGCATAGTCGAAAGCGTGCATGGGCTGGCCATATTCCAGCATCACATAGTTTGTTATATCGACGATATTGTTAATCGGCCGCACGCCTGCAGCACGCAGCCTGCGGCGCATCCATGTTGGCGATGGCTCTATTTTGATGTTCCTTACCATCCTGCCAGTATAGCGGGGGCATAGGTCAAGGTCTTTAATTTCGACGGACAGAAGCTCATTAATATCCCCTCCGCTACCCTTGACGGCAGGCTCGGGTATTTTCAGCCCGGCGCCGAACGTTGCGGCGCTTTCCCTGGCAATCCCGATGACGGACAGGCAATCCGGCCTGTTGCTTGTTATCTCAAACTCGACAATGCTGTCGTCCGCCCCGATTATCGGCCTGATATCATCGCCGGGCTTGCACTGCTCCTGCATGATGAATATGCCATCTTCTGAGGCGTATGGAAAGTCATTCACGTCAAGCCCCAGCTCTGTCAAGGAACACAGCATGCCCTCTGACTTTGCGCCCCGAATCTTGCCCTTCGTAATTTTCAAGCCGCTCGGCAGGATGGCTTTATGCAGGGCTACGGGAACCATGTCGTCCGCCTTCACATTGTCCGCCCCGGTCACTATCTGAACCGGTTCTCCACTCCCCACATCCACCTGGCAGACCCAAAGGCGGTCTGAATCCGGAAGCCTTTCAATGGACAGGACATGCCCAGCCACTACGTTTTTTATCTCCTCCGCGAGCTCGAAGGTCGCCTCAACCTTTGAGCCGGACATCGTCATCGCATCTTCATATTCCTTGGAGGATGCCGTGATGTCAGTATAGTCAGATAACCATTCCCTCGATATATTCAAAGTCTCGCCCCCCTAGAATTGATTAAGGAATCTCAAGTCGTTTTCAAACAGCAAGCGCATATCCTCAATGCCGTAGCGCAGCATCGTCATGCGGTCGAGCCCAATGCCAAAGGCGAAGCCGGAATAGGTGCCCGGGTCTATCCCGCAGCCCGCAAGCACCTTTGGGTGCACCACGCCTGCACCCAGCAGCTCGAGCCAGCCGCTCTGCTTGCATGTGCGGCAACCGTTGCCACCGCATACAACGCACTGCACATCCACCTCGCAGGATGGCTCGGTGAATGGGAAATGGTGCGGGCGGAAGCGCGTCTTTGTGCTTTCCCCATATAGCTTGGAAACCAGCAGGTTCAGCGTCCCCTTCAAGTCGCCCATCGTAACGCCCTTATCAACGACCAGCCCCTCAATTTGGTGAAACATCGGCGAGTGCGACGCATCTATCTCGTCTTTCCTATACACCCTGCCGGGGGAGATAATGCGTATCGGAGGCTCCTGCTTCTCCATCACGCGCACCTGAACCGGAGAGGTCTGGCAGCGCAGGTGCACCGATTCGTCCTCCGTAATGTAAAACGTGTCCGTCCATTCCCTTGCTGGGTGAGTGGCGGGAATATTAAGCTTGTCGAAATCATACACTGAAAGCTCGACCTCGGGCCCTTCCGCTATGTCAAAGCCCATGCCGATGAATATCTCCTTTGCCTCGTCTAGCACTATGGTAATTGGGTGCTTTCGCCCGACAGTTACCTCCTTGCCGGGAATTGTGACGTCCAGCGCCTCGGAGATAAGCCTTTCCGATAGGCTGTTCTCTTCCATCTGTGTGGTTTTTTCAGCGATGGCTTCTTCAATGTCTGCTCTGATTTGGTTTGCGAGCTGGCCTATGACAGGCCGCTCCTCGGCTGAGAGCGAGCCCATCTGCTTGAGTATCGCCGTAATTTCGCCCTTCTTGCCCAAGTATTTGACCCGCAGGGCTTCCAGCTCCTGCATAGACCCAACGCCGGCGAGCGCACTTTGCGCCTCGCTACCGAGCTTTTCCAGTGTTTCTTTCATATCGTAACCATGCCTCTCTACAAAAAAACCTTTCGTCCCAAGACAAAAGGGCCATGCTGAGGATACTACCACAATATTGCACTTTTTGCAACATTTAACACACTAACATGTGTAACCTGTGACAATGTCAGGGTTACTATCCAGTGCCTGCTATCGGTCCGGCATTGAGAAGCCTGCACACTCCTCTACGCTCGGTCAGTTCCGTGACAGTAGCCGGAATTCCCTCTCTACGA
>WQSH01000083.1 GCA_009787995.1 Oscillospiraceae bacterium
CGGCATGAAAAGCAGGCTGAACATAGGGTGCGCCCTTGTCCACCGGCCTAAGCTTTTGATTATGGACGAGCCAACCGTCGGCATTGACCCGCAATCTCGCAAGCATATTTTAGAATCGGTCAAAAAAATTGCGGAAGAGGGGACTACCGTAATTTACACATCCCACTACATGGAGGAAGTGCAGGCGATTTGCAGCAATATTGCGATTATGGACGCCGGGAGGGTCATAGCCGAGGGCACGATTGACGAACTGGTGGGCAATATAACTCATGAGGACACAATCCGATTGACCGCCACTATGCCTTCCGACGCCCTGACCGAGGACATCCGCGCCGTTTCAGGGGTGAAGGATGTTGTCGTCAGCGGCAACTTGTATGTAATTACATCAGCTGCGGACAGCGGGAATGTCAACCGGATTATGGAAATAGCAATGCGCCACGGGGGAGTGGGCAACATTTCCAACGAAAAGCCCACCCTAGAGGATGTTTTCCTCACGCTTACGGGCAAGACGCTCCGTGACGAAGGAGGTGCGTAATAATGGTGCTTTTAACAACAAGGTATTACCTAAAGCGAGCGTTTACAAATCCACTTCAAGTGGCGCTCATGACTTTGCTTCCTGCGGTAATTGTTTTTATCAATGTGGCTATGAACATTAATATCATTGCCTACGAAGGCGGATACTTCATGTTTGAGGGCTATGACATAATGGCAACCGTGATTACGATGTTTGTTATGCTTATGTTCCAAGCCATGTCCGGGGTGTATGCGGGTGAGTTTGTTTTTCAGGACTTCAAGGAGGCCAATCGCTGGAGGCTGCGGGCGGCGCCTGTGAGCAGCGGCGTGTTTGTGACCGGTGCGGTTGTGGCGTCTACCATTTTCTCATTTGTGACTGCGCTGATAATTCTGGGCATTTCTTTCATCGCCTATGACATCTATTTGGGAAATCTCGCAGTTATTCTTGCGACAGTGTTCTTTCTTGCGCTGTGGGCGCAGTTTGTCGGCATAATTATCGCCATGTTTGTAAAGAAGAAAGGCGCAATCGATGGGATTACAATAGCTCTTTCATTTGCAATGTCAATAATGGCGGGAGGCTTTATGTTTAACGTTCCGATGCCGCAGTTTGCCAGGGATTTTATAATCCCCACTGGCGTGGCCATACGCGCAGTTACCTCCACCAACATACTGCAGCGTGAAATTGGTGACACGGGCATGGCGGAGTCGCTTACGTCCATTGCAATACTGGCGGGAATGGCCATCGTATTCGGCGTCGCCGCCTTTGCTTTGGCGAGGAGGAGAGCGTCGTGACGATATTCAAGTTTGCGCTCAAGCGCGGTTTTTTCAGCCCTGCCGCATTGATTCTCAACCTTGCGCTCCCCCTGCTTTTGATGATAGTCATGCGGGCGGACGGTTTGGGCGACCAAGGGCTGTTCCTTATTGCTATGGCTGTTATGTTCGGCGGATTCTTTATGGCAAAGGGTATCCAAAATGATAGAATGGAGGGAGTGCTTCTTCGCATTCTTTCCGGGCCCGTCACCATGCGCAGCTACCTCATTCAAAATCTTCTGGGTGCAGCTGTTCCCATGCTTGGGCTGTCCATTGTCATTGGGATTTTTGGCGTCGTCATTCATGATTGGAATATGACATTTGCTGTTGGGATGGTAATATGCTATGCTTTACTAGCTGCGACATCCATAGGGCTTTCATTTGTTTGGAGCAGCCTGTTCAAAAGTAAGGAGTCCAGCAGCGGCGCTTTTAGCGCAGTGATGACGCTTGTTTCAGCTCTTGGCGGTTTCTTTGTCCCGCTTAACCTTATGCCCGATGTTTTGTTTTACCTCGGCACGTTATTTCCGGCGCATTGGGCTTCGCGTGGAATTCAAATCCTGATCGACTATGGGGAGTTTACACAGATGTACTGGTTTTCGCTTTTGGCAATGTTGCTATATGCGGCAGTGTACATTTTGTTCGGTGCAAAACGCAGGCTAATTTAAGGAGCGTTAAAATGAGCGATATTCCCATTCCTAAGCTTTGTTATATTGTGTGCATGGTGTTGGGGTTTGGCCTGTTGTCTGCTCGCTGGATTTTTTTCAGCGTTGAGATTGCAGGCTTTTTCCTGGTGCTGCTTATGCTGTTTATGACGATTTTGCGCTGGCGTATCCCCCGGCTTCGGTGGACTTTGGTGGCGGATGGTGTGGTGTGCGTGATATTTTATCCATGGACTGTAGTGATTGCCATGTTTGCCGGGATGTACTACCGCCTGTACTTCATGGCGGTGCTAGTTGTGCCTGTGCTTGTGTTCTTTGACGCCTATCTGGCTGCGGCTTCGCTTCTTGCCGGTCTGTGCGGGGCGTTCCTTGGGCTTTGGGAAAGGGAGAGGGAGCGCAGGCTTGAATGGCGCGACAAGGAGGTCGGGCGGTATTACGAGCTTGAGGCCTTGCAAAGCGACTTGTTTACCGCTACAAGAAAAATTGAGCAGATGACTGTTGTGAGCGAGAGGGCGCGCATTGCCCGAGAAATCCATGACAATGCCGGGCATGAAATTGTGGCGGCATATATTTCGCTCCAAACGGCGAGGGAGGCCATGGATAATCCTGACAGACTCGCGCGTGCGCTGCCTCTGTACGACGCTGCGCTGGAGCGTTTGGACAATGGCGTGAACAAAATCCGCGAGGCGGTTCACAATCTTGCTCCCGTCGCTATGCTTGGGGTGGATGCGCTGAAGGAAAAATGCGAGAATTTTCCTGCTAATAAAATAGACAAGGGCATAAAATTCAGCGCTTTTGGAGATACTTCGGATATCCCGGTGCATGTTTGGAACGTGCTGGAGGCTTGTCTCAATGAGGCTCTGACTAATGTTACCCGCCATGCTCGCCCGAGTTTCGTAGATGTAAACCTTGACGCCACACCGCGCCTTGTAAGGCTGTATATAGAAAACGACGGAGTCCCGGCAGGTGGTGCACCTGCAAACCAGGTAAGGCCGGGGAGTGGGCTAAGGAACATCCGCCACCGCATCTCGGCTGTCGGCGGAAGCCTCTCGGTCGACGCCGACGCTGGAGGCAGGTTCCGGGTGGTTTGTGTAATCCCAGTACATCGCAGCGAATAGATTGGAGGTTTTTTTCATGCGCTTATTAATAGTTGACGACGACCCATTAATTCTGAGCAGCCTCGAAATAAAGCTAGGCCTTGAAGCTGACATAGAAATTGTGGGCTGCGCCCACGATGGGGCGGAGGCAGTACGGTTGTGCGACGCTGCTGCCCCCGATGCAGCGCTGATGGACATACGCATGCCCGGAATGGACGGCATTGCCGCTACTCGTATAATAAAAAACCGCCACCCTAATGTGCGAATCATGATGCTCACCACCTTCGACGACCGCCCGAACATTCAGCAGGCCTTGGCCGCCGGGGCGGATGGGTACTTGCTAAAGACCGACAAAATATCCGGCATAGCGGGGAAGCTGAGGGTAATGATGGATGGTACGAGCATACTGGGGGCGGAGGTCCTGCGGAAGCTGGCTCCGACAGAAAACCCAGCGCTAGAGGCCCTAACCTCGCGCGAGCGGGATATCGCAAGGCTGGTAGCGCAAGGTTTGACAAACAAGGAGATAGCAGGGGAGCTATTTTTAAGCGAGGGCACTGTCCGCAACAACATAGTAGTAATCATGGAAAAGCTAAATGTGACCAACCGAACGCAGCTGGGCATTGCATATTACGAGGCGTAACGGCAAAGGTATTTACTAAGGAGCGGGCAAAAGCGGTCTTTTGATTTTGTCTCTCACAGTTTGCTCACTTCTTTCGTTTTGGATTTCGTGGAAATCTCCCATCCTCCACGCGTTTTTCCTGTTCATACAACTCTTTTATGCTCCAAAACAGCGTAAACCCAAGCACACCCAAAATTGGGGATACTATGGCATTTTGTATAAAAAGAGAGGCTATGCAGGAACTTATCCCTAAGATAAGAAAAAGCGGCCAAATTCGCTTGCCGAAGTAATACTCACCTTTTATGACGATTGGGTGGAAAACTCCGATGATAAGAAATGCCGCAAGACCAATTGCAATTCCTGTAACGTTCATCAAATCTCCTTCATGTTTTCAGTGTAACCGTTTTCGTTATTGTAACACATCAGCACTCTAAAAAACATTGTTAATACTACGTTTTCACACGAACCCTAGTCCAAAAAAGTGTACTTTTTTGGACTAGCATGCTAATTTGCCCGCTATCATAATTAATCGACATTCATGCACTAAAACTTTACATAAATTTCGAAAATTATACAAATTTACTGCATCTAATCACCAATTTTAATCCTGGCAAATGGCAGGAATTACTATTCCAAAAAAGTACACATTTTGATAGTGTCAAAATTTCAGGGACGATAGAAAACGTCAAGGACGAGGCTCTGGGAAGGAGTCTGATGGGGATGGAAAGTAATATCAAGCCGGCAAACGGCCAAGGGCAGTGCAAAAGGTTGATGGGGGGCGAGTTTGTTGAATACATCATTTGAACAACTGATAAATTTGCTTCAGGAACAAAAAAAGCTTCTAACTGATATGCTGAAGCATTCGCACCAAATCAGAACAATCGTAGTGGGCGCAAGTGAGGAGCGGCTCGACAGTGCAGTGCGGAAAAACCTCGGAATGATTAGAGAAATGAAAACCGTGGGGAAAAAACAGGCGGAATTGCTCTCCATAGTTGCAGCAGAACTCGGATTGGGGCAAAACGAAATAACAATCAGCGCTGTCATAGCGCACGCAGGGCCAAAAGAGCGTTCTATCGTGCAGCAGTTGCGAGACGAGCTGAAGACCGGATTATATGAACTCGCTGAGATGAACGTAATCAATCAAGAACTGATTGATGAGCACCTCGATTACGCAGAGATTATGCTGGAGTACTTAGCAGTGGAAGATGATCCGCTGAATAATTTTTATGGCAATGATGGGGGGACCGCACCGGAAGGAGCGAGATCCGCAGGGTTTTTCGACGCCAACGCATGAGGGCGCAGTGCGCAGGTAGAATTCATTTCGGCTTGCGCACGAAGCCTTGCGTTAGTAATTATGAATTGTGAGTTGGGATATTATGAAGTTAGAAGTATCGCAGCATCTACCAACAAATGATGCACAAACAAAGCTGGCCGACGGCGCGGGTTCTGCGCAGGAAAATGATGCTATTGCTAAAGTGGGAGGGGCTGCAGTGGTTGAAGCTGATGTGGCAATTGAAGCGGAATTGCGCAAAGGCCCTGCTGTACTGATATCATCCTCCGAAACGGAAATGGCGCGTGGGGGCAAATATGCTTCGTTTAAAACAGAGGAAGGGTTTGTCACGCTCGGAAAGACAGGGCCAGCAGAGGGTCTGGATGCGCTGGACAAGAAGGTACTGGACAAAGCGATTGAAAAGGCTACTTACAAGGCTGCGGTTGAGACAGAAATCGGGACGTCAATTGACAAGACGGCGCTTTTAGAAGCAGCAAAGGCTAAGGCCGCAGCGGCAGAATTCAAAAGCACTTCGGCTCTTCTTGTAGTTGCGGCGCCGGTCGAAAAAGCACACAACGCAATGGAGCCGCTGCCGAGATATATGCGGGACTTTAGCGACAGGAGCCTTGAACAATATGCTAAAGCACTGGATGAACTGAAATTGCCTGTGCGCGAAAGCAGTGCGATTCTGATGTCGCAGATTATGGAGGGCAAAGCTTCGATGGCTAGCGGCCTTCAAGAAAGGGTAACTGTGGAGTCGGCGGCATTTCTGGCATCCGCAGGAATACGCGGGGAAGCCGGGATACAAGCCGCCCTGGACATACTAAGCGGCACAAAAATGGATGGCTTGATAAAGTCGCTGTTGGGTTTGCTTGACGGAATTGAAAGCCCTCAGGCTGAGGTACCGGATTCACCTGTCTTGCGCAATGATTCAGAGCATTTCGCCAAAGCGACAGTCGCTGCGCAAGCTGCAGGGATTTCGGACATTTTTTCTCTATTGACGACGACACATAACAGCGCAGGCCCGCAAGATAATGCCGCAGCACGCAACAGCGATAGTCCGCAAAGCATTACGCAGCAAACGGTTGCGCCACAGACGCCAAAAGACAGCAGCGGTGCAGCAAATAATACCACGGCACATAGCAGCGCAGGCCCGCAAGATAATGCCGCAGCACGCAACAGCGATAGTCCGCAAAGCATTACGCAGCAAACGGTTGCGCCGCAGACTCCAAAAGACAGCAGCGGTGCAGCAAATAATACCATGGTACATAGCAGCGCAGGCCCGCAAGATAATGCCGCAGCACACAACAGCGATAGTCCGCAAAGCATTACGCAGCAAAGGGTTGCGCCACAGACGCCAAAAGACAGCAGCGGTGCAGCAAATAATACCGCGGCACATAACAGCGCAGACCCGCAAGATAATGCCGTAGCACGCAACAGCGATAGTCTGCAAAGCTTTGTGCGGCAGCCGGAACAAAATGTTCAAATAAAATCAGCTGCTCCTCAAATTTCGCTTATTGAGTCGGGCATGATGGGCGCTAGTATGGCTGTGCAGGATGCGCTGGTGAACACTCTTGTCGAGCTTCCGGAGTTTAAAAATACGACGCCGAAATATATCTTAAAATTTTCTGAGGCATTTGCGCGTGTTGTGGGGGAGGAAAATACGACGGTCGGGCAACCGAGTGTCGAGGATTTTCACGAGCAGCTTGATAGGCTGTTTACGAACATCGACAGGGGCGACCCGGATTTGGGTAAGCGGTTGTCACATTCAAGGGAAGAGCTGTTTTTGCGGCTTATGCTCATAGAGGAGGCTGTTTCTCGCATGGACTTCGCTCAGAGGGCGGAGGCGATGGAGCAGGTTCAGCAGCTACTCAATCATGTGCGCGTGCTCAATAGCATAGAGCATATTGTGTATATGCAGCTTCCGGTAAAGCTTAATGGGCAGGAGACGACGGCGGAGTTGTATGTTTTCAAGAAAAAGGGCAAAAAGCAGATTGACCCTGAAAATGTCAATGTGTTGCTGGCTGTGGAGCTTCAACATTTGGGTAGATGGGAGGGCCTGATAAACATCCAGAGTAAGGATGTCTCCATAAAGATGGATGTGCCGGGGGAGCAGGAGAAGGGCTTCTTTGGGGAAAATACAATTATGTTGCACAAGCTTTTGCATGAAATTGGCTTTGTATTGAAAAATTCTACCATATCCTACACCGGGGAGAATACGACGCCGCTGAATGCGATGTTGTCCCTTGAGCAGCTGCAGACAGGGTGGAGCAGTGGATTGGGAACTATGGATTATACGGTTTGATGGTTATTGGCAGGAAATGGGAAGCGGGAGCTAGACAGGGGGACTGTAATTATGGATGAATCGATACTGAGAAAAAGGGCTGCGGCGATTAGTTATAATCATGAGAATGATGATGCGCCGGTGTTGGCAGCGTTTGGACATGGCTATCTTGCCGATCGGATTGTGTCGGCAGCTAAGGAGTCCGGTGTGCCGATTGTAGAAGATCCGGGTGCGGCGGAGCTGTTTTCTAAGGTGAGCGTTGGTGATGAGATTCCGCCGGAGATGTATGAAGTCGTTGCAAGGATTCTTGTGTTTATTGCCGAGGCTGATCGTAAATATGGGGATTTGCGGGGGTATTCGATGAGGAACTAACCGGTAAGCAAGGGAACAGTCCGGCAAGGACACATCAAACAAAACATGCTGAATATTTGTAAAAAAAGAAGGGGTTATCATGAGAATCAACAACAATATCACGGCAGCAAACACACATAGGCAATACAACATCAACGCCGGTCGGCTGAGCAGGAACATGGAGCGGCTGAGCTCCGGGCTGCGCATAAATCGTGCAGCCGACGACGCGGCGGGCCTTGGCATAAGCGAGGGCATGAGGGCCATGGTTCGCGGTTTGCGCATGGCGAGCAGGAATTCCTCGGATGGAGTTGGTGTCATACGGACTACGGAGTCCGCCCTCCAAACAACGCACGACATTATGCACCGCATTCGCGAACTCACGATTCAAGCAGCCAGTGACATTCCCGAAAACGAGCGCGAGACGATTCAGTTGGAGATAGACCAGCTTGCGCGGGAACTGGCTGACATTACCAATCGGACCGAGTTTAACAGGGTGCGGACTTTGGATGGGGGGTTAACGGCGGCCACTATAATGGCCGTAGATGGCCTCGCCCCCCCTTGGAGTCCCGGGGATACCAGAGTGAACATTGCCCGAGACGCCGCACCGGGTACGTACACATGGGAAATCACCGGGTTTTCCCATTCTCAGCCGCTAATCCCGGCAGTCCCGCCAGAGCAGATTTATGAAACTGATGCCGAACCGATGCCAATTACCCTGCGAGCCGGAAACACCGGAGCTGTGGGCGGAGACAGTGTTTTTACTGCAGGTCCGGGATTCGAATTTGTACCATACGTACAACCTGTGTTTAGCCCTCCCATTTCCGGAGACTCCTCAAGCATCACGGTCGCTGGCGGATATTGGACTATAGAGCGTGTAAACGGCACCTGGGTTGCTACACACCCAACCGAGCCTCCAAAACAGTCCTGACGTTTTTCATATGCCTACCCCTATCGGGCAAGTATATGTAACGCCCAGCGTGGGAGGATTCCAAACGACTATAGGCTGGTCGGACACCATAGATGCGAGACTTCCCGGTGCCCCCGGTGCTGCAGGCAATGAAGGGTTTAGTGTAATTGCCGTTCCTGATGGCCCCGATGGAATTAGGTTAAGCATAAGCGGTGTTCCTTCAAATGAGCTGTTTACATTCGGTGATGCGCTTCCCGCCACTTTTACCTTCCCCGTTCCGGACGACCGATACGGAACCTTTACTATCAATGTAACAGGCGAAGGTGGTCCGGCCGATGCCGCAGGGCTTATAGCGGCAATAAACAACGTCCCGGGAAGCCCTATAGCCAGCACTCCAAATTCCCACTTCGGATTTGTCGGGGGCCTAGATGATGGTTGGTCTACCGGAACGGATGAAATACCTGCGATTCCCGGAAGTGCTACTATAACTATGACATCGCCGGACGGCGTAACGAGTACGCTAACTTTGCCGGGAACGCCGCCTTTTACAGGGCCGCTGGTTATTGACGGAGTGAGAATTAACATACCAGGCGGGTTTGTTTGGCCTGACCCCGCTACTACTGTCGCCTGTGTTCGGGCAGCTCTCGGCTTTGAGGGCAATCTCGTCACCGTAGAAGTGGAAGCCACGGAAAGAGACTTTATCATCCAAGTCGGTGCAAACCAAGGGCAGCTTATAGCAATCGAGCTGCCGAACTTGCAGGAGATACTGCACCGTAACGGAATTGTGTATGTAGCATTAGACGGCACAGCCACAGGTACAGGCACGGGCACAGGTACAACAACTGAAGTGCTGTTTAATGTGTATCGACATATAGATTTGGAAACTTGGGAGCCGGGCGATTTGCTGGAGTTGGGCGAGCCGCTGTCAGCCGTAGAAATCAGCGATATGTTAAGAAGGATTGACAGCACAATAGCCGATATATCAATGGCCCGCGCAACGCTTGGCGCACAAGAAAACCGCTTGGATTTCAAAATTGCAAATCTCGACAACATGGCCGAAAACCTGCAACAGGCAGAATCGCGCATTCGCGACGGCGACATGGCTGCGCTGATGACGGAATTCACGCAAAACAACATCATGTTCCAAGCCGCGACCGCTATGCTGGCGCAGGCAAATGCGCTGCCGCAAGGCGTGTTGCAGCTGCTGGGGTAAATTAACGGACAAATGACGAAAATAACGCCTGCACAAACTGCTTGATTCAGTCCGGTGCAGGCGTTGTTTTGCTTTTTATCACTTAAAAACCCAGCCCCCATCCCTCGTCCTAGGCGAGCTCTGTTCGAGCCGCAGCGAGTTAGCGAGCCCGGGGTTCCAAGGGGTACCCCCTTGGCGTGTCTTTTGGTT
>WQSH01000084.1 GCA_009787995.1 Oscillospiraceae bacterium
AGCTTTTTTGTTTGCAATCTTTCGTAGAGTCGCATACTCTACGAAAGGTTTTGACGGTCGTTGTTTCTGCAAAAAGCAATCGACAAGATTTTGTAAAAAACTCATTAAAACGCTATGTAAAAGTTAAAAATTTTGAATTACTCATGCCCAGAGCTTAGCACACGCACCAAGAAGACCTCGAGTCCTATGGTGCGTTTTTGATTGGCGGTTATTTAATTTGCATTTTCGTGTATCTATATGGACCATGCGGCAAAGACATATAGGACATAAGCTTGCTTGCATTAAAGCCTGTGTGGATGCCGGTGAACAAAACTGCCCACCGCCAATATCTGCCTGTAATTGATGATTATGTGCACGACAATGAGGATAGCAATGGCTCATCCGGCAAACATAAGTAGTGCTGATTGGGGAACGGCCTCCGGCGGGTCCCTTTTCTGCTCGTGCAGAAAAGGGACCAAAAGACACGTCAAGGGGATACCCCTTGGAACCCCGGGCTCGCTAACTCGCTGCGGCTCGAACAGAGCTCGCCTAGGACTAGGGAGGGGCGCTGAATTGTTTACGAATTTTCTTGCGATTGCCCTGATACTTCGTTAAGTTTCCTTGAAATCCTACAATTCATATAGTATAATAGGGATTACAGTCTAAATAGGCAGGGGGTAAGCCAATTGAAAGTATCGACCAAGGGCAGATATGCGTTGCGTATGATGATTGATATAGCCGAGAACAGCGATGAGAGCGGACGTATTCCTATCAGGGATATTTCAGAGCGGCAGGGTATTTCTATAAAGTATTTGGAACAAATTGTGACAAACCTCACAAGGGCAGGCTTGCTGCGCAGCGTGCGCGGTTCCGGGGGGGGGTACAACCTTACGAAAAAACCCGAGCAGTATACAGTCGGTGAAATACTGCGGGCGATTGAAGGAAAGCTGGCGCCGGTTGCGTGCCTTGAGGACGACGTCAACCAATGCGGCCGCGTAGACATATGCCTCACAATCGGATTTTGGGAAGAGCTTTATAGAATAATCGACGATTATGTGGATTCTAAGACATTGCAAGACTTGCTTGGACAGGAGAATGCGGCGGTCTAATCTGTCAGTTTTTTTACAAAATCTTTACAAATGAATTGACAAACTGATGCAGGAAGGTATATCATATTTTAAATTCATACAAAAATATAGGAATTAGGGGTTGGCAATGGAAAAGGTAGTTTACTTTGATAATGCAGCAACGACAAAAGTGTTGAAGCCCGCACTTGATGCCATGCTGCCATTCTTTAACGATCGATATGGAAACCCATCGTCAGTGTACTCCGTCGGGCGCGATGCGAAGAAGGCGATAGAAAATGCGCGCGCCATAGTAGCTGGTGCGATTGGCGCATTGACCGAGGAAATCTTTTTTACGGGCAGCGGAACCGAAGCGAACAACTGGGCCTTAAAATCGGCAGCCGAGCTCCGGCAAAACAAGGGCAAACATATTATAACCTCTGCAATAGAGCATCCGGCTGTCCACAATACGCTAAAATACCTTGAGAGCAAAGGTTTCGAAATTACTTGCCTCGGTGTCGATAAAAATGGGCAGATATCAACGGACGAGCTCAAAAAAGCCATCCGAAACGACACTATCCTCATATCCGTAATGACCGCCAACAATGAGATTGGCACTATATTGCCGATGGCAGAGATTGGCAAGATCGCTAGCGAGAAGGGCGTATTGCTCCACACCGATGCAGTGCAAGCGGCCGGGAGCGTCCCAATTGATGTTGCGGCGATGAGAGTAGACATGCTGACAATCTCCGGCCATAAGCTAGGTGCGGCAAAGGGCAGCGGAGTTCTGTACATAAAAAAGGGGCTGAAACTGCCCCCGCTTATACATGGCGGCGGCCAAGAAAATGGCGAGAGATCCGGGACAGAAGATGTTGCGGGCATTGCGGGCCTTGCCGCCGCTCTGGAATACAGAGTTTCGAGGCTTCCGCTCGACTCTGTCGCACAGAAAAGGGACAGGCTCATAACAGAATTATTGAAAATACCGCGCAGCGCCCTCACCGGAGACCCCATAAACAGGCTGCCCGGAATTGCTTCTTTTGTTTTTGAAGCTATAGAAGGCGAGTCGATGCTGCTCATGCTCGACCATTTTGGGATATGCGCCTCTTCCGGTTCCGCCTGCTCTTCCGGCTCGCTAGACCCATCCCATGTGCTGCTTGCAATAGGCTTGCCGCACGAGATGGCGCACGGCTCGTTGCGGCTGTCGCTCTGCGAGGATAATACGGACGAAGAAGTGGATTACGTAATCGAAAAGTTGACAGAGGTTGTCGCAAAGCTGCGAAAGATGTCGCCGGTTTGGAACGAAGATTAAAAATACAAAGGAGATAAATATGTATTCAGAAAAAGTGATGGAACATTTCGCAAATCCGCGCAATGTGGGAGAGTTACCCGGGGCCAACGCCGTGGGCGAGGTGGGCAACGCCAAGTGCGGGGACATAATGAAAATATACATGAAAATAGAAGACGATGTAATCAAAGACGTCAGCTTCAAAACATTTGGGTGCGGGGCTGCTGTGGCTACGTCGTCGATGGCTACAGAGCTTGTCAAGGGCAAAACCATCAAGGAAGTGCTGAATATCACGAACAAGGCCGTCGCAGAAGCGCTTGACGGCCTCCCGAGCGAAAAGCTCCACTGCTCCGTGCTTGCCGAACAGGCAATAAAGGCGGCGATTACTGATTATTACAAGCAAAAGGCAATCGACCCGCTTCCCATCGTCGGGTGTGACCTCGAATGCGAAGACTGCGCAGGTCATTAGCCTGAACATCAAATTATTAGGAGAGTGGATATGACCATCAATGAAGTGCAGGCAAAAATCCTTCAGCTTAAAAAGGAAAAAGACATTTGCATATTAGCGCATAGCTACCAGGCAAGGGAAATAGTTGAAATAGCTGATTTTTCGGGAGACTCATACCAGCTCAGCGTCGCCGCAAGCAAGGTCAGCAACAAGATCGTGATTATGTGCGGAGTGAGGTTTATGGCGGAAACGGTAAAAATCCTTTCACCAGATAAGACTGTGCTCCTGTCAAACCCTGAGGCGGGGTGTCCTATGGCAGAGCAAATGGACAAGGCGCTAATCAGCTCTGTGAAAAAACAGCATCCGGACTATACCGTTGTGGCGTATATAAATACGACTGCGGAACTAAAGACAATCTGCGATGTGTGCGTCACTTCCTCGTCGGCGGTGAAAATCGTGAAAAATATTGAAAACAAGAACATACTGTTTCTGCCTGACTGCAATTTGGGAGCGTATGTGGCGGCGCAGGTGCCCGAAAAAAACGTAAAGCTCTTGCAGGGCGGCTGCCCAATCCATGCTGTAGTCAATCCGGGCGATGTGAAAAAGGCGAGGGATCGCCATCCCGGGGCCCTGCTGCTTGTGCATCCAGAGTGCGTGCCGGAAGTTGTAAAGCTTGCTGATTTTGTAGGTTCGACCTCTGCAATCATGGAGCATGCGGAGAGCTCTGCAAGCAAGGAGTTTATAATTGGGACGGAAATCAGCATAGCCGAGCATTTGCAGTACCGATGTCCCGACAAGCGGTTTTACGGCCTTTCGCACAAGCTGCTATGTCCAAACATGAGGATTAACACGCTAATAGACGTGCTAAACTGCGTGAGCGGCGCCGGCGGGGAAGAAATCAAGCTTGACGAAGAGACAATAGCGCAGGCGCGGGCGTGCATTGACAAGATGATCGAGCTAAGCGTTTAGCGTAAGGTACAGCAATTGCAACAATTTTATATTTTAAAAGAGGGAACAAGACATGTCAAACAAGGAACTTAAATTTGAAACTCTCCAGCTGCATGCAGGGCAGGAAAGCCCGGATTCGGCGACCGATGCGCGGGCTGTGCCCATTTATGCGACGACATCGTACGTGTTTAGTGATAGCGCGCAGGCGGCGGGCAGGTTTTCGCTGTCGGAGTCCGGAAATATATATACGAGGTTGATGAACCCGACGTCCGATGTGTTTGAAAAGCGCATAGCGGCGCTCGAGGGCGGCGTGGCGGCTCTTGCGACGGCATCTGGCGCAGCGGCGGTAACGTACGCAATTCAGAACGTTGCCGTCGCAGGGAGCAACATCGTATCCGACAAGCGCATTTACGGCGGCACTTACAACCTTTTTGCGCACACGCTCCCCGACTTTGGCATCAAGACGACTTTTGTCGACGGCGGCGACCCCGCAAATTTTGAAAAAGCCATTGATGAAAACACCAGGGCGATTTTCATTGAAACGTTGGGTAATCCCAATTCTACGATTGTCGATGTGGGCGCAGTGGCAGAAATCGCTCATAAGCACGGCATTCCGCTTATTGTCGACAATACGTTCGCAACGCCATACCTGTTCCGGCCGATAGAGCATGGGGCCGACGTGGTGGTGCATTCCGCCACTAAGTTTATTGGCGGGCACGGCACGGCGATAGGCGGGGTCATTGTGGATGCGGGCAATTTTGACTGGGCGGCGAACGACAAATTCCCCGGGCTTTCAAAACCTAACCCGAGTTATCACGGCGTAGTGCTGACAGAAGCTGTGGGGAATCTTGCGTACATCATAAAAATCAGGGTGACGCTTATGAGGGACACAGGCTCGACAATCAGCCCATTCCATTCATTCTTGTTCCTGCAAGGCTTGGAAACCCTGTCGCTTAGGGTGGAGCGCCATGTGCAAAATGCGCTGAAAGTGGTTGAATATTTGTCCAAACACCCCCAAGTGGAGATTGTAAACCACCCGATGCTGAATACGCATTCGGACCATGAGCTATACAAAAGATACTTCCCGAACGGTGCGGGCTCAATTTTTACATTCGAGATAAAGGGAGATGCTGACAGGGCGAAGGCGTTCATTGACAGGCTGAATTTGTTTTCCCTGCTTGCAAATGTGGCCGACTCAAAATCACTAGTAATCCACCCCGCCAGCACGACGCACTCGCAGTTAAGTGAGGCCGAGCTGGCGGAGCAGGATATAAAGCCGAACATGGTCAGGCTCTCAATAGGGACAGAGCATATAGACGACATAATAGCGGATTTGGAACAGGCGTTTTAGTTTTGATAGTAAAGTGCGGACAGCGCAGGTTTGCGGGCTTTGCGTTAGCGGAGGAACAAAGGCAAGAACACAATAGAAATCATTGTCATGAGGCAGATAACCGTGTTCATCGATGGGCCGGAGGTGTCCTTGAATGGGTCGCCGACGGTATCCCCGATGATCGCCGCCTTGTGCGAGTCGCTGCCCTTGCCGCCGTGGTGGCCCTCTTCGATGTGCTTTTTTGCGTTGTCCCAAGCGCCGCCCGCATTTGACATTGTGTTGCCCAGAAGCACCGCACAGAGCATGGAGCCGGCCAGGAATCCGCCCAGCATTGCAGTGTCGATTACGCCGACGAGGATGGGCACGGCGACTATGAGAACGCCCGGAAGGATCATTTCCCTGAGGGCCGCGTCTGTCGCAATCGTGATGCACCTGTTGTAGTCCGGCTTTGACTTGCCCTCAATAATGCCTTTGTCCTCGCGGAATTGGCGGCGGACCTCCTCAATCATTTTGCCGGCCGCCTTGCCGACGGAGCGCATTGTCAGGGAAGCGAAAAGAAAAGGCATTGTGCCGCCGATGAAGAGCCCGACGACAACCAGTGGGTTGAGCAGGTCGATGGCAGTCAGGCCGGCAATTTCAGTATAAGACACAAAGAGCGCAAGGACGGTCAAGGCCGACGCGCCCACTGCGAAGCCCTTGCCTATCGCCGCCGTGGTGTTGCCGACTGCGTCGAGCTTGTCTGTGATTTCGCGTACTTCCTCAGGCAAGCCTGCCATCTGGGCTATCCCCCCGGCATTGTCGGCTACGGGGCCGTAAGCGTCGACCGCTACGATTATGCCCGTGGTCGCAAGCATTCCGACTGCCGCCAGGCCGATGCCATACAGCCCTGCGCTGAAATAGGCCAGGAGTATGCCCAGGGCGATAAGCAGGACAGGCCAGACAGTGGAGTAAAGCCCTACGGCAAAGCCGTCTATTATCACTGTCGCAGGGCCGGTTTCCGCATGTTTTGCCACGCCCCTGACAGCTTTGTAGTCGTTGGATGTATAACGCTCGGTGAAGTATCCGATTGCCAAGCCGATGACGACGCCTGCGGCCGATGCGCCGAACGCCCCGATTCCTCCGAATGAGTTTGCGACGTCGATGCCGAACTCGAATCCGTGAAAGTGCATTTCAGGGCCAAAGAAAATTCTTCCGAGCACAAATGCGGCCACCAGGACAATCCCGCTGCCTATGTAAGTCGTTATGTTGAGCGAAGTTGCGGGGTTTTTGGTGTTCTTGCCGCCGACAAAAAACACTAGGACAACCGACGCCAGAACGCCAATCGTGGCAACCAGCATGGGGAACGCAACTGCCTCAAAGACTATGCTCTGGCCATCAAAACCCCTGACTGTGATGGCCAAGACAACGGCTGAGATAATCGCGCCGACATAGCTGTCGAAGAGGTCTGCGCCCATGCCGGCTACATCGCCTACGTTGTCGCCTACATTATCGGCAATGACGGCGGGATTGCGGGGGTCGTCTTCGGGAATCCCTGCTTCGATTTTGCCGACAAGGTCTGCGCCGACGTCCGCCGCTTTGGTGAAAATGCCGCCGCCCACGCGGCCGAACAATGACATGGAAGTCGCACCGAGGCCGAAGCCCGTCACATATTCGATTTGCTCCTGCGACTCGGCTCCGAATATTATGAAAAGCAGCCCAAGCCCGAAAATCGCAAGGCCAACAACGCTGAGCCCCATTACTGCGCCGCCGCGGAAAGCTATCCTGAGCGCAGGGGGCATGCCGATTCTTGCGGCGGCGGCAGTCCTTACATTTGCTTGGGTGGCTGTCCTCATGCCGAAGTACCCTGCCAACAGCGAGAACATGCAGCCAAACAGGAAAAGCACCGCTGTCTGGAGGTTTACCGCAAAAATAATCACGACAAACATTACTATAGCAAAAATGCCGATGGTGCGATATTCGCGCAATAGGAAGGTCATAGCCCCGCCGCGGATATACGATGCAATTTCGCGCATGCGCTCATCGCCTTCGTCGTTTTTGTTAATCCATTTGGCAATAAAGACGGCGGTAATCAGCGCAACCACGCCCGCAAGCGTAATTGCCAAGAAAATTGAGTCCATAGAAAATAGTTCTCCTGTAGAGTCTGAATTTTAGAGCCTGGTTTTAGTCTGTACCTCGATTATAAACATCTTGTAGAAAATGTCAAACATTAAATTGAGGCTGCGGGCTCTTGCTCTTCATGCTGAGTCCGCTGAGCAGCATTGTGGAGGCATTGTGCAGCACAGCCGATGTTGACGGCTGAATCAGGCCTGCGGCGCCTAACAGCAGGAGTGCGGTGTTAAACCCGACTATGTGGCGGTAGTTTCTGTTTACATGCCTAAGAAGCTCGCGCGACATCTGCCTGAGCGTTATTAGGCCATTGAGGTTTTCCGAGAGCAGGGATATGTCGGCGACTTCTTTGGCGATATCCGAGCCGTCTTTCATGGCGACGGACACGTTTGCCTGCGCCAAAGCCGGCGAATCATTAATTCCATCGCCGACCATGATTACAGTGCGCCCCTGCTCACGAAGATTGCGGATTATATCAGCCTTGCCCTCTGGCAAAACCCCGGCATAATACTCGGTAATGCCAATTTCAGCGCAAGCGGACTTTGCTGCCGCTTCGCTGTCCCCGGTTAGCATGATGATGTGCTGTATTCCAAATTTCCTCAACTGCTGCAGGACGTCCCTCACTTCGGGGCGAACAGGGTCTTCAATGCAAATCATGCCCGCCAGTTTGCCGCCCATAGCCAGAAATACCGTTGAAAAGCCCTCGGACTCGGATTCAATGACCGCTTTTTCCTCGTCAGTTATTTCAATGCCTTCATCCACGGTTAGAAAATGCCAGCTGCCAATCAGCACGCGCTTACCGTAGAGCATGGACGATATGCCGTGAGCCACTATATATTCAGGCTCGGCATGCTTCTCTCGATGGCCCAACTTTTCGGTCTTGGCCTGATTGACTATAGCTTTTGCAACGCTGTGCGGGAAGTGCTCCTCCAGGCACGCAGATATTTTTAACGCCTCTTTTCGCGAAAGGCCTCCAAAGGGAATGACCTTGGCCACCTTAGGGCATGCCAGCGTGAGTGTTCCCGTTTTGTCAAAAACGATAGTGTCTGCATGGGCAAAGGCCTCAAGGTGCTTACCGCCTTTGACGAGGATCCTATGCTTTGCGGCCTCGTGCATAGCGGAGATTATGCAAATAGGCGTTGTTAGCTTGATAGCGCAGGAATAGTCCACCGTAAGCACAGAGGTCGCCCTTGCGGCGCTTCTTGTCAAGAGCAATGTCGCTGCGGCAGCAATGAAACTGAAAGGCACGATTGTGTCGGCGAGCTTTTCGGCCTTGCTTTGGACGGACGCTTTGAGCATTTCTGAGTTGTCGATGAGCGAAAGGATGTTTTGGACTCTGGTGTTGTCGGCAAGGGTTCTAACCCTGACTTCGATGCTGCCTTCCTCAACTATAGTGCCCGCAAAAACAACGCTGCCCGCACTCCGCATGACCCCATGCGGCTCTCCTGTCATTGAAGCTTCGTTGACAAGCGCTTCGCCGCTCAGCACGTCGCCATCTAGGGGGATGGCAGAGCCGGCATGGACATGGATTCTGTCGCCGACGCGAATCTGTGAAATAGGCGTCAAAATAGTATCGTTGCGGCAAACGAGCCACACGCAGTCAATATTGAGGGCAAGGCTTTCCGCAAGAGACTGCCTCGCTTTTTTCCTTGTATAGCCTTCCAAAGCTTCTGACACCCTCAGGAGCGTCATGATTGAGGATGCGGCCGTGAAATTTCCTTGCGCGATCGAGGCAAAAATTGACGACGCGTCCAAGACGTCAACATTGATTTTGCCGCCAATCAGCGAGCTGATGCCCTTTCTCCAATAACGGATTGCATCATAAATCGTAACAAGCAGCCGCACAGAGGGAGGGAGAAATATTTTTTTCGCAAAGTGCCTGCATAGGATATAGGCTAGCGTGCGGAAAAACTTGTCGTCTATTTCGCGCTTGTAATTGGCGTCCAACGCTTTTGAGACAGGCAGATTCCTCTCATCAAGACCCTCAAGCAGGTCAAAGACCTGCTTGGGGCAGTCGTGCCGATAGCATATAAGGAGCCCGCCGTTTGCAGGGCTTGCAGCAACAGACGAAACCGATGGGACTGACATAATCAACGCCTCAAGGCCGTACCCCTGTTCGGAATTGAACGCATCCCGCCCCATGCGGACGCGCAGCCTGCCCGGTTTGTCATAGACAATTTTAAACTGCATGGTTATTCTTCAGTGCCGGCCTGCTTCTTTGCGTCCACCAAAATGTCCTGAGCCTCTTCTTTTACGTTCTGGAAAGCTTCAAGTGCGCATTTCCGGATGCGCAGCCCTTTTGCTACCCCTTTTACGCACAGCTTGCGGCAAGTTTCGCTCTTTAATAAACTCTTGCCGACTACTGCTGTAGCTACTCCACCGATAAAAAATAATGCTTTTGCGCTAATAAGTGCTGTACCTATCATAACTGTTCTCCTAACTACATTTATTGCATTTGTTTTTCTTCCGAGGGTCAAGCATAGTCTGTCGCACTCGACACAACTAGCCAATCTGACAATAACACAAACAATACGCCTTTGTCAAACAGTTTGCTGTGTTTTTTTGCGTAAGTAGGGCGACAAGACCCATACTAGCGAAAAAAATGTTGACTTTTTTGAGCCTATGCGATTAGAATGCCCCAAAGTGAATATATCCAAACCGTTGACGCGGGGGTAAAAACAGTATATGCGCTTTACAGAGAGTCCGGCAGAGCTGAGAGCCGGGTGGAG
>WQSH01000085.1 GCA_009787995.1 Oscillospiraceae bacterium
TAAGAAGCTCCGCCTAGATCCGGCAGTTATGGCGGCTCCGGTCATTACTACAATTGTTGACGCTAGCTCGCTATTGGTGTTTTTCGGGATTGCAATGTCGGTGTTCAGGTTGTGATGGTTGGTTGCGGCCCCGAGAGTTAAACAAAAGGTTGGATGGGCGGGGTAAGCGCAGGGGTGCTTTTCGCGAATTGGCCAAGTTGTTGACACTATGACAAGCAAAAGCGCCTATCGGCATTTCCACCGATAGGCGTTTTTGGGCGTAGCTGACGTAGTTTTCGAATTCTATGCAAGGTAGGGGACAGAGGCGGGTTGAAGTTTGCGCCATCACCCTATTTCTTCAAATAAGCCAAATAACTCTCAAGTATAAGTGAGGCGGCTACTGCATCTATGGTTTTCTTTCGCTTTTTGCCGTGCCTGCCCGTGTCTGTTAGGATCCGGTGTGCATCGGAGGTTGTCAGGCGCTCGTCCCATAGTGCGACCTCTAGGCTGCACAGGCTTCTGATGAGCTCTGCTAACTGCTCGCTTTTTTCTGCCCTCAGCCCTATAGTCCCATTCATGTTCTTTGGATAGCCGATGGCAATAGTGCCGACATCACGCAACTCAGCCTCCTTAACTATGGCTTGAGCGACTCTTTCTTGATTTCGCTCATGGATAACCCACGCATCTCCAGCAATCGTGCCTGACGTGTCAGATATCGCAATACCTGTTCGGGCATCTCCAAAGTCAACCGCCATTATCCTCACAGCAGCCACCAACTACTCGACATGCTGTAAATCTGCTTCGATGGGGTTTTCTTTGTCATCGTCAATTGCATCGAGAAGATTTCTGTACCAGTTCAACGAATCCAAAAACGCCTGCGTGAGCTCTGTAACGTCTATGCCATTACGAACCATAATTATCGATGCGTTATGCCAGTCTGCGCGCTCATAAGCGAAAATTAGCGACATCACCTCATAAATGCGCCCCATGCGGTTGAGAAGGGCATCGCTAATCTCAGTATCAACAGCAACCTCGTCAAAAGCGTCTTGGAGCGGCATTTGGAGGATGACATCCAGCAGGGAGAATAACCCTGCAATAAAGAGCGAGCCGGATTTGAGCATCATGTCAAAAGCTGGAGCCAAATTTTCGGCAAACTTAGCCCGAAGAAGTGACAGCCTCGTTATTTCGCTTGGCCTGTCCTCTCCTATGCCGACCGAAATAGCCACCGTAGACCATCTCTTAACTTCATTTTGCCCCAATATGGCGACGGCATTTCTAATAGAATCGATATTTCTGCTACGGTCGGGATTCATCGAATTTAAAAACCTGAGCAGCGAGACCGATAGCGCAGGGTCTCGTTCGATGGTATCCGCTGTCTCGCCCAGGTCCATATCGGCATTATTGATTTGACCTAGAAGCTGTAGTGCGTTCATTTTGATTGGAGAAATCTCAGCTGCGCCTTTTGTGATGGGCTGGCTGTAAAAATCACCCGACAACAATACGCCACGCGCACCAGAATACTTGTTGAAGCTCTCCACGTCTGGGACATCGGTTATAACGAGTTTTGTTTTGAAAATATACTGGCGGATTTCCTTAAAATCCTCATTAAATTCTTCTGAGGTATAACTGAGCAAAACGTAGTCAAAAACTTTAATCGCAGTATCCATGCTAATAGCGCGTGGAATTCCTTCTACAGCCAAGCGGTAGCCCCTGCGCTTTAATATCCCAAGCTTAGCATATGCAGCATTGTCGGTCAATGTATCCCTTTCGATAATGCAGACTAGGTTGGTCGGCGGGATTTGTATGCTTATTGGCATCCCAATCAGAAGCTGGTATTTGCTGATTGGCACAAAAAAATCGTTGCTCCCAGCAAAGGGCTCTGTCCCGACTGACCTGAGAAACTCGAGAGCCGGAGCCAGCAGTTCTCCCCCTAACATACGAAAATCCTCCGCCGCCCCCATCAGCTTGTCGCCGTCGTGCGTCATCATCCTGTAAGCATGTACTGCCATGTGCGAGTCGAAAAAAGGTATTGCACTCATAAAAAGTCTCATGACACTTCCCCTTTCATTGTGTCTCAAGAAACGATAACGATATTTCTTGACTATTATACACCATCTGCCATAGAATAGGTAGAGAAATTGTGTGTTGGACATAAAATTTTTTATGCGGAGCATTGAAGTGGTATGGGTATAATTTTGGGCATCGACGTTGGCGGGTCGACGACCAAGGTCGTTGGGCTGCGTGATGGTGCAGCAATCGGGATGCTGCAGGTCAGAGCCGCAGATCAGGTAACATCGCTTTATGGGGCAATTGGAAATTTCCTCCGTTACCGGAATATTGGGCTCGGCGAGGTCTCCTCCTTCGCCCTGACAGGTGTTGGCTCGTCGTTTATTGAAGAGCAAATATATGGGATAGAGACACGCAAGGTCAACGAATTTACCGCCATTGGACATGGTGCGCTGTGGTTGTCCGGGCTTTCTGAGGCACTGGTTGTCAGCATGGGTACGGGGACTGCGTTTGTTAGGGCTGCAAAGGACAAATCCGAACGCATTGGCGGTTCCGGCATAGGGGGTGGGACGATTATTGGGCTCGCTTCGCAAATGTTTGGCAAAAGCGATATAGATGCGATTTTGGCCTTGGCCAAAAACGGAAAGCTTGAAAATGTTGATTTGCTGGTAAAAGACATTATCGGCAATGAGATTCCTTCGCTGTCATCCAACCTGACTGCTGCGAACTTCGGCAAAGTAAAAAGCACAGCATCTGAATCAGACATTGCGCTTGGAGTAATTAACATGGTGTTCCAGACAATCGGCATGCTCGCCGTTTTTGCGATGAGGCATGACCCGGTTCGCGATGTCGTCCTCACAGGAACGCTCACAACCTTCCCGCAGGCATCCACAATGCTGGAGGCTTTTTCAAGGCTTTCTGACATGACTTTTATTATCCCACCCAACGCTGAATTCGCAACAGCCCTAGGTGCAGCCCATTCAATCAAACCAGCCCTCTAGTCACAAAATACTCAACTATTAAATCCACGCAGGCACCATATGACATTAATCCAAGCTCTTGATTATGCGCCCTTAGAAAGGCATCATAAATTATGTCAACGGACTCCCGCACCGTCTCGGTTACGGCTGTGAGCACCGTGTCGATAATTCCTATTCCTGTATCTACAGTCCTTTGGGACTGCCAAAACTCAAAAACTTCGTTCCAATCCCTGAGAACCTCTTCATACAGTCCGGCGCTTATGCCACTCCACGCTTGCGGGTCTGCGCCTGCGAGAGCCGGCAGCAAGTACATAAGTCCCTTGAGATATCCTGCGTATGCGAATATGACGTTTTCTGATGTAATGCTCGCAAGGATTGCGACAAAATTCGCCTCATCTTCTGCAAAAACCCCCAGGGTATGCGCATGTTCGTGTGCCACAGTCGCAGGCATAAGAACATATGGCGGCCAAGTGTTGATGTTAGCCTCTCCGGTGAGTGCAAAATAGATTCCGCCGTATCCAGTTATGCTCATAAGCCAAGAAAACATCATGGGTTTCGGCCTGAAAATTCTCCCCCCGAGGCATGGGAACTCTTGGGAAATATTTTCGAATATGTACATAGATTCGGCAAAAATCTGACGCCGGTTTCCCACGTAGTTGCCTTGAACATCCCTTTCGACCTGCAAGGAAAGTTCGTTTGCCCTGTCTGCGAAAATCTGAGAAACTGCGGCAAGATTCTTTGCATTGACGCCCTGTCCGGTAAATCCATTTCTTTCGGCAAAGCCAGGTGCGTGGTAGCCGCTGTTCCACAGCCAGCAAAACACGCCCCAGATATAAAGTGCCGCAACAAGAATGGGGATCATGCGCTTCCCCAACATCTTCCATTTGCCGCGCCTTCTTGCCGTTACCATAATTGTCCGGACTGTATAGTAAATCAGCCCGATTATTGTAGCTACGATGGCCACTTCCATCATAGAGAATGGGTATACAGATGTAAGCATTCCCAAGAAATTGCGTATAGGTGCCGATATGTTGAGCGAAGCCCAGCCCATAACGCTGGGAAAACCTCTGAGCGCATAGAACAGCGCCGTTATCACTGCCGGCAGAACACACAGAGCAATGACAACGCCGCGAGGCAGCTGTATCCTTTTGTACCATTTTTTAGATATATTCATGTTCATATGTCTATGCCCCGCCAATCAGGCATACACATAAGAGCGTCATTATACTGCTCTTCGTCACCTTAACTCCCCACCCTAGGCAATAATCTACCTCTTGCTAAACCTACGCATTACTGCATCGCCTATTGAGCCAACCGGCAACTGTTCACAGACGCCCCCTCTCTTGTACGCTTCCATAGGCATCCCGTAAACGACGCAGGACTGTTCATCTTGCCCAATTGTGTGAGCTCCGGCTTTCCTCATATCCGTGAGGCCCGTAGCCCCATCGGCGCCCATTCCTGTCAGTAAAACGCCAACGGCGTTTCTTCCTGCAACTTTGGCAACGGAGTCAAACAGTACATCAACCGAAGGGCAGTGGCCGCTGACCTTCGCTCCTGGCGTCAAGTAGACATAATAGCCCCCTGCATCTTGGCGCAAGTACATTTGCATATCGCCTCCGGGCGCTATGAGTATAGTCCCACGATCTACCCGATCTCCGTTTTGGGCCTCGCTAACCTTCATGGCGCAAATCTTATCGATGCGCTCGGCATACATTCTGGTAAAGACAGGCGGCATGTGTTGCACTATAACCACACCTGGCGCATTTGCCGGAAACCGCTTAACGACCTCAAGTATCGCCTCAGTTCCGCCTGTTGACGCACCGATGGCGATGAGATTCTTTGAGGTGGCGCCGCTAACTGTTAACCTCGGGGGAGCGGGCTTCGCCTGGGTGCCTTTAACAACCAGAGGGCGCGTGCGTGCGTGCGCTGTGCTTGCTATCTTGATTTTTTGTATAATTTCTTTTACAAATTGTTTTTCATCATATCCTGGTTGTGAGCCTGGCTTCCCGACAAAATCTATAGCTCCGGCGTGCATAGCGTCAAACACGTTCCCGGAAAGCGAGCTTATAACGACCGCTTTGACATTGGGATGCCTAGGCAGAAATGTGCGCAAAAACTCGTTGCCTCGCATTTTCGGCATCTCCATATCGATTGCAATTACATCAGGTCGGAGCTCCGCAATATTCTTTGAGGCTAGAACAGGGTCTCCAAAGCTTCCCACTATTTCTATGGAGGGCTCGTTTCCAAGGTTTTTGCTAAGAAAAGTTCTGAAAAACAAAGAGTCATCAATGATCATCAAGCGAATTTTCGGCATAATTATGATATCTCCAAACGAGTTGTTTAATAATATAGCTCTCTTCATTATAACCAATCAGAGGCTTTCATTCAATGGCTTTCGAAGAATTTTTTTCAACTATGGCGTTTGCTCCGTTAAATTTTTGTGAATGAGCACGAGGCCGCCAACAGTGCTTTGAGGCAAAATTGAGAAAAATCTGCTTGCATTTTTTTGCTGGGTGTGCTAGTATAGCTGAGCGCTTCACGCTCGATGTCGCATCTGCCGCCTAGCCTCAACGGCAAGCTGGTAAAATGGGGCAGTTTTGGCGGAGCGAAGTCTGCGAGACCATGCGCCGGTAGCTCAGCTGGATAGAGCGTCTGGCTACGGACCAGAAGGTCGGGAGTTCGAATCTTCTCCGGCGTGCCAACTGCGCCATAGGCGAACTATTAGAAAGTTCGCTTGTGGCGCAGTTAATTTTATGTTCGCTTGCGTTGCAATAGATTTCGACACGGGCGTTGTCGCCGTCGTAGACGTAAATTTTATTTACGAGGGTATCAATCAGTGCTGTGCGGAAAGAGTTGTCGTTTGCATCGCCGTTTTTGAATTTCTCGAAGAAGAATTTTACTTCATCAAAAGCAAGTACAGGCCGTACCATCTTCTCCTTGGCAAGCTCTATTTCAAGGTCAGTTCTCTCGGCTTGGCGCTTCTCAATTTGCGCACTCAGCACATCGACCGCCTTGCCGGATTCGATTGCTTTGACAAGATTAGCCGTGGCAGTTTCGTTTTCATTGAGCAACTTTTTGAGCCGCTTTAAGGTGCTGGTATTGCTTTCTTTTGCGGATAGGTCGGATATCTTCTGAGCTATGCCGTCAATATATTTATCGGTTAGCGCTGAGAGCACATTGCTTACAACTAAATCTTCAATATATGCTTTTTTCACATGCTTCTTTTTGCAGCCTTTATGTTGGCGCTGTGATACACAACTATAATACTGGTGGATTTTCCCTGTGCCGGATTTGCCGCTCATGCCTGTCATAGCGCACTGGCAGTGACCACAGAACAGCTTTGTGGTCAGCAAATAGTTCTCCTCGACGGCCTTGGCTCTGGCTGGTGCCTTTTTGTTCTTTTCCAGAAGAATCTGAGCGTCCTTGAACGCTTCGTCACTGACGATGCGGGGGATGCCGTCGGGAATCTCAATGTCGCCGTAGATATAGATTCCGAGATATTTCCTGTTGGTCAGTATACGCCGGATGGAGTCCTTATTATACGCATTGCCATAGCTTGTTTTTACGCCGTTATCGTTGAGAAAATGCCTAATGTCAGCCATTGTGTTGCCTGCCAAGTACATCTCGTAAATGCGCTTGACTATCGGCGCTTCATCTTCGTCAATGGCGAACTTTTTGTCTACGATTTTGTAACCGAGCGGAACGCCGCTACCTGTAAATTCGCACTTCTCAGCGGTGAGCGCCATTCCGCGCTTTACCTTCTGTGAAAGTTCAGCACTGAAGTATTCGGCCATTCCCTCTAAGACGGATTCCATAAGCACCCCGGAAGCATCGTCTGTTATATTTTCTCGCGCAGACAAAACTTTGACGCCGTTCTTTTTTAGCTTTGCCTTGTAAGTCGCAGAATCATATCGGTTCCGAGCAAATCGGTCAAGCTGATAGACGAGAATGCCTTGAAACTGGCGCTTGGCGCTGTCGGCAATCATGCGCAGAAATTCTGGGCGGTTATCTGCCCCTGTGCCAGAGATGGCACGGTCAATGTATTCAGCAATTATGCGGTAACCGTTACGTTCGGCGAAATCATAGCAGACCTTGCGCTGACCTTCTATGCTTTGCTCAGATTGCCCGCTGTCGCTGTATCGCCCGTAGAACACTATATTCATTCTCCGGCACCTTCTTTCAAAAACATTTCCATCAACGTGCTTTTCATCTTTTCGCTCACTATTGAATCGGGGTCAAAGCACATTTCTATAAACTGCCTAAGCTGTTCGCTGTCGGCGGTAATCTTGGGATTGAAGTCATATAATCTGCCCTGCGGTTTGTCCGTGCGGCCAAAGATATAATCCATCGACACATCGAAATAATCGGCATACCATAACAACAACTTTAATGGTGGCACTGCCTTACCATTTTCATATCGGGCGAGATTGGATTGATTAACTCCGTTCAAGCCGCCGAGCTTCATTTGAGATAGCGTAGCGCCCTCTCGTAACTGCTTTAATCTTTCTACTACAATTTCCATTGCGTGACCTCCTAGAGATGATAGATTCATTATAATTCGTAATTGCATAATAATCAAGGCTATATTTACATAACAATTATGCTATAGCATAAATGGCTCATGCCTTACTTTGTGTGGAATAAGCGCAGCGGCGTGGTTAATGCTACGCTTATTCCATATGTGCGGCTAATCAGCCGCGGCCTGCTTTTTTTGCCAGTTTGCAAATTCCTGTTGTACTTGCGTATCAGCAAAAAACTTCTTTATCTCCGGCATCAACCGCCGTGCCAGTGCGTCAATTTGCTCTTGGGTCGGAGCAAAATCGGTGGGAGCTGATTTGAGCTGTGCCGTGCTTGTTGTACTGGCTTTCTTCATGGGTTAGGGTTCCTCCAGCTACGCTTGCTATATTCAGTTTTCAAGGTGCGAAATGTTGTGGATGTTTAATTTTTTCTTATAAGCTGACATCCTTTCGGTTTTTAGATTTTTTGCATAACGCTGTAATTTGCGCGTAAGCCGATTACCGTTTGGGCAAGCAATGGCTAAAGACTGCATAATCAAAGATTATTGCATTTTTTAGCCGCCTGTTGGTGGCCAAGTTGCCCCCAAACCCCCAGTCGGAAAATTCGCTGCCGCTCCCTTTCCGTTAAGCCGGCTTCGCCGTCTGCTGCACCCGCCTTTCGGTGGCCTGCATTTTGTAGTATTTCCGTCATTTTGCAATCTCCAATATGGCGTTTAATCGGCGGAGTATCTCTTTTTGCTGACTCCAAATATCGTCTAGCCGAGCCACTATCTCGTCGATGTCAGCGGCGTAAATGTTTCCAGTTTCGTTGACCCGCTTGCTTATCTGGTTGATGTTATTTGTAGCATTGGAAAGCAAGCGGTTCATCTCTCGCACACTATCCAACTCGACATAAATAACACGTCCATCTACGGCCATTTTTAGTAGATACGCTCGCATATTTCTTATGCCTGATTGCTTCTGCCTGCAGCGTATCAAATCCCGCTCTTTTTCCGTGACGCGAAAGGTCATTGCGATGCTTCGGTTTAAGTTTTGCATAAGACCCTCCTTTAACCTACCAACCCTAGCGATTGCGTGGGTAGTTCTTTTGCGCTGATGCTGTCTAATTGTGGTATATGTTTCTGCATGATGTTGATCTCCTTTGATTTTTTATTCAATTGTTAGTGACAGACCGTGCCTGTCGGTGACAAACAGCTATTATCCCCTCTCTGTTTTTATCTGTCACCCACGAGAAAAATCATTGCGATACCAATGCTTTCGGTGGTGACGGATAAAGATTGCGGGTGACTGAGACGAGCATAACAAGTATTTTGGATTCACGCCGTATGTCTCAATATCGGGATTTGGGCACAAAAAGACCGCATTTCTCAAATATGAAAACGCGGTTGTTGTCGGGCAGCAGTATTATGTGCTAAAATCTTTGCAAATACTGAGGGAATGTGATGTGCTATGAAATGCAAATTAACCTTGCAGGAAAAGCTCCGTGATTTACGCGATGAATGTAAGCTCAAGCTGGCAGACTTGGCGGAAGTTACAGGAATTCCCATATCCACATTGCAACGGATTGAGAGCGACGAGGATATCCGTGTTGGGTATCAGGATGTTGTAACACTTGCAAATTATTATAAGGTGTCAACGGATTACCTGTTTGGGCTGACCGATAACAGGTTGCACCGTAATGTTGCCATTGATGAATTGGGACTGACCGATGCGGCGGTTGAGGTATTGAAAGATAAGAAGCTCAACAACCGCCTGGTAAGCGAGCTACTTTCGAGCCTGGATGCGCCACAGTTGTTCAGTGCGATGGAAGTATACATCGACCGCAAGATGCTGCCGCAGATGAATGCGTTGAATGCTGTATATAAGTTTGCGGAAGAAAAGCTCCGGGAGCATGTGGACGCAGGGGATGATGAACAAAATCTGAAAATTTTGCAAGAAGCTATCGTTGATGAAGACGAGTATTTGCGGTTTCGCATTACAGAGCGGTTCGGCGTGTTGGTGAAAGCGATGTTTGAGGCACATAAAAAAGATGCCCTGTCTGGCGAGCAGATGGACATCGTGAAGGAAATAGGTGATGGATATAGGTTCTATATGGAAAACAAAGAGAAGGCAGGGGCGCAGCGGGCAAAGCTAGCATTGCTGGCGAAGCAAATTGGGTTGAATATAACGAAACTGACGGACGATGAGATTGCGGTGCTGATGAAGGCTCTCCAAGATTCGGATTTGTATAAAAGGTCAAAGCGGAGGAAGTAGGAAGGTCAAGTGGAATCGCTACCATGAGTGCATGGTCATAAAACTGCCGATAGTGTAATATAGATTGTGTAAACTCCGAATCTGAATATACTATTAAGAAAAGGAGATGACACAATGGCAAAGAGAGCAAGAAATCCAGAGCGCGACC
>WQSH01000086.1 GCA_009787995.1 Oscillospiraceae bacterium
GTGGGGGAGGACGGATTCGAACCATCGAAGTCACTGACAACAGATTTACAGTCTGCCCCCTTTGGCCACTCGGGAACTCCCCCATATGGAGCTTGTGGACGGACTCGAACCCCCGACCTGCTGATTACAAATCAGCTGCTCTACCAACTGAGCTACACAAGCACACAAAACTTACAACCAGCAAGCAATGCGCAAGTTATGATAGCAAACGAAATCAATTTTGTCAACCGAAAAGGTAAAATTTTTATCACAAAGTATTATTTTCCTTATTTATATGCTATAATGCTCAATTGATACCTGATTACGACTTAAGAGAACGAAAGGTTCAGATTAATGTTAAATAAAGTAATTTCCAAAATTTTTGGCACGCACAACGACAGGGAGCTAAAATCCCTCATGCCAATCATCGAGCAGGTTGAGAGCCTAGAGGGCGAATACCGGTCGATGTCTGACGAAAATCTGAAGGGGAAAACTGAAGAATTCAAAAAGCGCCTCGAAGCAGGAGAAACTCTCGACGACATTCTTCCAGAAGCATTTGCGGCGACAAGGGAAGCCTGTGACCGGGTGCTCGGGATGCGCCCATTCCACGTCCAGCTCATAGGCGGGCTGGTCCTCCACCAAGGCCGGATTGCTGAGATGAAAACTGGTGAGGGCAAAACGCTGGTGGCAGTCATGCCGTCTTACCTAAACGCCTTGGCAGGAAGGGGCGTGCACGTTGTCACGGTCAACGACTACCTCGCCCGTCGCGACAGCGAGTGGATGGGCAAGGTGCATCGGTACATGGGGCTCAGCGTCGGGCTGATAGTCCATGGGTTAAGCAGCGACGAGCGCCGTGCCGCATATGCTTCGGACATCACATATGGCACAAACAACGAACTCGGCTTCGACTATTTGCGCGACAACATGGCATTGTACAAGCACGACATGGTCCAAAGGGGGCATATCTTCGCCATCGTTGACGAAGTTGACTCGATATTAATTGACGAAGCTAGGACCCCACTTATTATTTCCGGACAAGGCGCCGAATCCACGGAAATGTACAATAGGGTAAACGAATTTGTCTCAAGGCTCAAAAAATCCGTTTTCGCTTCCGTAGATGAAAAATCGCAGGAGGATGAAACGCTAAAATCTGACTACATAGTTGACGAAAAGGCAAAAACCGCCACGCTGACAGCCCAAGGCATCAAAAAAGCCGAACAGCACTTCAACCTTGAAAACCTAGCCGACTTGGAAAACAGCACGCTGTCGCACCATATCAATCAGGCAATAAAAGCATATGGCACAATGAAGCGCGACGTCGATTATGTCGTCAAAGACGGCGAAGTCATAATAGTCGACGAGTTCACCGGTCGCCTGATGGAAGGCAGGCGCTATTCAGAGGGGCTGCATCAGGCGATTGAAGCGAAAGAGCGCGTCGAAGTCGCTAGGGAGAGCAAAACGCTTGCAACAATAACGTTCCAGAATTACTTCCGCCTATATGAAAAGCTTGCGGGGATGACAGGTACGGCACTTACAGAGGCAGAGGAATTTGGCGCAATATACAAACTCGATATCATCGAAATTCCAACGAACCGCCCGCTCCTGCGCATTGACAACGCCGATGTCGTGTACAAAAACGAAAATGGGAAATTCAGGGCGATTATAAAACAAATCGAGGAGTGCCACAAGAGGGGACAGCCCGTTCTTGTTGGTACCGCTTCTATCGAAAAGAGCGAATTGCTCGCATCACTCCTGAAAAAAAGCGGCGTGTCCCACAATGTCCTAAACGCAAAGCACCATGAGAAGGAAGCCGAAATTGTGGCGCAGGCGGGCAAGGTCGGAGCCGTCACCATAGCAACGAACATGGCAGGGCGCGGAACCGACATCGTCCTTGGAGGCAATGCTGAATACTTGGCCAAAACCGACATGAAAAAAGCGGGCATGACGGATGCATTAATAGCCGAAGCGACGGGCCATGCCGAAACCGATGACGAAGATATCATCAATGCGCGTAAAATGTTTGCCGAAAAAATGACTCAGCACCGTGCCGTCACCTCTGTGGAGGGCGAAAAGGTCAGGCAAGCGGGCGGCTTGTTCATCTTAGGTACGGAACGCCACGAGGCACGCCGCATAGACAATCAGCTCCGCGGGCGCGCCGGCAGGCAGGGCGACCCGGGCGAGACAAGGTTTTACATAGCCCTGACAGACGACATCATGCGCCTATTCGGCTCCGAGCGCATAATGGGTATGATGGAATCGCTGGGACTTGAGGAAGACATGCCCATCGACAAAAAAATGCTGTCCAACGCCATAGAATCTGCCCAGCGCAGGGTCGAAAGCCGCAACTTTCAGTCACGCAAGGCCGTTCTTGAGTATGACGATGTCATGAACATTCAGCGTGCGCTCATCTATGACCAGAGACAGAAGGTGCTCAACGGTGATGATATTACACAAAACATTCAAACAATGATTTCCGACACGATTGAAGCTTCCATTGATACGGGCTTTAAAGAACAGGAACTTATAAATGACCCCTCCCAGCTTGCAGAAATCCTGTTGCCTCTTGAGTCCATGTATCTCAAAAAGGGCGAAGTCACCATGCCGGAGTCCGGGTACGATAAAGCAGAGCTGAAGGAGATTCTTGAGGAAAAAGCCCAAAACGCCTATGCCGCAAAAGAATCTGAGCTTGGTTCTGCCCCGGGAAGCGATGTGCCAATCATGCGGGAGCTCGAGCGTGTAATAATGCTGCGCGTAGTTGATGAGTTCTGGATGGAGCACATAGACGCTATGGAAAGCCTCCGGGACAGCGTACGGCTCCGCGCCTATGCCCAGACAAATCCGGTGGACGAATATAAGCGGGACGGCTTTGACATGTTTGAACAAATGGTCGGCGGCATCAAAGAGGAAGTCGTCAGGCGTATGTTCGTTGTCCGCTTGAGGACGAATGAATCATTGCAGCGCCGTGGCGTGGCGAAGAATTTTAACGCTTCTGCACAAAACCTATTCGGCGGAGGCGCACCCGGGAAATCCTCCAAAAAAGCGCAAAAAATTGGCCGCAATGACCCTTGTCCCTGCGGCAAGAAACGCCCGAATGGACTGCCTATGAAGTATAAGGACTGCTGTGGGCGCGGGGCTTAGCACCATTTTACGCCCCGCATCGTGAGTTATTTGCATTTGTGCGTTATGCTTTTTGTTTTGAGGTCGGATTTTGCTTATAGAAAACATTAAAAACGAGATTGTGTATATGACTTCTCCAAACATCGAAGCACCTCATGCTTTTTCGACCCGATTTGGCGGGGTTAGCAAGGGCGTTTATTCATCGATGAACCTAGGACTCAGCTCCGGAGACAGGCGGGACACTGTTATTGAGAACTACCGCATCCTCAGCGGGACGCTTGGCATCGCCGCAAATGACATTGTTTTTTCCATGCAGGTTCACGGCGCAGATATACGAGTCGCGGCAAAGGCAGACCAAGGCAGCCTATTTTCCTCGGCACACCATCAAGCCGATGGACTCATAACCTGCGAGCCCGAAGTTGCGCTGTTGGTTTTTGCGGGCGATTGCGTGCCAATACTCTTGCATGACCCAACCCTCGGCGCAGTTGGAGCTGTCCATGCCGGCTGGCGGGGAACTGCCTCCAATGTCGTGGGTGCAGCAGTCAGAAAAATGAGCTCCGAATTTGGCAGCAGCCCATCGAACATAAAGGCGGCGATTGGCCCATGTATTTCCAAATGCTGCTTTGAAACAGACGTTGACGTTGCCCAAAGACTGACAGAATCATTGGGTGCGGCTGTCGCTCAATGCATTGAGGCGCAGGGCGCAAAGTACATGATAGACCTAAAGTCAACCAACAAAATACTGCTTGAGCAAGCAGGAGTCGTAGATATCGCAGTTTCAGACGAATGCACCTCCTGCCTAAGCGACAAGTATTGGTCGCACCGAAAGACAAAAGGCAAGCGCGGTAGCCAAGCAGGCGTAATAGTAATCAGGGATTCGGAAGGAGGTTTGGCATGAAGAAACTATATATTTTGATACTTTTGGTGCTGCTGTCTGCCACTTTTTTGCACGGCTGCACTTTCCCCCAGCCGCAAGCGGCGGGATTTGCACAATTAGACGAATATCCTGCCGAAGAGGAGTATCTGCCAGAACCCCCTCCGGCCATCCGCCCCCCCTCACCCGGCAGGTTCACATTGCGCTACGACCCTGGCAGTTCGCTAAACCCTCTGACGACCTTGAATAGGGATAATATTGTATTGACTTCGCTTTTGTACGAAAGCCTTTTCGTGCTCAACCGCCACCTTGTGCCGGAGCCGGTCTTGGCAAAAAGCTGGTCTAGCGAAGATAACATGTTATTTGAAATTGAAATTATGCCCGGCATATCAATGAGCGACGGAACTTATATGTCTGCTCAGGACGTTGCCTACTCGATACGGCAGGCATCACGGTCTGGCAGGTTTGTCAACCGCTTTAGGGCTGTGTCGCGCGTTCAGGCAACGGGTGATTTTACGTTAACTGTCGAACTACATGCACCCAACAGCAGGTTTATCAACCTGCTAGATATTCCTATTATCAAAAACGGCACCAGCGGCGACCGTCTCCCGCCCGGATCCGGGCCCTATAACTTCCCTTATGAAGGGGCTATGCGGCTAGCTGCCTTTTCTGAGCACAGATATTATAGAAATCTGCCAGTTCCTGCCATATTCCTTAGAGAGTGCGCCGATACCGAGTTGACCGAGCTTTTTGACGCCGGCGAGCTCAGCCTAATTTGGGACGACCCGCACGACGCATTTGAAATCAGGCTCAACCGCCTTCGCGAAACTAGGTACTTTGAAACTACAACATTGCAGTTCCTCGGTTTCAATTCCAACCATATCGCCCTGGGAAACCCTGATGTCCGGCGTGCCATCAGCGTCGCTATTGACCGGCAGTACATAGTCGAGAATATTAAGCGCCCCGGTCTGACTCTTGCGGCACCGCTGGCACTGCCGCCGACATTTCCTCAATATGACTCCGAATGGGAGATTCAATATTTTCCACCGCTCGAAGAAATGGCTTTGCTCCTTAGAAGAGCCGGGCTTGATATATCCTTTGAATTTAACGAAAATCCTTTTCCCGGAATATCGGATGGTCGAGGCGGATATATCGACTTTACCATCGACTTCATTGTAAACATTGAAAACACTCACAAAGTTAGAGCCGCCTATGCAATTGCGGACACTCTCAGACGAAACGGATTGAATGTAATAGTCCGTCCGTTGCCCTGGGAGCGGTTCATGAGCGCATTGAACAACGGCACCTTTGATATGTTCTATGGCGAGACTCAGCTGAGCGCCGACTTCGACCTTTCTCCGCTGCTTTTGCCGGGTCCCTTGAATTTCGGCAGAACCGCAAGCACCGAGTACAGGCCATTCCTTTCAGATTTTTTAGCGGCAAGGACTGACGATGAAATCAGATGGGCTACAGACAGGCTTTTAAGCGAGATACGAGCAACCGCTCCATTTGCGCCCATCCTGTATAAGAGGCATGCCATATACTCGCCTATTGGCGTGATTTCCGGTGCAGACCCAAGCCAGTCCAGCGTATTTCGCAATATTACCGACTGGTCTATCAATCTTTTGATGATTAACTAATTGGAGGAAACACATATGACAGACAGAAAACTGATCAGCATGGCGACCGAGGTCATGGCAAACTCTTATTCGCCTTATTCAAGATTTAAAGTCGGTGCGGCTATTGAGTGCACAGATGGCACAGTTTTTACAGGGTGCAACATTGAAAACTCGGCGTTCGGCGCAACAATGTGCGCCGAAGCGGCGGCTGTAGCAGCCGCCGTCTCGGCAGGGCAGCGCAGCTTCAAGCGCATTGCCATTATATCAGAAGGCAACTCATATTGCTTCCCATGCGGCTCATGCCGCCAGCTGCTGTACGAGTTTGCACAGGAGCTTGAGGTGCTCAGCGCCCGTGCAGACGGACGGTACGTGAGCTACTCACTGGCATCGCTGCTGCCTATGGCTTTTGGCAAAGAACATATGGACAATTTATAAGCGGGGCGTGAGGGTTTGTTTGACATTTGTCATTTATTTGTAATATTAAATCGCTTTACTCTTTTCCGTAATTTGCTATAATGATTTTAGTGCAGATTAAGGGGACGTCTCGCTATCTAGGCTTGTGAACATTAAGGAGGGTTGGAAATGGATGAATATACCAGAAAATTTAGCGTAGTCAGCGGCGGAATCGATACCCGCGAAGTGCTTTCTACAGTCTATGAAGCGCTTAGGCTCAAGGGCTACAATCCTGTAAACCAAATTGTAGGATACATCCTATCTGAAGACCCCACCTATATCACAAACTACAACGGCGCACGCAGCCTGATTTGCAAGCTCGATCGTGACGAACTTCTGCAAGAGCTCGTCACTGCATACTTAAACGGCTAATCGTGCACGAACGTAGGAAGGCAGAGGGGGCGACCCTCTGCTTCTCGGATTTACCGCGTTGACATCCGGATAACAATGTGTTAGTATTCCGTTACATATTTTTAGAGAGGAGCGTGGCTATGGCATCGGCAGCAAAGGGCAGGAGTAGAGTCCTAGAATATAAAGGCCACCCGCTTAGGAGAAAAGACAACCTGATTTATTACGGAAGTATGTCTGATAAATATATCATCATGCTCCAAGTGACAGAATCTAAAGCTAAGGAGGACCTTAACATTGCAACTCGTGTAGTGGTACAGCTACAATATACCGACCCCGATCTCAAATCGCGCGACAGAGTCCTTAAAAAAAGTGAAAAAAATAGCTTTTATGAAGCTATAGACGTTGCGGCAGTATGGCTGGAAAGGGCACTTGCCTCTGGCTAGGCTAAGGCGGCATAGAATAAAAAGGTTGTGGAAACAAATGTTACACAACCTCTTTTGTTTAAAACCCCTTGACTTTTTCTATCATAAACCCCCTCAGCCAGTCACTTACTTGTGCGTCTTTTAGTGCAAAATCGATTGTCGCTTCGAGAAAACCTTGAAGGTTCCCGGTATCATAGCGTGTAGCCTCAAAATCTACTGCTACCATAGGCGACCCCTTGCACAGGGTGCGCAAACCGTCAGTCAGTTGTATCTCCCCGCCGTAGCCCGGCGGGGTGTTTTCCAATATGGAAAAAATGTTTGAAGTAAGTACATACCTTCCCAAAATCGCAAAATTCGAAAAAGCATGCTCCGGAGCCGGTTTCTCATTCATGTCCGAAACTTTGTATATTTTGCTTTCAAGCTCCGAAATCTGAACCGAAGAATACTTGGAAATCGCCTCAGCTGCAACCCTCTGAACCCCGATTGCGGCTGCTTCGTACTTCACGGCAGCATCGATAAGCTGTTTTGTGACAGGAACTTCCCCCATCATAATATCGTCACCCAAAAGCACTGCAAAAGGCTCATCGCCAACGAACCTCTTTGCACGCCACACCGCATGCCCCAGCCCTTTTGTCTCTTTCTGGCGAACATAGAAAATATTTGCCATATCTGCCGAGCGCCGGACTGCGTCATGCTCAGCAGTCTTGCCAGAACGCATTAAAACACCTTCAAGTTCAGGAGCATAATCGAAGTAGTCATCCATTGCGCTCTTTGCTCTGTTTGTTACAACGAGGATGTCTTCAATCCCTGATGCCACTGCCTCTTCAATGATGTATTGAATTGCTGGTTTGTCAACAAGCGGAAGCATCTCCTTTGGCACAGTCTTAGTGGCAGGGAGCATCCTCGTCCCTAAACCTGCCGCAGGAATCACGGCTTTCCTTACTTTCATACCCATTCGCCTCGCCATTCATTCTGAATTTCCTAAATATTCCAACATTTTCTCATAGATTCGTGATTTTGGAAGATAAATCATAATCGGCAATCCAATTGCGTACAAAATGACCAACTGTCCAAACCCAACCTGGAGCCCGCTTAAAACAAATGCGGGAACAAATGTGTCCGCCTCACCAGCTCCAACCATAAAATAAGCAATCATAGCACCAATAATGACTGCATTGAAAATAACGGGTGGAAAACAGGCAAAGATTTTCACCGGTATCTTATCCCTGCCAAGCTTCGCAATCTGCATTGTGCAAATTCCGGCTATAAGCGATGCCACCGGCCCCACCACAATGTCTAATGGGTATGGGCTAACCAGGTTCGCAATTATACATCCTACAAAAAGCCCCCAAATGGAAAATGGGAAGAAAAACGGCAATATAGTCAGCGCCTCAGCTATTCGAAACTGTATAGGTCCGTAGCTAATGAAACTCAGGGACATTGTCAGTGCAGCATAAAGTGCAGCGATAACGCCTGCAAACGCAATCTTGCGCACATTAAATCTTGGGTTCATCAAAAATCATTTCTCCACTCAGTTATAGCTGCTCATCAAAACTCACGTTAACCTTAGCAGACATCCGCAATACGACTGTCTGTACAAACCGTAACGCTTTGACAGCTCGACAGACCTCTGAAATCCGCCTTGCTTCTTGAAATCGCAAACTAGGTAATTTATACCTGAGTTGCTCGCTCCTGCAACGCCTATTTCATTTATCAGCAACGCGTTTTTGTGCGGACTAACTGACAAAGTCGTTGCAAAAAAATCATAGCGCCCAGTTTTAGCCCTGGTAGCAGCCTCGCGCAGCCGGAGGTCAATGCATGCATAACACCCCAAATCTCCCTCAGGTTCGTTGGGAAAAGTCGCAGAAATATTGTCAAAGGCCGAACCAGAGTGCTCGCATAAAATCAAATCTTCAACATTTGGATACCCCGCTATGTCAAGCAGCCTCCGCATCTCACCTGCTCTCTTGTCGTATTCTTCCTGCGGCTGTATGTTCGGATTGTAGAAAAGTGCGGTTATCACAAAAGACGGAGACAAATACTCAATCACGTGGCTTGCACAGGGTGCGCAGCAGCAGTGCAGCAGCAACCGGGGAGCCACGCCTGACGATTCGATTTTAGAAAAAATCTCGCTCAGTAATACACCAGTCGCCACTTAATTAGCACCTACTCCGCTCGAATTTCCGGGCGGGGAAGACCCCCGCCCAAAAAACTGCAATTTTACATCAATCAGATTAAAAATACTTCTTCATTTTGTCCGTGGCAAAAGCAATGTCTGCACTGATTGTAATTGTAAATTTAACGTTTTCCTTTTCGCTAAATTTTTCGCACCACTCAAAGAAATCATCCATCCTACCGTCAACTTCCGCACCGACAATTTTCAGCACACTATCTATGAAAATATGCGTAATATCGTAATTGGCCGAATGAAGGCCGCTGATAAAGCCTTTTAAAAATTCATAACCATCAAATCCAACTTGCGATGCATCAATAAGCCTAACCTTATGTGGGATATCATACCTCAGCTTCGCATTTTTTTCAATACAGACTACGTCCCCCTGCTCATCGTCGCATGCCTTGTGAACGAGTTCTATTAGCTGTTTGGTTTTTCCAGAGCCCTTCAGACCCATGATTATCCTAACCATACTAACCACGCCCTTTCAAGTTTTATGATTTGAGCCACAGCATAAGGCTCATAGACATTCTACCAGCTCCTTACATCGTATTCAACATAAATTTAAATATATTGCCACAACATATTGGCTACAGTTACACTTCACAGGGTAGCCCGGAATATGGGCTGTTTGCTACGCTTTTTTCGCGTATGTAGGGCGACAAGACCCGTTCTAGCGGAAAAAGCGTAGTAAATTGACCATTTCGGGCGGTTGGCAA
>WQSH01000087.1 GCA_009787995.1 Oscillospiraceae bacterium
CGCAGCCGCCGCTAAACCGAAAGACGGCTCTAGACCCTTTGGAGGAAGGCGCCAATGATTAGAATACTAATTGTGGAAGATGACCCAAACCTGCGCAAGCTTATGTCAGATGTCCTGCAAGATGAGAGGTACACCGCAATCCCGGCAAGGGACGCTCAGGATGCCCTTGATATCTTGGAAGACCAACACATTGACCTGATGATTACCGACATAATGATGCCGGGTATGGACGGCTACACCCTGACAGAGCAGCTGCGTGATGCAGGTTTTGATTTCCCTATCCTCATGGTGACGGCAAAGGAAACAATAAAGGACAAGCGCAAGGGATTCATTGTAGGAACAGACGACTACATGGTAAAGCCCGTCGATGAAGAGGAGTTGGCCTTGAGGGTCAAAGCCCTTTTGCGTCGGGCAAAAATTATGAGCGAGCGCAAAATAACCATAGGGCAAGTCTCGCTTAGCTATGACAGCCTAACGGTCAGCAGAGGCAATGAGCGGGTGACGCTGCCACAAAAAGAGTTCATGCTGCTGTACAAGCTCCTTAGCTACCCAAATGTTATTTTCACTCGCTTGCAGCTCCTAAAAGAAGTTTGGGGCGCAGATACCGAATCAACAGACCATACGGTGAGCGTCCACATCGGGCGGCTGAGGGAACGATTTGACAGCTGGCCCGAATTTTCCATTGATACAGTGCGCGGGATAGGGTATAAGGCGGTAAGAAATGATGAGGGATAGTAAAAAAAGGCTTTTCAAAGAAAAGCTCTCCTTGCTGGGAGTCCTTGTAGTGATGATTTTCGCCATATTGTTGGTAAGCAGCTTAATTGCTGGGCTTGTATCTTATACACTGGTTACGCGAAACATCATACCATTCCAAACGGGCCATGCGCTGGAAGCCGCCGCAGTTTACATTGCGATTATCAGCCTGCTAATCGGCACGGTGCTGGCGAGATTCTTCGGCGTGCGCTTTCTTCGCCAGATTCATGAACTTGCCGATGCGACAAAAGCAGTGGCTGCAGGCAATTTCAACGTACGCCTAAAGAGCGGCGGCGCAAGGGAAATAGAGTTCATCAGGAGCAGTTTTAACGACATGGTGAGCGAGCTATCAAACATAGAGACGCTACGCTCAGACTTTGTAAGCAATGTCTCCCACGAATTCAAAACCCCTGTTTCGTCAATCCGAGGTTTCGCAAGGCGGCTGAAAAAGGATTCGCTGACCGATGAGCAACGCAATGAGTATCTTGACATAATCATCTCGGAAAGCGAGCGCCTAACGCGCCTTTCAAGCAATGTGCTGCTGCTTACAAGCTTGGAGAACACGGAAAAGATTTTTGAAAAAGCGGAGTTCCAACTGGACGAGCAGCTGCGCCGGGGCGTACTGCTGTTGGAGCCGCAACTTAAGAAGAAAAATCTTGAAGTAGACATAACTCTGGCATCAGTAAAAATTTTAGCAAACGAGGAGATGCTCAGCGAGCTTTGGATAAACTTAATAGGGAATGCAATTAAATTCAGCCCAGAAGGCAGCACAATAAGGATTGCTTTAGCTAGTGCTGGAAACGATGCCGTGGTGACGGTCTCAGATGAGGGGTACGGCATGGACGAGGATGTAAAGAAACGCATATTCGACAAGTTCTACCAAGGCGACAAATCAAGGTCAACTGAGGGCAATGGTTTAGGCCTGACACTAATAAAAAGGATTTTAGAACTTGAAAAAGGCAAAATAAGCGTCAACAGCGAAGTAGGAAAGGGTGCAACCTTCACTGTATCGTTGCCCATTTCTGCGGATTTGGTTGGAATAAAAAAGATGTCATGAGAATTTTATCCCACATTCCCGCCTGCAGACGGGGGTTCTGCCAAAATTTTCGTTTGATAAAGAGCAGCTTGCGACGTAATTGACAATTGAATTTTTCGCATTTGTTTGATATACTGTCCAGGCAGTTTTTGCGAGAGAGGATGAAAGCACACATGTCACAGTCACAACGCAAAATAATAATTATCGGCGCAGCAGGGCGGGATTTTCACAACTTTAATGTCTTCTACAGGGACAACCCCGACTATAAAGTTGTTGCGTTCACAGCGGCGCAAATACCCGACATAGCGGACCGAAAATACCCCGCATCACTTGCGGGTGGCCTGTATCCCGAAGGGATACCCATCTATGAGCAAAGCGAATTGGAGTCGCTAATAAAAGGGCTGGATGCCGATGAATGCGTCTTCTCCTACAGCGATGTCCCATACAGCTTCGTCATGGGGCTGGGCGCCAAGGTAAATGCTGCCGGGGCTGCTTTTTCGATGCTTGGGCTAAAAAATACAATGCTGAAAAGCACTAAACCCGTGGTCGCTGTCGGCGCGATCCGCACTGGATGCGGAAAAAGCCAGACCTCGCGCCGCATTGCGGAAATCCTCATGGCGGCAGGCCTGAAGGTTATCGCTGTTCGCCACCCAATGCCATACGGAGACCTTGAAGCACAGAAAGTCCAGCGTTTTGCAACCATTGAAGACTTGGCAAAGCATAGTTGCACCATAGAGGAGATGGAAGAATACGAACCGCACATCGCGCGCGGGAATGTCATATACGCCGGGGTAGATTACGAGGCCATACTCCGCGCTGCAGAAAATGACCCCGATGGATGCGATGTCATTTTGTGGGACGGCGGCAACAACGACTTCCCATTCTACGAGCCGGATTTGATGATTACCGTAACCGACCCTCATAGGCCGGGCCATGAACTTTCGTACTATCCGGGCGAGGTAACGCTGCGCATTGCAAGCGCCATCGTAATCAACAAAATCGACAGCTCCGATTTTGAAAACATCCAAATCGTAAGGGAGAGTATCGAAAAAACTAACCCGCAAGCCGTGGTTGTGGATGCGGCATCCACAATAAGCGTAGACAATGCAGATGTCATCCGCGGCAAGCGTGTTTTGGTCATTGAGGATGGCCCGACGCTGACTCATGGTGACATGAAAATTGGGGCGGGAATCGTTGCGGCGAAACGTTATGGTGCAGCTGAAATCATCGATCCGAGGCCATATGCAGTAGGGAAACTAGCTGAAACTTACCGTATATATCCGGACATTGGGAGCCTGCTTCCGGCTATGGGTTATGGCGAGGAGCAAATGCGCGACTTGGCAGCGACAATTGATGCCACTGATTGCGACAGTATAATTATAGCCACACCAATCGACCTTGGGCGCGTGATAAAAATAAGCAAACCTCACACGCGCGTTGCATACGAGCTGCAAGAAATCGGAAGTCCAAACATGGAGGATGTATTGAAGGCTTTGATTGAGAAAATCAAAAGGTAACTGCCATATGTCCGAAATGAAATTTACGCTGCCGGGTTCAGAGACCGTGACGCTCACCGGGCAGGCCATTGATAAGTTGATATGCGCAGGAGACGGGGACGCGGCCCTACTCTACCTATATATACTAAAGACCCGAGGGCAACGCTCATCGACAGAAGCGGCTGTTGCACTTGGCAAAAATGCCGGGGGAATTGCGTCTGCGATGAATGTTTTGTCGCACCTCGGTTTGGTTAACATGGATGAAAGAGCTGACAATAGTGCAGCATCCAAAAAAAGCCCCGGAATAACCGGTAATAGCGGAGTGCAGGCATCCAGCAATAGTGGATTGCGACCAGTCAACAAAACAGAGGAAGTCGGAGACGCCCAACGTCGGCGCACAGTAGGAGACATGAAGCGCGAGCTCGAAACCGGCTCTGTTTTCTATGCAATTGTTGAAGAGGCCCAGCGCCGTCTTGGAAACATGCTGTCGCCGGAAGACTTGATGAGGCTCTTTGGTATGTACGACAACCTCTCGCTGGAGCCAGAGGTAATCCTTCAGCTCATTACACACTGCATATCAGAAAACCGGGCAAAGAATGGTGGGCGCATGCCGTCGATTCGCTACATAGAAAAGGCTGCTTACACATGGGACCGCGCAGGCGTGCATACACTTGAAAACGCCGAAAAATACTTAAAAGCGCTTGATGTGCGCAGGAGCGTCCAAAGCGAAATAAAGAAAACTCTGAACATATGGAACAGAGAGTTCACTGAGACGGAATCGCGCTATGTAGATAATTGGATTTCCATGGGCTTTGGTGCGAGCGCAGTTGCAATCGCCTATGATAGGACTATTTTGAAAACTGGCAAATTGGTTTGGAATTACATGGACACAATCATAAATAGTTGGCATAGCAAGGGGCTACACGCACCGCACGAAATCCAAGCGAAGGATAAGATGCCCGAAAGAGGCGTTACGGAAACAGCCACAAAAGCAGCCCATGGGAAAAAATTCGGCGAAGCAAATCACGAAGAAGTGCAACGCATGCAACGGCTGCTAAATAAAATCAAAGAGGGCTAGACAGTGGCAATTGACGGAAGGGTGCTGGCAAGGGCAAAAGTCCTGCTGGATGAAAAGCGGAGGCAAAAAGACGAGCGCTATGAGCGCCATTTGGAAAACGCTTATGCGGCAGCCCCGCGCATTCGTATATTAGACACCGCCATAAGGGAGACAATGACAGACTTAGTAGGCGTTGCCCTTGGTGTGGACGCAGGCCAGCAGGCGGACGACATCCGGATGAGAAACCTCGATTTGCAAGAGCAGCGCTACGTGGAGCTGCAAAAGGCGGGGTTTCCTGAAAACTATCTTGATGATGAATGTCTGTGCCAAAAATGCAATGACACTGGATACGCCAACAACAAAATCTGCCAGTGCCTTATGGAGCTATACAAGTCAGAGCTCAGGGAATCCCTGAGCAGCTTGCTGAAGCTGGGCGACGAAACATTTGATAGCTTTAACCTTTCGTATTACGACAACACGCCCTCACAGGAAACCGGAATATCCCCGCGCAGGACAATGGAAATCATATACGAAACATGTGTGGAATATGCGCGCAAATTTGGCTCAAAGTCCATGAATCTATTTTTTAATGGAGCCCCAGGGCTAGGAAAGACCTTCCTGTCGGCATGCATAGCAAGGGTCGTTGCCGACAGTGGCCATTCAGTAGTCTATGACATGGCCTCATCTATGTTCGATAAATTTGGGGATGCTAGGTTTGGCCGGACTGATAATCTCGAGGAAGCACGAGCAGAGGTAAGGCGGTACCTCGAGTGTGATTTGCTGATTGTCGATGACCTAGGCACGGAGATGACAAATGCTTTCACCATCAGTGCGCTATACGAGTTGGTAAACACAAGACTCGTGACGGGGAAAAAAACGATTGTAAGCTCAAACCTAACGCTCGGAGAACTGCGCAGGCAATATTCAGAGCAAATAATGTCGCGCCTCGAAGGGGAGTACCAAGTTCTCACATTCCGAGGCGACGATGTGCGCCGCAAAAGAAATATAGTGTAGCGCATAAGCACTAATTCACACTTATTGCGATGTGCGGGCGGCTTCCGTTAGTGAAAAGCCGCCACTCAGGCACATTTTTTACGACTTAAAAAATATGTTGCATTCATCCTTTACATTGTCGTCGGTTTTTGAAGCATGAATCAAACTGTTTGCAGAGCTCATGGCAAAATCCCCCCTGATTGTGCCGGGCAGAGCCTCTTCGATTATCGTTGGCCCAATCAGGCGGCGCATACCCATAACGGCGTCCTCCCCCTCTACAACCATGCCAAGCACCGTGCCGGAAAGCATATAGTTAAACACCTTAAGGAAATACGGTTGGTCTTTTATGTGCTCATAAAATGTATAAAGAAAAGCCGGCTCTAAAACCCTCATTTTTGCATCGACAATCCGCCAACCCTTTCTTTCTATTTTGCTTATGACTTCGCCCACAAGACCGCGTTTTATGCAGTCTGGCTTCAACATCACAAATGTTCTTTCTTTACCCATTGCGAAAACCTCCAAAAAAAACTAGTAACTACTAGCAAGTATAACAAAGCAGAACAACAAAAGCAATAAAAAAGCAACAGAAAAAGCGGTGGGAATCGATTTTCCCACCGCTTATAATAAATCTACGATTTTTTGAAAAACCGTTCCCCGCATTTCGGGCAGGTTACCTGAAGCTTGCCTTTGCCTTTTGGCACACGCAGAGTGTTTCCGCAGCTGGGGCATTTAAAGTATTTATATATTCTCCTGTCCTTAATTTCGGTGAAAACCCGCTTCAGCCTTGTCCTAACCGGCCACCAATAACGTATGAATTTATCGTTCTCGGCCCGCCGACGAGGGATGTTCCTCGAAAGCACACGAAACACTGCCAGGGCTAGCACTATGTACGATATGTATAAAATAGGAGTGAACCGGGTTATACCATGGACTATAGACAGGACAAACGAGAAGATGATCATCGCTATGTTCAGATGATCGGGACCATATCTGCCAATCATGAAATTGCGTAGAAAGTTCCTTATCACTAACGTTGCCCCCATGAGTAATATGCACTTAACTATACCACCATTTCATGAGTGAAAACGCAAAAGTCACATTAATTTTACATCTAATACTTGTACATCCCGCCGCCGATGAACTCACGCAGGATAGAGTCCGTTGGCACTAAAGCGGGGTCAACCTCCTCAAATTTTTCAAGCGCCGGAAGCAAGTTGCGCAGCTCCTCAAGCCTCTCTATTCCATCGGGGACCACGTTTAGCGCCTTGAGCGCAAACTGCTTCATCACAGGAACCTCATAGGGCATCGAGGAGTCAAAAAGCAAATCAGCTTTGTGCTTAAATGGGGAGATGAACTTTTTTTCGCCATGGCGGACATTTGCCCACATCTTCAATGTCTCCGAGGCGTCAGTGCCACGGAAAAGCTCATCCCTTACGATGCGACGCAAAAGGCGCGTCCAAGTCCTCTTAAACCAAATTGCTCCCCCGCATTCAATATCCGAGCGGGCGCTGATATACAGCTTGAACGCCTTGGGATGTGCGTCGGCAAGCATATCGTTAAGCGCATGGATCCCTTCAAAAATAACGATTTCGCCCTCAGCGAGCCGAAAGGGCTTTGCCTTTGCATGGTCGCGATCTTGTATTTTGAAATTAAAGTGCGGCACTATGACCTCGTCTCCCCGGTCAAGCGCATAGAAATGCTCATTTAGCATCTCAAGGTCGAGGCAATGCGGAGACTCCCTGTCAAACTCGCCATCATCCGTCTTGGGCGAAGCCTCCGGGTCAAAAGGCAGATAATACTTGTCCAATGACACTGTAATCGCACAGATGCCAATTTTCTCAAGGGCTGTGCAAATCTTGTGCGCAGTTGTGGTTTTTCCCGAGCCGGACGGGCCGGACAAAAGTACGACGCTGCTGAGCGGAGTCCTCTCCTTTATCATTGCGGCGGCCTCCATAACCTTCCTGGAATAAATTGCCTCGCATTCTTGAGCAAAGCCCTTCTGGTCGCTCACTATGCGGCTGTTTATCGCTTCGATATCATACGGAAATGGCATACTACTCCTCCTGTTTGTGCGTCGGAGAAGGCTCTCCGGACACAAATTTTTTGATTTTATCATATTTTTCACTTAGCTTGTCAGCATATAAAAGGTATTCCCGCGGATACTTTGCATTGAAAATCCGTTCAATCCTTCCCTCTGGGGAAACCAGCTTTGTGACTCCTCCTCCGCCCAGCGCCAGGACGGTGCAAAGCTCCTCCATCATGCAGATGTTATAGACCCCCTCATGCCCTGGCAGACACCAGCCCGTGTTTTCAAAGCCGCCCGTGGTAAACTTCTGCCTATAAAGATAGTATGGCCGCCAACCTCCGGACGAAAGCTGCCTAAACGCATAGTCAAGCATTGCTCCGACGTCCTCACCCGCCGGGACTTCCGTGCCCTCGAGCATGATTTTAGCTCCCTTTTTCAGCGACAGGGTATGGATGGTGACATTCTCCGGATTAAGCGCCAAAATCGAGTCTATCGTATTTTGAAAGCCCATGGGGGTGTCGGCAGGAAGCCCCGCTATGGCATCCATATTGAGCGCAGCCCCACTTTGCCGGACCATCCGCACTGCGTTTAATACATCACTCGCAGAATGCTTGCGCCCTATAGCATTGAGGACATCGTCCGACATGGATTGGGGGTTTACACAAATGCGCCGCACCCCATATCGGGTAATTATATCCAGCTTTCCCTCTGTGATAGTGTCGGGCCGTCCCGCCTCAAATGTGAACTCACGAACTCCAGCGAGGTCAAACGAGGCTTGTAGCGCCGACATAACGGCGCTTAACTCAGGTTCAGGCAATGCAGTTGGCGTCCCCCCGCCGACATAAATCGATGTTATTCGCAGCCCTGCCCCCCGCACCATTGCAGCAGCCATTTCTATTTCTCGGAGAAGCAGCTCCACGAAGGGTGCAATCATCCCGAAGGATTTTTCGACGCTGTTGCTGACGAAACTACAGTATGCGCACCGGGTCGGGCAAAAAGGGATACCTATATAGAGTGCGATGTCCGAAGGCAGGAGCTCCTGTTTGAGGGCCAGCGACGCTTGCGCCGCCTGTATGCACATTTCGGCACGCTCGGGTGAAACGTAATATTCTCCAGTAAGCATCCGCTTAGCCGAACCTGCGCTGCGTCCCGCTTCCATAGCAGAAGATGCAATGTGGGCGGGGCGGATGCCCGTGAGCGAACCCCACACAGGGGGCACACCAAGCAAGCCCTTAGCTGCCCTGAAAAAGGACTGCTTCACAATCCTCTGCAAGAGTCGGTCGGCCACGAGCTTGTTTGCCAGCTTTTTGCGGCTCACGCGCGCTGCGCCGCGAAAAACCTTGCCTCTGTAGCGGATAGCAGAGGCAGACAGGGCGGTGGTTTCGGAAAATGTGAGCCGGGACTCTGCAGAAAGGTCAGCGGAATCTATGCTTGCATCTGCATCGGACAAATACTCCGGCTTCTCTCCTGGAAAAAGCGACAGCATTATCTGCTCAACAGCATATTTGTACTCATGCCCGACAAGCCTAAGCTTCATGTGCCCACCACATAATTATCGTCCCCTATTCTTCGCCATTTGCATGCTTAACGTAGTAGTTAAACTTCCGCTCGCGGCTCAGCGTAGACGACTCGGCATGGCCAGGGTAGATTTCATAGTCCCCATCTAGGTCGGACAGGCGCTTTAGCGAAGCCAGCAAAATCTCCATGCTTCCCCCGCCAAGGTCTGTACGCCCACAGCTGTCCCGAAAGAGTGTGTCTCCGGTAAAGAGCGCATTTTCGCATTTGAGCGTAACGGAGCCGGGCGAATGCCCGGGCGTTTCAAAAACAGTTATCTCAAGCCCGCCAATGGCTATGACGTTGCCTTCGGAATACCACTGAAGCTTCCCTCCGTCGTCCAGCTTGTGCTGGTCGCTCGGGCCTCCGTCTGTGGCGTCGTTTTTGTTTATGTAGGCAGGCGCTCCGGTAGCGTCCATGACTGCCTCAAGCGCCATGTGATGATCGAAATGCCCATGCGTCAGCAAAATCGCCTCGGGCACAAGCTTGTTCGACTCGATATAGTCAAGAATAGTGTTTGAGTCACCACCGGGGTCAATTATCGCACACTTGAGCGTTTTCTCATCAGTGACGACATAACAGTTGGTCCCAAGCATCCCAACGGGCAAGGTTTTTATCAGCATATAAACATCTCCTTTATAAGCAGCAAGCTTTTACTGAAACGTTACACTTCACAGGGTAGCCCGGAATGGGCTGTTTGCTATGCTTTTTTCGCGTATGTAGGGCGACAAGACCCGTTCTAGCGGAAAAAGCGTAGTAAATTGACCATTTCGGGCGGTTGGCAAGCGA
>WQSH01000088.1 GCA_009787995.1 Oscillospiraceae bacterium
GGGCAGTTTAGCTATCAGTTCACCTGTGAAACAGGTGAAACTAGGGGCCGGGTGGAAGGCGACAATGGCGAAATCCGAATATTTGCGCTCAGGGACAATGGAGCGTACGCACTTATCAGGCACGAAGATGGGGTTTTCTTCCGCGGCGCTGCAGGAGACACCCCAGCGTATGAAAATGAAGTAGCGGCCTACGAGCTGGCCGCTAAGTTCGTGCGCCATTTCGCAACAATTACAAGGGTTGCACATACGCACACCTTCCCACACCCCCTTAGTGTCCTGCCTACCGAGGATTTTCCGATATATTTGGGTTCGGAAATAATGATTACATTTGGGTTTGACGGTCAGGATGAAGGCGGAATGATGCGCACAATCATTTTGCCCGAACAACCCGAACAATAAAAAGAAAGGTTTTTTTACAATGAAGCGAATTATATTCCTGTTAATATGCGCATTGTTTCTTACTGCTTGCGGCAGCGCCGCAGGGAGCGGCGGAGTTGAGGGCAGCGGCGCCGGGGGAGGCGGTGGCGAAGCTGTCGACCCTCCCGACACTGCGGCTGCAGATGAGCCGGAGCTCCTTCGAACTGAGCCCCTGCACGTGATTGCCACGATTTTTCCACAGTTTGATTTCATAAGGCAAATCGCTGGTGAGAGGGTGGAATTGTCAATGCTTATCTCCCCAGGTGCTGAAAGCCATGGCTTTGAACCAACCCCGCGAGACATGATTGCCATCAGCCAAGCGGATTTGTTTATCCATGTCGGCGGGGACAAGGACGAATGGGTTAAGCCTATTTTGGAGTCGGCAGGGCGTAGCGACATGCCCACTATCGCACTTCTTGACTTAGTGGAGACTATTGTTGTGGAACACACCGCAGACTGCGACGACTATGAATGCGACTTCCCCCATCACGTCCTGCATCACGATGAGCATGTTTGGACATGCCCAAGAAACGTCATCATAATTGTGGAGATTCTTGCGGAGGCTTTGGCAGAAAAAGACCCGGCTAATGCCGATTTTTACCGCGGAAACGCAGCGGAGTTCATTGCGGAGCTGCGCAATTTAGACATGGCATTTGTTGATGCTGTGGCAAACGGCGTTCGGAGCACCGTAATTTTCGGGGACAGATTCCCCTTCCGCTATTTTGTGGACACCTACGGCCTGACGCATTTTTCCGCCTTTGACGGCTGCTGCGTTGATACTCAGGCCAGCCCTGCAACAATAGCAGACCTTATAACCAGGGTCGAGGAAGAGGGCATTCCCGTTGTGTTCTACATCGAATTATCTAACAGGGCGATTGCAAATACTATAGCGGAGGCGACGGGGGCAAGGCTGCTGGAGCTGCATTCTGCACACAACGTAAGCCACGCAGATTTTAACGCCGGCGTGACTTACCTTGATTTGATGTGGCGCAATGTCGCACATTTGAGGGAGGCCTTGGGTTAGATGGTCGTTTTTTGCTTAGATATTTTCGAAAGGAATGGTCGTTAACATGGCATTGATTGTTTGCCGCGATGCGGCTTTTGCCTACGAAGGCAAGGTTGTCGTAGAGGGCTTGGATTTTCAGGTGGGAAGCGGGGATTACCTTTGTATCGTGGGCGAGAATGGGTCGGGAAAGACGACGCTGATGAAGGGCCTGCTTGGCCTCATGCGTCCAAAGTCCGGCGCTATCGAAATGGGCGACGGCCTAAAGCCCACTCAAATCGGTTACCTGCCTCAGCAGACATCGGCGCAGAAGGACTTTCCTGCAAGCGTCTATGAGGTGGTAATCTCCGGTTGTTTAAGCAGCCGCGGGCTCCGCCCCTTTTACTCGGGTCGGAATCATGAGTCTGCCTCTGAAAACATGGAAAAGCTCGGTATCCTGCCGCTAAAGAAAAAAAGCTTCAAAGAGCTGTCCGGCGGCCAGCAGCAACGAGTGCTGCTAGCCCGCGCCCTCTGCGCCACAAAAAAGATTCTACTCCTCGACGAGCCTGTCAGCGGCTTAGACCCTGTAGTGACGACGGAATTTTACCAAACCGTTGAGGCGCTCCGCCGCGAGACAGGAATTGCTGTCATCATGATTTCCCACGATATCCGGTCAGGTGTGGAATATGCCAGCCACATACTCCACCTCCAAAATCGCCAAGTTTTCTTCGGCTCTGCAGAGGATTACAAACAGACCGAAATAGGCCGTTATTTCCTGCAAGGAGGTGAGCTTCAATGACACCGTTATTGGAAGTGCTCTCGGACTTGCCGGCGACTATTTCATTCATGTTCTCTTTCACTTTCATGGTCAGGGCTATTGTTGTGGGGCTTTTCGTTTCTCTGTGCGCCGCCCTTTTGGGCGTCAGTCTGGTTTTGAAACGCTACGCAATGATTGGCACGGGGCTCAGCAACGTCGGTTTTGCCGCTATGGTTATCGCAGGTGTCATAGATGTTGCCCCACTTGCGTTTTCCATGCCTGTTGTCATTGCAACGGCTTTTATACTGCTCAGGATGAATGAGAGCAGCAAAGTAAAAGGAGACAGTGCCGTGGCTCTGATTGCAACAAGCGGGCTTGCTATCGGCGTTATTGTCATGGCTATGACGACGGGGATCACCTTGCATATATGCAATATCATGTTCGGCAGCATTTTCGCCATGACCCAAGCCGATATGTACATGAGCATAGCCCTCTGTGCTGTAGTCATTATCATTTTTGTACTGTTTTACAAGCAGTTGTTTGCAGTCACATATGACGAAAGCTTCGCCAAAGCCACAGGCACAAAAGTGGAGGTTTACAAGAGTATGCTTGCCATTTTGACCGCCGTCACTGTGGTGCTGGGCATGCGGATGATGGGTGCGCTGCTGATTGCGAGCCTGACGCTCTTTCCGGCGCTCTCTGCTATGCGCCTGTGCAAGCGGTTTCTCTCTGTGGTCGTCGCCTCGGCAGCCATAGGCATAGCCTGCTTCTTTGTGGGCATGATATTTTCATTTGCCCTAGACCTGCCCCCCGGGGCAAGCGTGGTGGGCATAAATTTGATCGTATTCGCAATCTTTAGCTGCGTGTCCTTTGTTAGGCAAAAGCTTTAGGGTGATGGCGCAAACTTACCCCAATCCCACAAGCGTCCCAAAATAACGCACAAGTATTCCGGCCACTATGCCAAAGAACATGTTTTTTGACCATACGGTGATGCCCAGAGCAAAAAAACCCGCCATTGGGTGATCTGAGCCTGCCACATTTGTTATATTTGGCGCAAAAATAAACGCAAACCCCAACACCAGCAGAAAACCCGTGATGCTCTGAGCCGGAAGGAACCTGCCCAAACGGCCAATCATGCCCAGCAGCAGCAATAGCCCCATCACGAGCATGAATGCGATACCTGCGGCGACCGGCCAAGGAGCGCCTGCCGTGCCCGAAATAATCGGCTCTATGGGCGGCCCGCCAAAAATTGCGCTTGGGATATCCGCTATAGCGTTTATAAACGCCAGGTGGTCAAAATGCTGGGTCGTTCCGGCTATACTGGCATTGATTGCGCCGAACGAAATGTTTGAGCCGATATTCAGCATGACTATACTCAGGGCACTTATTAGGACAGTCATGTTGAAGGTGGGCTTTATAAGCCTAAACTCCTGCCAATAAATCTTCTTCCAAAACCGCCACTCGTTGCTCATCCGCAGCGAGTCGCGGTCGTATATCTTTTCGGTGACATCCACCCTGCGCTTTTGCAGCAAAAGGAAATCCAGGGAAGACAGTACTACTGAGATAAAAATTACCCAGACCACCCTGTTTGCGCTCTCAAGGAAGAGCGCATAGGCTATGACAGCCGCTACAATCGAAACCATCGCAGTGCGCTTGTCCTGGGTATACATCTCGGTCGCTACCCCCGCCATTATGAGCCCTCCACCGCTCATCATACCCGCAATGACCGCGGGCCCGGCAAAGTCCACAATCCACGTCACGCCCCCGAGGGCGGAAAGGACCATCATCACAATCGCCGCAAACATGATGGCGCTGACATTATTGCGCAGGTTCTTTTTCATGCTGGCAATCGTGATGGTCATTGCCTGTCCGGAAATCGGCGTGACAGAGCCTGTAATTAGGTTACCCAGAGCGCCAATCAGAAACGCAAAACCCGCAGGCTTTATCGCAAATCCGCGCGCTTCTGTGTAAATGAACTGCGGAGTGCCATTGATTATCACAGCGACGATAGCAAAAACGAACAGCGCCGCATTAGCATCTTCGAAAAAAGCCACTATCTACCCCTTATCCAAAAAAAGGTGAATAAACTGCAAACCCATCGATCAGCCTCAATGCAAACCCGATAGCTACCAGCACAATAAAGTGCAGGGGGTAAAACGAATAAAATAGATACTTTGCCCGCTTGCCTAGATCCCCATTATATGCCCTGAGCAGCGGAATTATCAGGAAAGTGCCGACCGGCAATATAAAGTGCTCTGTCATCAGCATTATTTCATGCGCAGCTACTCCGGACACCGCCGCATCTACAGCTAAATCAACCTGCCCTATGACATCGACAAAGGCCTCAAGCATCACCGCAGTCGCCCTTACGAGCAAAACAGAAAACACCATGTACGCGCCCCAGACAATCAGCGGCACAGTCCTCCGCCTCTGCTCGTCTCTTATGACATTAAACAGGAATATCATGAGCAACCCGGCAAAGCCGCCTTCAACAACGAAATTAGATGCTATAAGGATTATTATGAACAGGACCACAAAAAGCCCCTTCTTCCCTTTCTCAACATATAGGCGCCTTTGCATCACCAAGCATATAAGCCCCACCAAAATCGTAAAGACTATGTTGAGCGTGGCTACCCCAAATGCGAGCATGTACGGAATCTGGGCCACTGCTCCGAAAAGCAGGAGCCTCAGCATGTATCGCTTGACATTTGACGTGCGCCTAAATCCCTCCACGACAAAAAACGCCATTATCGGAAATGTCACACCCCTTATAAATCCCAGCGGGATGTGAATCCACAATGGCACAATCTCCCACAACACCATGGCCGCATGATGCACGCCCATGCTGGTTATCGCAATGATTTTCAGCGTATATGCATCTAATGACAAGCTTTTCACGCAAATCCCCTCCAAGTCAGAATACCTCGTACAATATAACACACAAAAGGCGCAGCGCGCAATGCAAATTTCGTAATGAGCTGCTGAGATTTTTGTTGTTAATGTGGGGATTTGATTGTATAATGGGGGCGGTTGGAAGTTGATTCGGAATTGGCGCCGCTCCAAGGCTCCACATATGCTCATATGCAACATCGCGCACCCTTTGTTCCTGACTCCCGATTCCTGATTAAAAACTGATTGGACTGATTTGTATTGACGTGGCTACAAGCCTTGCTGGCTGGAGTGATTCAAGGAATCACAGAATTTTTGCCCATATCTAGTTCTGGGCATCTTGTTATTTTTCACGCTCTGTTCGGCGAAGGCGAGGACTCGAATCTCGCCTTTACCGTATTCTTGCATTTGGCGACATTGCTCTCTGTTTTTATCATTTTTCACAAGGATGTATGGATGCTCACATGCGAATTTTTTTCCGCCGCCTCTGACTGCCTTAAGGGAAAACCTAACTTCAAGACTCCTGAGCGTAGATTTCTGCTCATGGTAATTCTCGGCTCTATACCTGCAGCTGTGGTTGGAGCAGCTCTTATGCTGCTTGGGTTCGACGACATCCTCGAGAATATTTTTGTTGTTGCGGCGATGCTGATTATCACAGCGGCGCTGATGTTCTTTGTCGACAAGCTAGGCAAAGGAACTTATACGGAAAAAAACGCACCGCTAAAGGCAGCTTGGGTTGTCGGGCTTTCGCAAGCCGTTGCGATTTTTCCGGGGCTTTCCCGAAGCGGCAGCACTATTTTCGGCGGCTTGCTGGGAGGGCTGACGAAGGAATTTGCGGTCAGGTTCTCATTCATCTTGTCAATACCCACAATTCTGGGTGCAGGCTTGGTCACGCTTGCCGGGACTGCAAGGTCAGACAGCTTGGAAATAGAGCCGCTAAACTGGCTAATCGGATTTATTGCCGCCACTATCTGCGGGATTTTTGCAATCAAGTTTATCAAAGTCTTGATTAGCAGCAGCAAATTTTATGTTTTCAGCATATACTGCCTGCTGGCATCAGCGGTTGCATTTTTAGTCGGGTTTGGAGTTATTGGGGGGTAGCCGGGCCATCCCCTCCCCAGCTGAAGCTAATATCACCTATTTTCAGTATTTCCCCACCCTCCAGAACTAACACCGCACCGACGATACCCGGCACTTGGCTTAGCAGCGCCCCTGCCCTTTCGCTGCCCAACAGGATTATTATGGATGTCAGCGCATCTCCAACGGCTGCGCTTTCTGCCACCACTGTCACGCTTACGACATCGCTTATCGCCGGCATTCCGGTTGTCGGATCGAGTATATGGTGGTACCTGGCTCCATCTTCCTCAAATTTCCGCTCGTAAGTTCCAGAAGTTATGACCGCCGCCTCAGTTGTCTCTATAACACCAATAAGCTGCGCCCCTGCGCCAAATGGCTGCCTTATGCCTATCCGCCAAGGCCCGCCGCCGGGCCTTTCTCCCAACACTGCTATGTCCCCGCCCAATTCAATTACAGCGCCTGTGGCGCCACGCTGAATCAGGAAGCTCGCCAAGCGGTCTAGTATAAATCCTTTTGCAATTCCGCCAAGGTCTATCCATGCCTCAGGGTTTGACAGCATAACATTGTTGCCATCAATTAGCACCTGCCTAAAATCAACAGTTTCCATCGCTCTTGCTATATCCGGCCTAGACGGCACGACCGGCGCGCTGCCGAAGCCCCACAATCTGCTGAGCCTTCCAACCGTTATATCAAACAGTCCATCGGAGAGCCTCCCATACTCCAACCCCAGCATGAGCAGTTCAACTGTTTCCGGCGATACAGCCGTCGGCATCCCGCCTGCATTATTTATGCGCCATATGTCGCTGCCCTCAATGGTAATGCTAAAAAGCCCTTCGTAACGCCTAATCAGTTCAAAAGACTCTGAAATCAGTTCTTTCGCATTGTCCGCATAGACGGTGATTGTGCAGAGCGTGTCGAGCAAAAAGCGGCTTTCGCTAATAGATTCCAGGGGTCTTTCTCCGGCGCAACCGGCAACCGAAATAGCCAAAACCATTATAAGAGCCACAAAAATCATTGGTGATTTATATCGCATACCATACCTCATGCGTCAGCGTCTTTAAGAATTGGTGGTTCATAATTATAAATCAGGAGGGGCAAAAATGCAAATCAGGGCTGCAATAGTAAAGAAAACCGGAGATCCGTTTGTTATCGAAAACGTTGAGCTAGATGAGCCGCTCGACGGCGAGATGCTTGTCAAAATCACCGCCAGCGGCATTTGCCATACTGACGAGCTGGCTAGGATACAGGCGCTGCCCGTCCCCTTGCCTGCCGTGCTCGGGCACGAAGGCTGCGGCATCGTTGAGGCAGTCGGGGCAGGTGTCAAGGAGTTCGAGCCCGGCGACAGGGTCACTTTCTCATTCGCTTCATGCGGAAAATGTGCAAGCTGCCTCGGAGGCTGGCCTACGACGTGCGAGTCATTCCCTTCGATCAACTTTGGCGGTGCACAGCCGGACGGCTCATCCCGCCTTTCGCAAGGCGGCAAAATGCTCGCCACGATGTTTGGGCAGTCCTCATTTGCCGAATATGTTGTCGCCAATGAGAGGTGCGCCGTAAAGGTTCCTGACGATGTGCCGCTCGAGATAGCCGGCCCCTTAGGCTGCGGCATTCAAACCGGGGCCGGCGCTGTATGGAACCGCCTACGCCCGCGCCCCGGTTCGTCGATTGCGGTATTCGGTTGCGGGAGCGTCGGACTAAGCGCAATAATGGCAGCTAAAATAGTCGGCTGCGGCACGATTGTTGCCGTAGACCGAACCGCTTCAAGGCTTGATATGGCCAAGGAGCTTGGTGCAACGCATGTTGTAAGCACAGAAAACACTTCTGATGCTGCAAAAGAAATCCACAGGCTGACAGGCCTCGGCGCTGACTGTGCGGTAGACACCACAGGCAACGGGCTCTGCACGCGCATGGCCTTGCAATGCACCAAAGCTGGAAGCTCCACCGCAGTTGTCGGCGGCGGCGGCGATATGACACTGAATGTCGAACATGACTTGATGAGCGTGTCCAAGTCCCTCATTGGCATCGTCGAGGGCGATTCAAACCCCAAGGTGTTCATCCCTGAGCTGATGGAGCACTACACTAAAGGCCGATTTCCATTCGATAGGTTAATAACATACTATGACTTCGACAGCATAAACGAGGCCATGGCAGACTGCCTGAGCGGCAAGGCGATCAAGGCCGTTTTGAGGATGTCTGCCCGCTGAAAGTCGCGCTATCACCCTAGGAAATGGCTCTCTCAACTAGGCTGTTTATTCCTTCAAAGTCACCGCACAGAAGACATTCTTCGATATCATTTAATAGCGTCCTTGTCTGCCTCGCACAGCCTTTCTGCCGGATTTTGTCTATGGCTTTGATTGCACGCTCTATATCCAACGTTTCGCAGACCCCGCCAATAATCACCAATTGGTTGCGCAAAAACTCCGGGTCTTCTTCCTGCTCTTCAGCGGCAAGCAACTCCTGCCGGAGTTCAAGTCCCATTATTATGCCCCTTAGGCTATCCAAAAAAGCTGGAGTCTTGCTTCTTATTGTTTCCTCATCCCCACTTCGCCCGGCGGTTTCCAGTACGTGCGCAGTTTCTGAAAGTTCTAGCCTGCCAACATGATGCAAAGCACTTTTCATGGCATGAGCCTGAATGCTGTATGCGTTTAGCGCCTCAGCATCTAATGCTTCCTTGCCCGCAATGGCTGCTAATATTTTGAGAGACTTTTTTGCGTCTCTCAAGAACGAGTCCTCCAGTTTTGCTGACACATCCTCGCCGCACTCACTGTCGGAATTTAACCAGCCTGTTGCCTTGGGCGTTCTGACCGGCTGCTTATCCCGGATGAACCGCAAAAGGACTTCGTCAAGCTTGTCCGGGCTGATTGGCTTGGATATAAACCCAGAAAAATCGTTTTCCAGGAACATTTGATCCACTCCGTTAAGCGCATTGGCCGTCAAAGCCACAACAGGGTGGCTGTACCCCATGTTACGCAGTATTTTCGTAGTTTTTATACCATCCATATCAGGCATCATGTAGTCCATGAATATAATATCGTACACTTCCCCAGCTTTGATTTTTGCAATTGCCTCCGCCCCGCTTTCTGCGGTTTCAACTTCAATTTCGTATGGGGTCAAAAAAATCTTTGCCACATGCAGATTAGACTCCGCATCATCTACCACAAGTACGCGCCCATAAGGCATTGGTTCGCGCTTTAGCGTAGATAGCGTCTTGCTCACAGCCCTGCTTGCGCTTTCCAGGTTCCGCAACTGCGCTGACACCTCACGGCCTAAAACGCCTTCCCCTTTTTTCTTTTGTGGCAGGCGGACGGTAAATTTACTGCCTTTTCCCTGCTTACTTTCCACCAAAATAGTCCCGCCCATCGCGCTAGTCAGTTGG
>WQSH01000089.1 GCA_009787995.1 Oscillospiraceae bacterium
CTCCAGGCCCGTTCACCGCACAGCCCATGACTGCGACGGAAATGTGTAGATTGGCTCGTTCGAGCCTGCTCTCGACCTCCTGTGCAATCGGGATGAGGTCAATGCCGCACCTGCCGCAGGTCGGGCACGAGATTAGCTCGTACCCGTCGCGCAGCCCCAGCGACTTTAGAAGCTCGTTGGCGGCTTTGACTTCACGCTCCGGCGGTGCGGTCAGCGAGACCCGGATAGTATCGCCGATCCCCTCTAAGAGCAGCGCTCCGATGCCAATCGACGACTTGACGATACCGGCATATTCAGTCCCAGCCTCAGTTACGCCAATGTGCAGGGGGTAGTCCGTGCTGTCAAAAATCAGTTTGTACGACGCAACGGTCAGCGGGACAGACGAGGCTTTTGCCGAGATGCAGATGTCGTCAAAATCTAACCTGTTTAGCAGCTCGACATGCCCCATAACGCTGTCAAACATCGCCTCCGGAGTGACCCCGCCATGCCGCTGGAGGATATTTTTAGCTATGCTCCCGCCATTAACGCCGATTCTGATCGGAATGTTTTTCCTCCTGCAAATATCGGCGACCGCCTTTGCATTCTCAGCCCCGCCAATATTTCCGGGGTTTATCCGTATCTTGTCTGCACCCGCCTCAGCAGAGCGGATAGCAAGCCTGTAATCAAAGTGGACGTCGGCGACAAGCGGGATGCCGATGTGTTTTTTTATCTCACCTATGGCATCGGCCGAAGCCATATCGGGGACAGCGGTGCGTACAATGTCACAGCCAAGCTCCGCAAGCCTGTTAATCTGCGCAACGGTAGCGCCAACATCGCTGGTCTTTGTATTAGTCATAGACTGCACTGTGACAGGGGCTCCACCGCCGACCTTGATGCCGCCTACGACAATCTGCTTACGCAAAGCCTTCTGGCGGGACGGCTCCCTTACCAGCGCCTTTGCCTGCTTTTTCATAAGCTCTCGCTTCATCGGCAGACTTCCCCCACTAGCGCCCAATGAGCCGCACCACGTCATTGACCAGCACCAAAATCATGAGGCCGAACAGCAGGACCATTGCTCCGCTGTGTATATAGCCTTCATATTTCGGGTCGAGTTGCCTTCTAATGACTTTCTCAATCAGCCACGAGATGATGATGAACAAAATCCTGCCCCCATCCAGGGCAGGGATTGGCAGAAGGTTCATGACGGCAAGGTTCACCCCGATAAAAGCTGTGAAAAAAGCTATATTCCCGATGGCTGCGCCCATAGTAGGCGACTCCTGTGCAATGCCGCTCATTGCGTCCACGATGCCGACCGGCCCGGCAATATCCGGCAGACCCACCTCTCCTGCGAAAAGCTGTGCGAGAGTGACACGGATAAGGCGCGCAAAATTAAAGGTAGTATAAACCGAATGCCTCAATTGCTGCCCTGCCGTCGCTTCGATGAAGTTAAAAGTAAGCCCGAATCTGTATTCGACCTCCCCGTCAATTACGAACTCGCGGCGCTCGAGGGGGAAGTTATTTAACGTGAGCCTTTCGCCATCCCTGAGTATTACAAGATTGACTTCGCGACCTCCCGCAAACTGCATAAACGTGCTAAAATCCTGAGCGTAGAAAAGCCGCTCGCCGTTTATGGACACGATTGTGTCGCCGACCATAAGGCCGTCCTCCCCCTCGTTTGGAAAGCCGTCTGCTATGCCAGTCAAAGTGGTGCCTATGAAGCCTGCCGAACCCGCTGTCAAAATAGCTATTATGATAAATGCAGCTATGATATTTGCGGCACTGCCCGCAAGCAAAATGACGATGCGGCGCCAGCGCCTCTGCGAAGTGAAAGCCCTGGGATCCTCCATAGATTCGTCTTGTCCGTCCATGGTGCAAAAACCGCCAAGGGGCAGCAGCCGCAAAGTATACAGAGTCTCTTTGCCCTGAAATCCAATGAGTTTGGGGCCCATTCCGATGGCAAATTCAATGACCCTGACGCCCAAAAGCTTAGCTGAAAAAAAGTGGCCAAGCTCATGTATGGCTATCAACAGGCCAAATGCGAGAATTGCTAGTATTATAAACATTGTCAGTTCATACTCCTCTCCGAGTGTACTCTGGTTTTTGGATGTTGCTGCTACAATCTATACTTTTCAACAAACTCCTTAGCGGATTCCCCAGCTTCGATAATATCATCGAGCGACGGGCTTTCTATATTGCCAATCTTCTCCAGCGCCGCCAGCACTGAATCATATATTCCATAAAAGCCAAGCTCACCATTTAGAAAGCGCCCCACAGCGGCCTCGTTTGCACCGTTTAGCACTGCGCGCGCCGTACCGCTCACCCCGGCGGTGCGCAACGCAAGCTCGAGGCAGGGGAATGCGTCGTAATCCGGTTTCTCAAAGCTCAACCTGGAGAGCTTCGAGAAATCAAGGGCTTTTGTCGGCGAAGGCACCCTTTGCGGATACGTGATGGCATATTGAATCGGCAACCTCATATCAGGCTCGGATAGCTGTGCGATGACGGAACTGTCGGCGTATTCGACCATGGAATGAACTACGCTCTCAGGGTGGATGACGACGTCTACTCTCTCCGCCGAAATCCCAAACAAAGCGGTTGCCTCCATTACCTCAAGCCCCTTGTTCATCAGCGTAGCCGAGTCTATTGTTATCTTCCTGCCCATATTCCAATTTGGGTGCTTCAGCGCCATTTCGGGAGTCGCATTCATAAGCGCCGCACGCCGCATCCCTCGGAAAGGGCCGCCCGATGCTGTGAGTATCAGCTTTTTGACGCTTTCGGAATCTTCGCCGCATAGGCACTGGTACAGGGCTGAATGCTCGGAATCGACCGGAATTATTTCGCAGCCATGCTCCCTTGCGCTTTTCATCACGAGCTCGCCCGCACATACAAGAGTTTCCTTATTTGCAAGCGCAATCCGGCGGCCGAGCCTGATAGCCGAGAGCGTAGGCAGCAGCCCTATCGTGCCCACGGAAGCTGTGACGACGACCTCTGCGCCGTCTACACAAGCCGCCTCAATCAGACCGTCAATACCCGAAGCTACTCGGACATTTAAGTCGCGCACCCGCGCCTCAAGGTCCCTTGCCGCATTTTCATCATAAACGGCGACGACCTCAGGCTTGAACCTGCGAGCCTGCTCCTCCAGAAGCTTGACGCTCTTGCCTGCGCTCAAGGCACGGATGCGCAGCCCCAAATGCTCCGCTACGTCTAACGTCTGCCGCCCAACCGACCCGGTTGAGCCGAGAAGCGATATTGAGTTTTCTCCAGTGGGATTCGTCATATTTTAATTACCTGTAACTGTTGTTCAGTGCCCTCGCGTCATTTAAGTGCGTAGCCGCAGAATGACGAAGGTGCTGAGCAGTTACAATTACCTAACAATGATGGCCGGGATGAGCAGGACCAGCAAATACATTGCCGGGGCTGCGAAAATCATGCTGTCAAACCTATCGAGCATGCCCCCATGCCCTGGGATTAGACGCCCGTAATCCTTGATGTCGAACTCGCGCTTTATAACCGAAAAAGCCAAATCGCCCAGCTGGGATAGCACAGAACCCAAAATGCCGTACAACAGCAGCGCCCAGAACACTACGATATTCATGGTGGTGAAAAGAACGACGACCCCGAAGACAATTATGGAAAACGTCCCGGCAGCCAAGCCGCCAACGCACCCCTCGACAGTCTTTTTTGGGCTGACGAGCGGGAACGCATTTTTCTTGCCGATGAACATGCCGGTAAAGTACCCCCCTGCATCGGTGATAAAGGCAGAGATAATCGGAAGGAGCACCAGCAAATGGCCATTGGGCATGAGTTTGAGGCTAATTAGGCTGGACAACATAAGCGGTATGAGCGCACCCGCAAAAATCGCCGTCATAACTTGCGCAAAAGTTACTCTGCGGACAGTCTGAAAACCGACTATAGCCTCAACAAACGTAAGGCTCATCAAAACAAGGAGCACTGCGGGGAAAACCATGCCAACCATCTCAAAGTACGCCCCGATGGGGATGATGATGGACGAAAGCACCGCATATATCCGCACCCTGTCGTTTAGTTTGCCGCCTATTGCGTGCAGAAGCTCATAAGCAGAAACCGCACAGATTATCGCAACCACGCCTGTCAGGACATACGCAGGCAGGAAGACTAGCACAATAAAAATCAGTGGAACAAAAATTACTGCGGCAATTATTCGTGTTTTCAAGTCTTAAGCCCTCCATAACGCCTGTCTCGCTCCTGAAACGCAATAATAGCGCGGTCAAGCTCGCGTTCGTTGAAATCCGGCCATAGCACATCGGTGAAATACAGCTCGGAATACGCCGACTGCCACAAAAGGAAATTCGACAGCCTCATTTCGCCGCTCGGCCTTATAATAAAGTCCGGATCCGGTATATCCGCCGAATACATATACCTGGAAAAAGCCCGCTCGGTCAGCTTTTCTTGCGGAGCGACCCCAGCTGCGAAATCCTTTGCGTAATTCTCAGCAGCCCGCACCAGCTCGTCGCGGCCTCCATAGTTGAGGCAAATATTCACCTGAACCCCCTCAAATTTCTTTGAGAGCTCTTCGGTGTCGGATATAAGCTTGCGGAGCTCGGGGGTGAGGATAGTCACATCGCCAAAAAATTTCATCTTGACCTTGTCTCGCTCCATTTTGCCCAGGGCTTCATGCAAGTACTTCTCCAAAAGCTGCATAATGGCTCCGATTTCATCATCCGGACGATTCCAATTTTCGGTGGAAAAGGCATAGACCGTGAGGTATTCGATCCCTATATCTTTGCAATACGTGGCAACACGGCGGAACGTCTCGGCTCCGGCGGCGTGGCCCGCAGTTCGCGGCAATGCGCGCCTTGCCGCCCAACGCCCATTGCCGTCCATAATTATCGCTATATGCCGCGGGAGCCTATCCGGCTCCCACGCCTGTTGTTTCCGCTTCCTAAAAAGACTAAACATCAAATACAAAATCCTTAGATTTCTTTAATCTCCGTTTCCTTCTTCTGGGCGACCTTTTCGACTTCCTTGATATAGGTGTCCGTCAGTTTCTGCAAGTCCTTTTCTGTATCGGCGAGATCGTCCTCGGTGAGTTCGCCTTTTTTCTTCTGGGCCTTGGACTTGTCAACGGCATCGCGACGGATATTGCGGATGGCGACCTTTGAGTCCTCGGCATGCTTGCTTACCTGCTTGAGAAGCTCCCTGCGGCGCTCTTCTGTGGGCTGCGGGAAAACAAGGCGGAGGACGCGGCCGTCGTTTGCCGGATTTATGCCTAAGTCGGAGGCCACCAGAGACTTTTCAATCGGCGCAAGGCTCGCAGCGTCCCACGGCTGGATCATCAGCGTCCTTGGGTCAGGGTTTGAGACTGTCGCTATCTGGCTCAGGGGAGTTGGCGTTCCGTAATATTCGACTTTTATCTGGTCAAGCACAGAAGGGTTCGCCCGGCCGGCCCGAATGGCTGAATACTGGTTTTGCAATACTTCTATGGTCTTTTTCATTTTGCCTTCATATTCTTCGTACATAACTATCCCTCCAATTCTAATTAACCCACGCGCGAGCCGATTTTTTCCCCGGTCACAGCCCTCACGATATTATATGGATCTTCAAGTGCGAACAGTAAGATGGGGATTTCGTTTTCCATAGAAAGCGACGTTGCCGTGGGATCCATGACCGCCAAGCGCTGCTCAAGCACCTCCTGATACGTTATTGTCTCAAGCTTTCGGGCAGATGGGTCAAGCTTGGGGTCAGCTGTGTATACGCCATCTATGTTCTTGGCCAAGAGTATTACGTTGGCGTCTATCTCGGCGGCTCTTAGCACGGCCGCAGTGTCTGTGGAAAAGTATGGGTGGCCTGTTCCCATTCCAAAAATTACGACACGCCCCAAGGTCAGGTGCCTGTCGGCTCTAAGCCTGATGTACGGTTCGGCGACTGCAGAGATTTGCATCGCAGTCTGAACCCGGACTTGAACGCCCAGCTGCTCAAGCATATCGGCAAGCGCCAAGCAGTTCATAACGGTCGCCATCATTCCCATGTGGTCTGAGCGGGTGCGCTCGATTTTGCCCTCGCCATCCTTTACCCCTCGCCAGAAATTGCCGCCGCCTACGACAACGCCAATCTGGACGCCAAGCTCCACGCAGGTAACTATGGCTTCGCAAACACTCCTGATTACGTTAAAATCAAGCCCGGATTTTTTCTCGCCGGCAAGCGCCTCGCCGCTCACCTTGAGCAATACACGTTTAAATACTGGTTTTAGAACGGAAATATTTCGCACCCCCCAAAAAATTGTGGCCAAAGCCTCATGCTAGTATAATATATTTTGCCGAAAATGAAAAGGAAAATTTATCGTGAAATCATCCAAAGATTGACAGTACAACAGCTTTGTAATATATTACGCATATAGCAAAACGTCAGCGAAGGGGTGGGTGAGCCGTTGAGCACAAAATCTGAATTACTGAGAATACTGGAAAGAAGCGGGGGAGCTGTTGTCTCAGGCGGGGCGATTGCAAAAAAACTCTCAATCAGCCGAAATGCCATATGGAAAGCGGTAGAAGCCCTACGTGCGCAAGGCTATGACATAACAGCAGTCACGAACAAAGGCTACCGGCTTGAAAGGGATGGCGACATACTCTCAACCGCCGGAATTGCGGCGCATGTAAAGACCCAGGGCGTATTCGAGGTCGAAGTCCGCAAGTCCGTCACATCTACAAACATGCTAGTGCGCGAGATGGCGGCCCAAGGTGCGCCCGAAGGGCTAGTGCTTGCCGCAGAAGAGCAGACAGCCGGAAAGGGGAGGCAGGGGAAGGCCTTTCATTCGCCTATGGGGCACGGCGTATATTTTAGCTTGCTCCTGCGGCCCGGCTCGAAAACAAGCGAAGCACCACTCATCACATCTGCGGCGGCAGTGGCTGCGGCGGAGGCGATAGAGTCTGTCATGGCCGTCCGTGTCGGGATCAAATGGGTAAATGACCTCTTTATGAGCGACATGAAGGTCTGTGGCATACTGACTGAAGCAGTTTTTGGCATGGAGAGCGGCGTGGTAGAAAGTGCTGTTTTGGGCATTGGGATAAATTTGACAAGGCCGGACGATGGGTTTCCTGAGGAGCTTGCCGACGTGGCCACAGCGCTGACAGACAGGAGCACAGGCAAGGACGGCGAGCGTTGCCGCCTGATAGCTGAAATATTGGATAATTTTTGGGGATACTACCAAAATTTAGGAAAACGCGAGTTTCTGGATGAATATAGGGCGCGCTCGATTGTCCTCGGGAAAAATGTCAACGTGCATTCGTTTGGTGCAATAACCCCGGCAGAGGTATTGGAGATTGACAACGATTGCGGGCTGGTAGTCCGCTACGAGAACGGCGAAGAGGCAACGTTGAGTTCGGGTGATGTCAGTATAAAATTATGAGTGATGATTCATTGGATATAAGCGTGCGGTTCCTCAAAGGGGTGGGGGAGTCCCGCGAGAAGCTGATGGCAAAGCTGGGGATTCAATCGCTTTGCGACCTAGTCGGGCACTTCCCGCGCGCTTATGAAGACAGGACGCAATTTAAGCAGACAAATGGCTTGGCAATCGGCGAAGCGGTGTGCGTGCGGGCGATGGCAGCGGCGGCCCCGCAGCTTTCGCATGTCCGAAAAGGCCTGGACATCGTGAAGCTGCGCGCAGTTGACGAAGTCGGCACGCTGGACTTGACTTTTTTTAACCAGAGCTTCGTCAAAGATGCGATAAAGCCCGGTGAGACCTACGTCTTTTATGGAAAAGTCGAAGGTACGCTGACGAAGCCTGCAATGACCAACCCGCTCTTTGAGCGGGAGGCAGAGCAATATTCAAGCCATGAAAGCCGCCCTACTGCCAGTTCGCTCACAGGCAGGATTATGCCCATCTATGCGCTCACTGCGGGGATCTCGCAAAAGATGATGTTTGGTGCGATTAGGAGCGGGCTGGATAAATGCGGAGACGGCCTGCCGGACATTTTGCCAGAAGAACTGATTAGAAGGTATGAACTGTGCAGGGCGAGGTACGCTTATGAGAATATCCATTTTCCGGAGGATAAAAAGGCTCTTGAGCTTGCGCGGAAGAGGCTCATTTTTGAAGAGTTTTTTGTGCTAAGCACAGCGATGAAGCTGCTGCGCTTAGGGCGTGGGGAGAAGACGGGAAGAAGCATAAAAGAGCCGGATTGGAACGGCTTTTACGATGCGCTGTCATTTAAGCCCACAAGTGCGCAGCTCAAAGCGATTGGCGAAGCTGCGCGAGACATGGGCAGCGTTTGGGCAATGAACAGGCTTGTCCAAGGCGATGTTGGCTCCGGGAAGACGCTTGTTGCGGCGGCCTGCTGCTATATGGTGTGGAGCGCAGGCTGTCAGTCGGCGTTTATGGCGCCGACCGAAATACTGGCAAAGCAGCATCATGGCTCGCTGAGCAAGCTGCTCGAGCCGTTGGGCATGAGGGTAGGGCTTTTGACCGGGAGCATGACGGCAAAGCAAAAGCGCGAGGCATATGGCAAGCTGAGCCTGGGAGAGACCGACCTAGTAATCGGCACCCACGCACTGCTCTCGGAGGGGGTCTGCTTTAAGGAACTTGCATTGGTGATTACGGACGAGCAGCATAGGTTCGGGGTCAATCAGCGCTCTATGCTAACCGAAAAGGGGGACAGCCCCCATGTGCTAGTCATGTCCGCAACCCCGATACCGCGCACCTTGGCTCTGATAATCTACGGTGACCTTGATGTGTCCATCATAGACGAAATGCCGCCGGGGCGGCGCGAGATAGAGACATATGTGGTGGGAGAGCGGCATAGGGAGCGCGTGAATGGGTTTATCAAAAAGCTGGTGGGCGAGGGTCGGCAGGTTTACATCATATGCCCAATGGTGGAAGAAAGCGACGGCCAAGCGCAAGAAATGGAGAACTCCTTTGGCATGGGTGGTGCAAACTTGACCTCCGCAGTAGATTGTTACAAGAAGCTAAAGGAGGAGGTATTTCCCGATTTGCGCATTGAGCTGGTGCATGGGAAAATGCCTCCTAAAAAAAAGGATGCCGCAATGGGCGCGTTTGCGGCGGGGGAGGCGGATATTCTGGTTGCGACCACGGTCGTCGAGGTTGGAGTGGACGTGCCAAATGCCGCTATGATAATCATCGAAAATGCTGACAGGTTCGGCTTGTCACAGCTGCATCAGCTGCGCGGGAGGGTCGGCAGGGGGGAGCACGATTCGTTTTGCATACTGTACCGGGGAGGGGGGGGCGAAAACTCG
>WQSH01000090.1 GCA_009787995.1 Oscillospiraceae bacterium
TACGCCACACTAGATGCGCCCGCAGCGAGCTAGCGAGCCCGGGGCCAAGGGGTTCCCCTTGGCGCATCTTTTTGGGCACTTTTCTGCACGAACAGAAAAGTGCCCCGCCGGAGGTGTTGGAACAATCGTATGAATGCGCACGCATAACGTCGCGAGAGCTATATCGTGAGGATGGACGGCAATCGCAACGTCATACACAAAGGGAAAACAGTCCTGCTCAGCAAAGTTGCAAAAAAGTTACAGGGGTGATACTTTGAACACAATTACCAGCATTGGAGAAGTGCTTGTTTTTACTACTGCGCTGTATAATATGTGCAGGGGAATGAGAATAAGCAAAGTTCATTGGCTTGTTTATTCTCTGATCATTTTTGGTTTTAGCTGGTTAGCTGTCTTTGGTGTTGTTTCAGTTGCCCATATCTCGCGTGAAGCAGTTGTTATGGTTCAGATGGCAGCTAACCTACTCATGTTAACGTCATTGATATTGATGTGCTGCATACATTCGCCAGATCGTTACATCGGTGCAGCCCGTGGGATGTTGACGATGGCAATAGTACTTATCAGCAATCACCTTACTATCGCTATTCTGGCGTTGATTGGTTTCATTGGCTGGCAGGGATTTTTCCTTCAATACGAAATTTATATGATGATATTCTTCTTTGCGGTGTCGCTCATTGTGGGACTGTGTTTATCCCGTTATCTCGGCAAGGCAATCGAAAAGCGGATGAGTTCATTTGAAGAAGAAGAAAAAAAGGTGTTTTCCAAATATATTTTGGGTGGCGCAGTGGTTGTTTGGCTTTTGTTGTACTACTTTACCTTTATCAGTTGGGTAATACCAAACGAAGACGTGCGCGGCGGCATTTTTACGGTGATAATTGCATCATTTTTCGTTTTTTTACTGTTTGCAATTTCATCATTTGCCCAAGTTGTTAAAAATGCCATGCAAAAAAACCAAAACGAATTAAAGCACCATGAAAAACTGCTAAGCGGGCTAAATCGCGCTGCCGAAGCATTATTGTCGGCAGATGAAAGCAAGCGCATGGATGTTTTGGACGATGGTATGAACATTGTCGGCAATCTTTTGGTTGTCGGTCACATACAAATATGGTTAATAAGGGGAACAAACGATCAAGAGTGTTTTACTGTCGTCCATGATTGGAGCGTTAACACACAACCATGGGAGCAGAATTTTTCTATCCGATGTCATAATAACGAATCTTTTTTCAACGCACTTTTTTCCGACAACGGGCTGACTGGCCCCACTTCACAGCTCCCCCGTGAGTTGATGGAATACTGCGACGATTATGGCGCAGTGTCATACGCTATGTTGCCTATGTTTACTGAGGGGGAACGTGCCGGGTTTTTCATAGTGTACGACTTTGCAGATGCTCGCATTTTTACTTGCAATGAAATGAATGTGCTGGCATCGGCGGGGCTTATGTTTACCAGCGTTTTCAACCACAACGCCCAGCGAGAACGAGCATATACCGACACATTGACGGATATATATAACCGCCGCTATCTGATGGAAGAAGCCGAACGTACCCTACACGCCGAAAGCGATTTTGCGCTTATTATCATGGACATAGACTATTTCAAAACCATAAATGATACCTACGGCCACGCAACCGGGGATGAAGTGTTGCAAATTTTTGCTTCTCGGGTGAAAATGGTAATCAAAGAGGGTGAGATTTTTACTCGATACGGTGGAGAGGAATTTGTCATTGCCCTGCCCGCTGTATCGTATGAAAATGGATGGCTCATTGCCGAACGCATTAGGCAGCACATAGCGGCCACCCCTTTTAGCACTGCCCAAGGGAAAATAAGTGTAACCGTATCATGCGGGGTTGCATCAAAATTAAGCAATGCCTGCGCCCTAGCAGAAATTATCGGCCGCGCCGATGATGCACTATACAAAGCAAAGGAATCCGGGCGAAATATCGTGCAGGGTGAGGCACAGGTGCGTATGCAGGAAAAAGGGCAAGACCTCATAATAGATAAACACGTTAAGTTGCTAGATGACTTAAATTAGGTGGGAGGGAAGCCATAATGGCTAAGAAGAAAAATCCGGCGTTTACAGTGAAAGAGCTGCTATTTGCTTATCTGGCCATCTCCAAGCTAATGTATTGGATGGAGAATGTCGCCGCTATATACCAAGACATATTTGGCGAAGTCTGGCGTATGGTGCTAAACCGGTTATTGATGCAGGATATTATAATTATTTGGATTTTGGTGGCCATGTTTTTTTTAGACCACTACATAAGCACACACCCCTCCGTTGCCGAAGGCCCGAAAAAGTATGTTCTGGTGTATGGCATTGGGTATGTGATTTACATGGCTAGCATTGTGGGTTACCTTTTTGTGTTGCGCTTGTTTATAGACGTTCAAATCGACAGTTGGGCAGAGATATTGTTTAGCTTTAGCATCTTTTACGCAATTGCCAGCGTGATGATGTACCTCAAAGAGCGCATGAAGAAAAAAGAGGCAGCGATGTACATTCCGGCAGAAAAGATAAACAAAGACTCATTGGTGCTGCTGGCGACGCTGCGCGAGCGCGGAGTGCTGACGCAAGATGAATATAAGAGCAAAAAAGAAGCAATCGGAAATTCAGCCTCGGCGGAATAAGCGCTGTGTGCGAGGAGGGGCGGAGTGCGGAGCCGGTTAGGCAATGTCTTCATAACCAAAGCCAAAGTTGCTTTGCAGTAGGGCCAGTATGGCTTTTGCGTTGTTAAGACGCATGTTTAAGCATGTAAGAGCCTCGGTGTTTGTTGAAAATTTGGCCGAAAGCTCTCGCCTGGTGTCCTCGATGTTTACAGTTTTGCCTCGGCGGCTTAGTTTGTCGGCGAGATATAAGAGCTCCCTTTCGCCAATCGCAGTCACCGGGCCGTCTAGGTCCATATGCTCGCCTACTATGAGGGCTGCCGCAGGGTAGCCTTTTTCCAGCAGGAGCACCTTTGCCCGTTCGGCGTGGTTTGGGTGCATCCGCATGATGTCGTGAAGAAGGCATGAGGATTCCAAGAGCTCCCTGCAAATCGGGGAAACGCCTTTTTGCGCCATCAGTTGCGCCATTTTCAAAGCAAGGTCGGCAACGTCCCTGCCATGGTTGATGATGTCTTTTGGGGTTTCGCATTCCGCCAAAAGCTGAAAGCTCTCGGCTGCGCTGGGATAAGTGGGCAAATCCAAAAATGACAATAATGAAACATAGTCCTCTGGGGTGTCCATGTCCAGAAGCGTCCCGCAACTCGGCATTTGCACTTCCAGCTCGGGCAGTTGCCGCCTGATACCTTTCAGTCCGTCATTTCCGTCATATGCGAGAATGTCCGTTATGTAAGGGGCAGGGAACAGGGGAGGGTGGCCCCTCTTGCCGTCAAAGACGGGGATTGCCACGGCTTTGTCGAATTTTTCGATGAGCAGCTTGAATTCATCCGACGAAACGGCGCAGCAGTCAGAGGGCAAGACAAAGAAGCCGTCTATGTCGTCGGGCAGCTTTGAAACGCCTGCGCATATAGAGGAAAACATTCCGCTCAAGTAGTCGGCATTGTGTATAAGCTGCACTCTTGTGCTATACGCACCAAGCTCATCATGTATTTTGCGATGGCCTGTGACGATTATCACATCCCGCACCCCGGCGTCAATGGAAGTTTTGACACTGCGTAAAATGGCAGGTTCTCCGCCAACAGGCAAAAGTGGTTTAAAAACGCCCATCCTCGACGAGAGGCCAGCTGCGAGGATTATCGTGGCAAAAACGATATTATCGCCCCCTTGGTGCCATGCGCAAGCCTCTCAGCAAGCACAGGCTACTTGCGCCGCAATGATATATACATTCAACATAATAGTGATTGCGCAACAATAATTATATCATAGCTGAACAAATAAGCAATGTTCCTGATGTATTTTTGCCCGTACCGAGGCCTCAAAGTTGACGCAGCGTGGGAAATGCGCTACAACTTGAAAGATTTATATAGAGTTATTTGCGTTTTCGTGTTAAACTAGCCAAGAGATGTAAGGATTGGCGCAAAATATAGAGGTTGCCTTTTACTAAATTATGGTAAGGAGAGATAATTATGGGTACTGAAGCTGTAAAAAATAGCATACTGATTATTGATGACTCAGAATTAAATATCAAAGTGCTGACGCGCATTTTGGAAGATACGTACACCATACATGCTGCTATTAACGGATTTGATGGAGTGGACGCTGCGAAGGAGTTGTTGCCTGACCTGATTTTGTTGGACATTGTAATGCCTGATATAGATGGATTTGAGGCTATTGTGGCACTGAAAACCATGGAGCAAACGAAGGATATACCCGTAATTTTCATTACGAGCCTCTCCACTATCGAAAACGAAGCCAAGGGTCTTTCGTTGGGGGGCACGGACTACATAACTAAGCCCTTCAGCGAAACAATCGTCAAACTGAGGGTCGACAACCAAATCAGCATTTCCAATTACAAGCGGACAATCGAAAACCTGACCATATTCGACTCGCTTACGGGCATTCCCGGAAATCTCAATTTTGAAGCGCGAATGACAGTGGAATGGAGGCGGGCAATCCGCGAAAAAACAAAACTGAGCATACTGATGTCTGACATCGACGGTTTTTCGCATTATAACGATAAGTACGGCCACCCGCAAGGCGATAGGCTAATTAAAACCATAGCAGGCATCATTAGCCAAACGCTATTGCTCCCATCCGACTTCGCCGCAAGAATCAAGGGCGGGAAATTTGCCGTGTTGCTGCACGACATCGGCAGGGACGGTGCGGTTGCTGTTGCCGAAAATATTCGCAAGGCCATAGAAAACATGGAAACTGCGCAGGATGGCGACGAAGAGGTCAGAGTGCACCTGAGCACAGGCGTAGAGACGCAAACACCCACTTCGGCAGACTATCTGGCTGACTTTTTGCGCTATGCCGATGAAGCACTGGCCACCGCAAAGAGCCAAGGCGGCAACAGGGTATTGCATCACGAACGCAGCTAGTAAAAGAGAATCAAAGCGATTGTCAATAATGACTGAACAAAAAAGGAAACATGTAGCAAAAATTTGAAGAATTGCACAATACTGCAGTTCTGATACTTCCAAAGTTGCGTAGAGGTGTGATATAATGGTTGCTACGCAATCACTATATAGAATGCATATATCATTACGGCGCAAGTAGCTTGTGCTTGCTGAGAGGCTTGCGTTTGCGTCTATGACTTAGTAGCCGATGCGCAACCACAATATGAGTGATTGGATGATGGCGTGCTGCGCTCGGTTCGGCAGAAGCCGCAGCACACGCATGTCATCAGGCTCGTGTAAATATGAAAAACTAAACTACTTGGAGGACGAAATGAAAGTACCAGTGTTTGATCCTAAGGAACTGAAAGTGGTGAGTGAAATGCCGCCGTCGGCGCTGTTTCCGGCGATTAAAATATTTGATTACCCGGTAACATCGAAGGAAGCGTACAGGGCTATGCTCCAGCGCAAGCCAATTTGGCAGGTAACATTGCTCGACAGCATGTTGTTTACGCCTGCGCTGTACCCGGACAATATTGCGCGCGGGCAGGTTTTTGAAGGTCATCCGTTTAATCCCGTTACAGAAGGCGGCGGGCCGGATATGTTTGGCATTGAGTGGGAATACGTCGAGCAGGTCGGCGGCTCAATGGTTCGGCCGGGAGAGCCATTTATAGAAGACGCCAACGAGCTGGCGGAAAAAATCGTTTGGCCGGATATCGAAAAGTGGCCCTGGGAGGAGGCGGCGGCGCGCAACAACGAAACATTCCTTGCGAGCAACGCTTACATGAACGCATGGTTTGTGACGGGATGGTATGAGAGGCTTATTTCGCTCATGGACTTTGAAGGGGCGGTTATGGCGGTTTTTGACGAGGACCAGCAGGATGCTGTCAAGGCATTTTTTGACAAGCTTACTGATTTGTACATAAAAATGCTCGAAAAATTCTTCCACTACATGCCCAAAATCGACGGCGTCTGTTTTCACGACGACTGGGGCAGTCAGAAGGAGACTTTCTTCTCCCCTGCAGTAGCTGAAGAGATGATTGTGCCATACATGAAGAGGCTGACGGACTATGTCCACTCCACCGGGCGTCAGTGCGAGCTGCACTCTTGTGGGCAGCTTCTCAAGCAGGTTCCGAATATAATCGCTGCGGGGTGGGATTATTGGAATCCCCAACTAATGAATGACACGCACAAGATTTACGAGCTATATGGCGACAAGCTCATGGTTGGCGTAGCGCCGGAGCCGTTCGACCTTGAAAATACGACGGAGGAAGAGCAGCGCAAGCGGGCAAGGGAATATGCGGACAAGTTCTGCGACCCGAAAAAGCCGTCGGTCCTGAACCAATACAGCTGCTCCCTGCTCACGCCGGCGTTTAGGGAAGAGCTGTACATCCGCTCAAGAGAAAACTACAGCAAGGGATAAGGTTGCAGAATGATAAAGGGGGAAGCTAATGAAGAAATTTTTGGAAGGGAAAGTTGCAATTGTCACGGGCTCCGGACAGGGGATTGGCCGTGCGGTCGCAATGTCGCTTGCGGAAAGCGGTGCTAAAGTCGTCACAAACAACAGGGGGCCAATAACGAGGAATGTCGCAAACCAGTTGGATGATAAAAGGCTTGCAAAGCTAACTCCGGAGCAGCTGCAGTGGTACAATGAAGAAATCGAGAAGTATTCCGGCGATGCAGAAACAACCGCAAAGGCAATCAAGGCCGCCGGCGGGGAAGCCACCGCCTGCTTTGGCGATATAACGGACTTTAATGACGCCAAGCGCATAGTAGACTTTGTGGCCGAAACGTACGGTTCGGTAGATATAGTCGTTAATGTCGCAGGTGCGTTCGGGTTTGCGCCAATTGAAAAGATTTCCGAAGAGCTTTGGGACAAGGTTACAGCCGTGAAGCCCAAGGGCTATTTTAACATCATACGCCACGCTGTCCCATATATGAAAAAGAAGGGGTGGGGCCGCATAATCAACTGTTCGTCGCCCGCCTTTATGGGCGGGGATATACGCCAAGCCGAATATTGCGCTGCAAATGCGGGAGTGCACGGGCTGACTTGGGGGCTTGCGTGCGAGCTGGCTGAAGATGGGATTACCGCCAACGTATTTGCCCCGGCGGCAAAGACAAGGGCTTCCGTGGATATGGAGCTGTTTGACAAAGTAGTGGAGAAGGACGAGACGTCGACAAAGAGCGGTACCCCTATACTTTCCTATGACGGCACTGAGCCGCCGGAATTGTTTTCGGCTTTTATCGCATACCTCGCAACCGATGAGGCAAAGCATATAAACGGAGCTGTCTTTATGACATTTGGCGGCAGGATTATGCGCTATTCAAATCCTGCCATCGTGGCGTTTATGGGGAGTCCGGAGGCATGGACGGTGGATAAGGTAATAGAAGAGGCTCCGGAGAAGCTGTTTAAAGATTATAAAAACATCAACGAAAAATAATTTATATAAGGAGTATGGATTAAATGAAAGATTTCGCAGGGAAAATAGCATTTATCACAGGGGGGGCGTCAGGTGCGGGCTTTGGCCAAGCGCAGGTGTTCTCCGAGGCAGGGATGAAGGTCGTCATCGCCGACATAAGGCAAGACCATCTCGACGAAGCGATGGAGTATTTCAAGGGGAAAAATGCTGACGTGCACGCCGTTAAGCTCGATGTTACAGACCGCAACGGATATGCCGCCGCCGCAGACGAGGTGGAAAAGGTTTATGGTGGGCCTCCCGATCTTCTAATTATGACGGCAGGAGTTAATGTTTTCGGCCCTGCGGAGGCCTCTACCTACGACGACTACGACTGGGTGGTTGGCGTATGCTTCGGCGGCGTCGTGAACGGCCTTGTGACCTTTGTGCCCCGCATGATAAAAGCCGGGAAAGGCGGACATATAACGGCTACCGTTTCTTGGGGCGCATTTACCGCTGCATCTATGGTCGCACCATATACAGCGGCAAAGGCAGCTGTCTTAAACCTGCTGGAGAGTTACTACCAAGCCCTCAAACCCTATGGCATTGAGGTCTCGGCGCTCACGCCTGCAAACATTAAATCAAGGATTTATGAAACCGCCCTCAACCGTCCTGAGCATCTGCAAAACACAGGATATAACGTTAACGAAAAAACGCAGGAGTTCCTCGCGTCAATACACCAGCACGGCATGGAGCCGCGCGTCCTCGCAGAATGGCTCAAAAAAGGCATCGAAAATGAATTGTTCCTCATAGTGCCTTATCCAAGCGGCCCGAGGATGGTCGAGCTTGAACTTGAGCGTTTTTCCGAATATGCAAGCGTCGAAGGTATGAAGCGCCGCGCCGAGAAAGCAACGCAACCGCCTACAGAAGAGCAGCTCAAAATGATGTCAGAGCGCGAAGGCTATGAAATCAAGCCCGGCCCGCGCCCGATGATGAGCTCAGACAGCGGCTTCGGAAAAGCAAAAGGAGACCTTGACTGGGTCGACAAGAATAATAGGGTATAAATTAAACTAAAAGAAAGGGTATGTTATGGATAATTTTAAGGGCAAAACCGCATTTATCACCGGAGGGGCTTCCGGCATTGGATTGGCCTTGGCAGAAGAGTGCTGCAAAGAGGGGATGAATGTCGTCATCGCCGATTTGCGCCAGAGCGCAATTGACGAATGCCTGCCTGTTTTCGAAAAGAATAATTGGCCTGTGCTGGCGCTGCAGCTTGATGTAACAGACCGCAAAGCCTATGCAAAGGCTGTTGAAAAAGCCAAGGAAAAATTCGGAAATATTCACTTGCTGGCAAATAATGCGGGCATAGGCGGAGGCCGCGGGCCGTTGTGGGAGGTGTCTGAGGCACAGACAGACCTTGCAATAGATATCAATCTTTCCGCTGTCCTAAACGGCATTCGGCTGATAGTGCCTGACATGATTAAGCATGGAGAAGGCGGCTACGTTGTGAGCACAGCCTCAAAAGCGGCGCTCATTGCAGTCCCCGCTTGTGGGTTGTACAACTTCACGAAGCAGGCGCTGGTTTCACTGTCTGAGACGATGGCGATGGACCTTGAGGGTACTAATGTAGGTTGCGCCGTCTTCTTCCCGGGGCCATTTGCGTCAAACCTCGGACAGACGTCGGGAGAAATCGAGAGAGAGCTGCTGGGAGACAAA
>WQSH01000091.1 GCA_009787995.1 Oscillospiraceae bacterium
AGGCGATTGACATCCAGCGTCGCCCCGCACTCCCCCCCGATTCCCGGCGTAGTCAGGCGAAAAGCTGCAGCTTCGACAAGGTCCTCCCTCCCCGCCACATAGCCTCCCATTGGGGCAATCCCGCCCCCCGGGTTTTTAATTAGCGAACCTGCCATGAGGTCTGCCCCCACATCCCCAGGCTCAGCAATTTCCACAAACTCGCCGTAGCAGTTGTCAACAAACACATTGACGCCCTTATCGACGCCGCGCACAGTATCGCAAATCTCACCAATTTCTTTTACAGTCAGGGCACGGCGTGCCGAATATCCCCGTGAGCGCTGTACAAGCACAGCACCTACATTTTCCTCTCTAATAACCCGGGTTATGGCTTCGTGGTCAGGCGACCCATCCCCGTTCAGCTCCAGCTGGGAGTATCTGACGCCATAATCCTTCAGCGAGCCCCTGTACTCCCCGGTAATCCCGATTGTGCCCCGAATTGTATCGTAGGGCAGCCCGGACACCGACAAAAGGGTCTGCCCCGGCCTGACCACAGCAAAAAGCGCACAGGTTATGGCATGAGTCCCATTTACAAAACCTGTGCGCACAAGCGCCGACGGAGCGCCCATGATATCGGCGTATATCCGGTCGAGCGTGTCACGCCCCTTGTCATTATATCCATACCCGGTTGTACCCGCAAAACATCCGTCAGAGACACGGTGGCGGTGGAATGAATCCAACACCTTCTCAGTGTTGACCTCCGCAATTTCGTCGATTTTTTTAAACTGCTCCGAAATATCCAAAACAGCCCGCTCCGAAAGCGCCTTTACTTTATCTGAAATTTTCATTTAAGCAAAATATCCCTATCCCTCTTATAGCCCCTTCACGATTTCCGTAAACACATTTCCGCGCTCTTCAAAATTTTTAAACCTGTCAAATGACGTGCATGCCGGCGATAACAGAACCACATCGCCTCTTTCTGCAGATTCCGCTGCCGCAATCACTGCTTTCTCGAAATCTTCCTTCATAATAATCTCAGGGACGCCCGCATAGCCGGGTACTCTCTCCACAGCGTCCTTTATTTGCCCTGCCGCCGCCCCGGTCAGCACAAGTATTTTAACCCTCGAGACTATCTCAGCACCCAACTCGTCAAATGGGATGCCCTTGCCCTTGCCTCCCGCAATCAAAATCACCTCTTTTTCAAAAGACCTGAGCCCCGCTATCGTCCGCGAAGGGCTTGACGCTATGGAGTCATTATAATACCTGACCCCATCCCGCTCCCTTACCATTTCGATACGGTGGGCCACTCCCGCAAAGGTGCGCGCCGTCTCAACCATTGTGTCACGAGACACCATCCCCCATGTCGCCGCAAAAGCAGCCAAATAATTTTCGACATTGTGGACGCCGGGCAGAAGTATTTCCCTGATCGGCATTATCTTCTCGCGCTTATCGTCAAAAACCCCATACATGGCATCTACGTCGGCACAGACTCCATCGCTAACGGCACTGCGGCGGCTGAATAAGCGGACATGCCCCGGCGCTTCTCCCGCATATGCCCTGGTGACGTCATAATCCAGATTGAACACTCCTATATCCGTGCTGCTTTGCCTAATAAATATATTGCGCTTTGCCCCGACATATTCCTTCATATCCTTGTGCACATCGAGATGATTTGGCGTAAGGTTTGTAACAACTGCTACTTCAGGGCACTTTTTCATAGAAATCAGCTGAAAAGACGAGAGTTCCAAAACAGCTATGTCGTCAGCACAAATCTCATCGGCGCCGCATAGGAGAGGATTCCCGATATTGCCGCCCACATGCACCGTCAGCCCTTCATTTTTCAACAGCTGCGCAATAATCGAGGTCGTGGTAGTCTTGCCGTCACTGCCCGTAATTCCGATTTTCTTGCAAGGGCAGACTTCAAAAAAAGCCTCCATCTCGCTGGTAAGCACAGCCCCATTCCTGACAGCCGCCTCAAGCGAGGGGTGCGAAGGCATAAGCCCGGGCGTGCGGAAAATGACATCGGCAGATATATTGTCTAGATATCCATCCCCAAGGCTGAATTTTGCCCCAAGGCTTCCAAAGCGGCTCACAACGTCCTCCATCTCCGCCACAGTCCGCATATCACAAACAGTGGTATCGACCCCAACGGAGAGTAACGCCTCAATAAGCGGGATATTGCTAATGCCAGCCCCAACAACAGTGACCCGCTTCCCCTTCATATTCTCAAGATATTCTCTAAACTTCAAAATAACCCCCAACGCTTTTTTGAGCCCACCCCTAAGGAAGGGAAGCCGCCCTGCTGTTCCAGTGCAATTGTCAACCGCAAATCGCCAGTTGTCAACTACCCAAAACCCACCGCTCCTCCCCTGTGCTGTACTCGCTTTTTCTGCGCCTGCTCATGAGGTCTTTCATCGCAACGTAGGGCGATTTCCCCTCAAATAGCACATTGTAGGCTTCACTGCAGATGGGCATATCGACGCTCACTTTTTCAGCCAAGGCTTTTGCCGCCCTCGCCGCATAATATCCTTCAACCACCGCCCCGACTTCGGCAAGCGCTTCCTCAGCCTTCATGCCCTTTCCTATTAAAACGCCTGCACGCCTGTTTCGAGAATGCCTCGACATGCTGGTCACGATTAAGTCGCCCAGCCCTGCAAGCCCAGCCAAGGTTTCCTTTCTGCCGCCCATTTTTACAGATAGCTCCGCCATTTCGGCAAGCCCCCTGGTCATCAGCGTAGCTATCGTATTATCGCCCAGTCCCAGCCCATCGCTTATGCCCGCACTGAGCGCAATAACATTTTTTAAAGCCGCACCCAACTCGACTCCGACTACATCTGTCGAAGTGTACACACGGAAACTTTCATTCATTAAGAGCCCCTGAACACGCTCTGCGACCGCCAAATCTACTGACGCCGAGACACATGCCGTCGGAATCCTAAGCGCCACCTCTTCTGCATGAGTAGGTCCTGACACTGAGGCAATCGGCATATTTTCGCCAAGGGTGCTGCTCAATATGCTCGTAAACAAGCTCGAAGTGTCCTTCTCTATGCCCTTTGACATGCAAATTGCGACACAGCTCTCATCCAGCCACCCCGCCAACTTCTCCGAAGTCTGCCTAACAGCAAAGGACGGCACAGCCACAACGGCTGCTCCAATCCCCCTTGTCGCCTCCTCCATATCGGAAGTTATATGAATCTCATTGGGTATCCTCACCCCGCTCAGCAATGGGTTTTCGCGAGACCTCAAAATCGCTTCTGCCTTTTCCTCAGACCTAGACCACAAAGTCACAACGTGGCCATTATCACGCATAAGCAGAGCAATAGCAGTACCCCATGCACCGCTGCCAAAAATCGACACCTTCATTCTATGCCCCCCAACAGTCCCATAGGGCAACCTCCAAAAACCTACCGCCCGCCATCTTGGCCTCTGACTCCAGACTCCTGCCGGCCCCTTTTTATGCTAAACTTCGATTCCTCGCCTTTAATAAGGCGCCTTATATTCGGCTCATGCCTGGCAATGAGCAAAATCGCACATACCAGCGTAGCGGCAAATTCCCAATAACCACCAACTCCAATAAGAAGCATGGACACGGGAAATGCAGCGCCCCCGACCATAGCGCCAAACGACACATAACGGCTAAAAAAGGTGATTAATATGAAAAGCCCCCATGAAATAAGCGCCAGCCGCCAGTCAAGTACGATAAGAACCGTCCCGACAGCCATAACTCCCTTCCCGCCTTTAAACCGGTAGTACAGCGGAAAGCAATGCCCCATCATGACGAAAAAACCTGAAACTGCCTGCCCAAAAATCGCCACTTCGAAAAGCGAATTGAGCAGCCATGTCTGCGACAGAGCCATATCGGTGAAATGAGCAAACAGCCAACCGCCAAAAATCACGGGAGCAACAGTCTTGAACATATCAATCGCAACGACCAATATTACCCCACGCACTCCGAAAACACGGTAAAAATTGGTAAGCCCGGGATTTCCGCTCCCAAATTCGCGAATGTCCTTCTTATAAAAATACTTCGACATAGTAATCGCTCCGTTAACGCTCCCAAGCGCATATGCCGGAACAGCCACAGCAAGCACCAAAAGAAAAATTTCCATCCAAAAACCTCAAATCCAAAAACTAAATTGCCAAACGCACTGATTTTTCAAACACGCCCTAATCCTCCCTTGCCCGAATTATCATCCGAACCGGCGTCCCCTCCAGGCCGAAAACGCCTCTTATCTGGTTTTCGATATACCTTCGATATGAAAAGTGGAATAGCTCTATGTCATTGCAAAAACAGACAAAAGTAGGCGGGCGAATGCTCGCCTGCGTCATGTAGTATATCTTGAGGCGCCGCCCCTTATCCGTCGGCGGCTGGACACGTGCCACCGCATCGGACAGCAGCTCGTTTAGCATCCCCGTAGTAATCCTCATCGCCGCTTGGTTGTCCACGAAATTGATAAGTTCAAACAAGCGCTCGACCCTCTGCCCGGTGAGAGCGGATATAAACAGGACAGGAGCATAAGTCATGTAGCTCAAGTCGCGCAAGATCTCCTTGCGCATCTTGTCCATGGTGTTTGTATCTTTCTCTATCAAATCCCATTTATTGACGGTGATTATGCTCGCCTTGCCCGCCTCGTGCGCAAGCCCCGCAACCTTTGTATCCTGCTCCGTCACGCCCTCTCGCGCATCAATCATAATAATGCACACATCAGACCTCTCAATAGCCATCTGTGCGCGCAAAACGCTGTAGTACTCGATATTACCGCTCACCTTCGACTTTCGCCTTATCCCCGCAGTGTCAATAAAGACGTATTTACCATGCGAATTTTCAAAAGGGGAGTCCACTGCATCCCTCGTCGTGCCCGCCACTTCGCTGACAATAACGCGCTTCTCGCCAAGTATCCTATTGACGAGCGACGATTTTCCCGCATTGGGTTTCCCAATGACGGCGACTCGTATTGCATCGTCATCCTCGTCCTCGCCTGCCCGCTCGGGAAAAAGGTTGACGCACTCATCAAGGATATCCCCCGTCCCATGGCCGTGAACACCGGATACAGCATATGGGTCGCCAAGCCCAAGTGAATAAAATTCATAGATATCAGGGTGCTGCGGGCCTATGGAATCCATCTTGTTAACAGCCAGGATTACCGGCTTACCTGATTTGAGGAGCATGTCGGAAACATCCTCGTCCGCTGCCGTCACTCCTGTCGTAAAATCAGTAACGAGCACGATAACATCGGCCATTTCAATAGCCAACATTGCCTGCTCGCGCATGAACACCAAGATTTCGCTGTCCGCCTTAGGCTCTATCCCACCCGTGTCCACAATATCAAATTCACGCCCATTCCAATCGGTCTTGGCGTATAGCCTGTCGCGGGTGACTCCGGGGGTATCTTCAACTATCGCCAGGCGCTTCCCCGCCAGCCTGTTAAACAGCGTCGATTTTCCCACATTAGGCCGCCCGACAATCGCAACCAACGGCTTAGACATCGCATACTCCTAACTTCCCAAAAATGCCTGCAATAAATCCGCACCGTCTTGTCCGACGACCCGCACAGTCACTCCGAGCGCATTTGAAACATCGGCGACCGTCACGTCATCAAGAAAAACATCTTCCTTATGCCTCAGCATGTTCTGCGGAATGAGCAGCCTAGAGCCTAGTTTGCGGCCTTTGAGCTGCCCTATCAAATCCCTTCCGGTCACAAGCCCGGAAACAGTGACGCTGTGCCCGAAAAAATCATTTTTGATACTATATATATTTCCGCACATTCTACCATATTTCTCAGATGCAGTTTTTAAAAGTTTTGTTAAATATTTATGCGCCGCAACCCCGGTGGCGACAGAGAACGAAGAGCCCTGGGCAAAGCCCTCCATCTGCCCAGCACCCCCAAGTTCCTCAAGGGCCTGCTCAAATTCCGTAATGAACAGCCTCATCATGCCAACTCCATTTTCAAGCTGGGGGTACTCCTCATAAAATTCGTCCTCAGGCAGTCTCAGCCCTGCCTTTAAATACAGCTCGTCTGCACAGAAAAAGACCCTCGACCCTCGTTTCCGCAGACATAGTTCGCCATAGCGCCCAACCAAACGGACGATTTTGAGAGCAAGCCTCCTGTCAACCGGGCGAAGGGGCGCCAGCCCCTCCCTATGACTCGTCAGCCCGACGGGGACGACCGACACAGAGTTAATTCCGGGCCCGAGCGCAATCAGCCCCTCGATTGTTTCCTGGAGGCGCTTTTCGTCGTTAACGCCGGGGCAGCACACGATTTGGCAATTGAGCATTATGCCGGAACTCGCCAATTCCTTAAGCGCATTTATGCTGGAGCCTCCCCGTTCGTTTCCCAGCATAAACGACCTCAGCTCCGGATCAAGCGTATGGACCGAAACGTTGATGGGGCTTATGCGCAGGCTTATTATGCGCCCTACATCCCTGTCGGAAAGGTTGGTCAGCGATATGTAATTTCCCTGCAAAAAGGACAGACGCATGTCATCGTCTTTGTAGTACAGCGTCTTGCGCATGCCTGTGGGGTTTTGGTCAATAAAGCAAAAAATGCACCTATTCGAACATGATTGCTCCTTGTCCATAAGGTAAGATTCAAAATCCAGCCCCAAATCCACCCCCTCAAGCTTGCGAATCCGAACCAGTTTGAGTTTCCCTTCCGGGCTCAAAAGTTCAAGCATCAAGTGGTCGTCATAGGAGCTAAACTTGTAATCCAAAACATCGCCAACAATGCCTCCGTTAATTTTCCGCAAAGCATCGCCCGGTGCAATTATGGTGCCGGAAGCAGGGCTTCCAGGCACAATCGATTTTACTATGGCATTCATGCGCATGCTCACTCTCGTTCGCTTTACAGGAAAAAGGCGGGTATCCCCGCCTCGTCTGCCGACAGCCTTTCTAAGGCGGACGGTAGGTTTTTGGATGTTGCCCTATGTTACTTGCCGGCCATTGTAAGTGCCGCAAGCCTTGCAGACCCTATGCGGCACTCGCATCTCGCCGCATTGGGGACATTTAGAAACATTGGGAGCCTCCAGCTTCCAGTGCGACGAACGCCTCTTGTCTCGCCTAGCCTTCGACACTTTACTCTTTGGAACAGCCATGTTAACACCTCCTGTTTATTCATCGTCCAGAAGCTGCCCGAGAGCAGCGAGCCTGGGGTCAATCTTCTTTTTACATGAACATGGCCCTTCATTCAAGTCGGAACCACAATCCTCACATAGCCCGGCACAATCTTCGCTGCATAGAATCCGCTCGTCCATGCCAAGTATAAACTCGGTTTCTATTATTTCCTCTGCGTCGATTTTGTCCCCCTGAAGGAAGTATCCATCCGGGTTTTCGCCTGCGCCTCCTTCAGTGAGGTCTGCCGTAATCAGCTTATGTACGGGGTTATCGAACTCCTTAAGACACCTTGCGCAGACACACTCACAAATTGCATCCACATTCGCCGAAAACGTAAGCATTCCCGCTCTGTTCGTAACGTCTCCGGCAGCCCTCGGCTGCTTCACGCAGACAATCGACCCAAAGGCCGCATCCGACATATCCGGCTCGAAATCAAACGGCACCTTGCCGCCGGGAACTCCAATTATCTCTCGAAGATCAAGCAGCATAACATCACCCGCACATTCGCTAGGGTATTATAAGACAAATAAGCGCAGTTGTCAAATATTTTTTCTTGGCGTCACATTTTGGCCGCAATAGCTAGCCGCTCCTCAGAAAATGTGCTATACTGCCTGGAGTATTGACTATAAGTGGGGTTTGTCATGAACGAATATATAAAGCACATGAGGAAACTTATAGGACATGAGAGGTTGCAGATTGTCGGAGCAAGCGTAATAATCCATAAAAATGGTAAGCTGCTTTTGCAAAAGCGAAGAGATAACGGATGCTGGGGCTATCATGGCGGAGGGGTTGAGCTTGGGGAAAATGTAGAAGAAGCCGCAAAACGTGAATTGACGGAAGAAACAGGACTTACAGCAAAAACAATAGAATTGCTTGGCGTGTTTTCCGGCAAAGAAGGATTCTTTACCTACCCGAATGGCGACCTGGTATCGATAGTTGACGTTGTTTATTTATGTGATGACTTTTCGGGAGAGATGATGACCTGTACAAGCGAAACTACAGATTTACGCTGGTTTGATATTGACAGTTTACCGGATAATTTATCACCGCCGGTAAAACCGGCATTAGCAAAATGTGTTGAAATACTGAAAGATAGGCTCACTGCTGAATAGCAAGACTATATTGAGCCAACCAGGCTAGACGGCGTAGCCCGCCCATTTCCAAGCATAGTCATAAATACAACTTCCGAGCCTATAAGCCCCTCTCAGGTATCATCGATAACCAGGCATATCGACGCCTCCGGTAGATTTGTCGTCGGCTCTGAAAGAATCTTGAATCTGCCATATAATCCCGGTTCCACAGAACGCTCCGCAACCGAAACCGACATGCTGGATTTAGATACAGTGACATCAATAGAAATCGGCGGGCAAGTCATTGACCTACAAATGGCCAGCCACGGCAGCCCAAGTGATTAGGCATTGCGGTAAGCCACCTCAATACGCACTCTGCTTTCCCTCAACTGCCGAGCATCGTCACCAATTCTCAATTTCCGCTAAAATCTCGGTTAAGCCCCCCAGCGTAAAAAGTGCCGCACCGAAAAGGAGGAGCATAATGCCATTTAAGGCAACGCCTATTATGGAAAGCACCATGCCTGCCGTCGCCATCCCTCCGATATATCCCTTTTTCTTGGCCATGACTGCAAGGACTATGCCAACGATGCCCATAATGATGCCAAAAATGAACGTTGGATCCAAGACGCTCAAAATGCCCAACACCAGCGACGCAATCGCCATGCCTTTCCCCTGACCCCCATCAGGCTGATTCATTCCCCCATGCGGAGAGTAGTTTTGCTGTTCCATGAAAAAGCTCCTCCTCAGCTCATAATTGTTTTAATGATATCACATGCTGCAGAAATCATCAATAGTTTTGGAAAAATTCAGTGCCAGCCAAGAAGACCTAGTGTAATTGTTCAGTGCCAGCCAAGAAAACCTAGTATTAGGCATTGAGAAGCCTGTACGCTCATCGTAGAGAGGGAATTCCGGCTACTGTCACGGAACTGACCGAGCGTAGAGGAGT
>WQSH01000092.1 GCA_009787995.1 Oscillospiraceae bacterium
GCAGAGTTAAAGGCCGTAATTACTTGATTGCGCAGTTCGGTAATCTGCTTTACAAATGGTGATATTGCGTTTGATGATTGCATTACATGCTCAGATATAACAAACATTGCTATTGAGCCATTGTCGTTTTCCTTGTACTTCAAATCCACAACTGCACCATTACCCATTTTGGGCAAGCCCACTGACCAAGTGATTCCAGCATTGGAATCTCCCAGAACTTTCATTTTATGACCAATTTTGTCAACAATGGGAACATTTCTTGCAATTTCTTCACGAATCCTAGAAAGTGGTGCCGTTGATTCAAAAATAACGGCAGTGCCGAGCAAATCGTCGGCTTTTTGTGCAGCCTCCGGGCGTATTGCCCGTTCAACCGCATTCATCCCTTTGTTAGCCAATCGCCTGAGTACAAATGTAACCGCCCAAATCCCAACGCCAAATAAGATTACAACGAAAATCATTGCCCCTTCGCTCATTTACATATCCTCCTAAAAAATTTCAATTTTAATGACTACAATCTCAATGATTGCTACCATACTCACATTGTACTAAACCCCCATCAGTTTTCTGTAAGATGCGTTTTACCCGCATGTAACTCTCAAAGACTTGAGGCAGCCTGCTGTTCACCAAAGGACATTTCCCAAACATCGGCATACGTAGCCAGCGGACTGTCAGACAAGATGCACATCAATAGGAAGCACTCATACGGGTTTGCTATATAGAGTTCTCCCATCATACATTCGTTTAAAATTTCATTTGTGCTGTCCGCGAAAGCCATGTAACGGCCTTTGCTGTTCATGTAATATTCTTTATTCTGTGCAAAGGAGAAAAAGTTCAGCGTCATAAGGTCAAAGCGGTCAACTGCGGCTGATTCTGACAGCAGCGCAGCTATGTGCTGGCGGCTAAAGCGCTTGTTGCTGAAATACTTTGAAAGCTTAGAAGCGGATAACTTTTCAAGATTGCCGCTTTTGTTGATTGGCGTTCCGCAGCAAAGCACTTTTTCGACATCGCCCTCATCAATGTCCGCAGATGTCCATATCTTACCTGTGCCTGCCGCTTTTGAATCTATATCGCATTGCTCTGATTCATCTGCATTATAGTAATCAGCAATCAAGCTTTTACATTTTAGATACAACTCAGAGAACCTCAGCCTCGCAGTTACACTGAGAGAAGGCTTGCGTTTGTCACCTTTGAAGCTGCTCAGATAACTAAGCAGCGATTCATCATCTTTGATTTCTCTGATTGTATCTCGGACCCCGATTGTCCTGTCCGCATAATCGGCATAATCAGCCATAGGCTCTAATTCATCGTATCGCCGCATCAGCGCAAGCATCTTAGGGAACTTGTACCCATTTCTGAAGCAATGCCAATAGATAACCTCTACAGGGTCTTTGAAGTTGAAATCACGCTCACGCAATGCTTTTAACAAAAATTCTGAAACATCCTCTGCGCTCATATTAAGCCCAAACCCCAGCAGAAACACCACTGAGCGCTTGACCGCCGCCTGCGTCAGCCAATTTTTTGAAAGTGCGCTTATCTTAGCGCTAGTCTCAGCAAAGGACTTAGGCGTGTTATTTTCGGCAAATGAGTCAATTATTATATGCTGGTATTCCCTAATATCAATTTCATTATAGTTACCCGTCATTTTCGCTTTCAGATAAATATACCTCTTTAAATAATCACCGAACGGTATCATCCTGATTTTGTTTTTCAGAAACTCAAAGATAGTCTTTGCATCGTCGTCCCTAAATTCCTTCAAATCTACGGCATCGTAAAACGCATCCTCCGAGCGTTCGGTAAAATTTATTGACTCGATGACCGTCCGGCTAAATTCATTGATAGCCTTAAAATCCAGTGTGTGCCCCATAAGCCCCTCCGAACTAGCTCAAATCTTTTTTGATACCGCGCAGCGCATACCCGGCCAGAGCTGAAAACACCACTACGAATAGGCAAAGCACCAGCAAAGAAGCTGCAAGGTTTGCTCCGGTAAATGTGAAGTAAGCCTCGGCTTCGCGCACAACTTGAAGCCCCTGCTGCTGCAATCTTGTCGGCAGGCTATTCAAATTTGCCGTCGTGCCGTATGCCCCCACGGAAAACCGGCAGACGGTAATCCATGAGATAATTTCAGACACGCCCTCAAGCCTGAAAATCATGCCGGAAAACAAAAGCTGTGGCATAAGAAGCAGCGGGGCGACGGTCATGGCTCTGTCGGCGTTCTTAAATAGCGATGAGACAAATATCCCCATTGCAGAAGCTGCCAACGCAGTCAAAAAGGTCGTGAGCAAAATTTCGGAATATGCCCCAAGCACCACACCTTCGTTTGGCAGCCCAACCAATATTGCAAACACCGATGTGAGCATAAATGATTGGATAGCACAAACAAGGCCCATCACAAGCATCTTCGAAACTATGTAAGAGTCCAGCCGCAGCCCTGTCATATATTCACGTTTAAGAACATTTCTCTCCTTGCACACTTCTTGAATCGAGTTTAATATCCCTATCCAGAAAGCAGAGCAAGACAAGGCAAAAAGTAAGCTTCTTGTAATCTCAAATTGCTCGAACTGCTGACCATCTGCAACAAGGGCGATTAGTGCCGCTAATAACGGAGCTTGCAGCATAATCAGCATCATGCGGATGCGGTCGCCGCGCATAATATGCAGATGGCGCCTGCACAGCACAGCCACTTGCCGGACTAGCCCATGCCCCGCCGACTGCTTTGGCATGGATGGCGATTTACCTCCGGCGGGCTTTGCGGCGTCGGAGCTGTTTTGCTCTTTCAAATATCTATCTCTATAAATTTGAGGCTTGTCCACTATTAGGTTATATACATCAACCATATCGTCAACACCAAAAAAACACAGGGATTCTTCATATGTACCGCAGAAGCAAAGAGTACCGCCGGCGCCCATGAAAATAATTTTGTCGCATAGGTGCAGGTTCAAGGTGCTGTGGGTAACAAATATCACAGTCTTTCCGCTTGCAGCCATCGCTTTAAGCGTTTTCATCAAGTTGCGCTCTGTGCCGGGGTCAAGCCCGGATGCGGGTTCGTCTAAAAAGAACAGGTTGGGGCCGGAGAGAAGCTCCACAGCGATGCTGGCACGTTTTTTCTGTCCGCCGCTCAGGTTCTTTATCAGCTTTTCCTTGTGCGCTGTAAGCTCCACGCTCCCGATTGCGCCGGCGACCACTTCTTGGCGTTCTTTATCCGTGAAATCCTTTGGCAGCCGCAGCTCGGCGGCATAACCGAGCATTGCTTCTACTGTGAGGTTGTCATATACGATGTCTTGCTGCGGCACATAGCCTATGATGTTTTTCAGGGCGGCATAGCTCTCATAGAGGTCAACGCCATTTACTGTCACGCCGCCTGCAGTGGGCAGGCTGTATCCGCTGATGCAGTTCATAACCGTGGACTTGCCTGCACCGGAGCCGCCGACAATTGCCACTAATTCACATGGCTTGATGCTCAAGCTTACATCATTGCAGATAATTTTACGGTTTTTGTCCACCTTTTTGACGAGGTTATGGGCATCTATTCTAATCCCCTTCTTGAAGCAGCAATATGATACCTTGCCGCCGCCGAAAATCAATTTGGAATTGGTTATTAAGATGACATCCTTTTCATGAAGTAGGGTTTTGCCGGGGGCGGCTTTCTTGCCGTTAACAACTATTCCATTTGTGCTATTGTTGTCAACGAGATAATATAGGCTGTCTTTTGCAATAATTTTTGCATGGAGCTTTGATACCCCCACATGCTCAAGGACAATATTGCAGCTGCTGTCACGCCCGATTGTAGCTTCCGCGCATCCCGTAAGGTTAAAGGTTTTCCAGTCAGATTCGCCGTCGTAACGGGAGAACGCCATCAGCACCCCGTCGGCTGTTGTTTCCACGCCATCGTCAATGCGGATTGAATCCCCATCCTCTATTATCCGGCTTTGTATGGATTCGCCGTTGAATATTAACCCGTTGCGGCTGCTTAAATCCTCGATAATACACTGTGTATCTGTCAATCGGATTTGACCATGTTTGCGGGAAGCGTACCGGGAGGAAAGCTGAATATCATTAGTTTCTTCTCGTCCAAAGGAGATAATTGCTTTGCCAAAACCGGACAGGTCGATTTCAACCGGCTCGGCCTCTCCGTCAAAAAGCGTTAAGCGAACGGAGCCGGAAAAGCCGTATCCAGCCGCTTGGTTATAACGTGTTGTTTGGTCAAAAACATCCTGCCCCATATTCACTCCATGATTATATCGTGTGTTGCGGTTCCAGCGAAGCTGGGAGCAACACGATGTCATTAAATCCTCATGTAATGATTGCGGAGCAATCATTTTATCCCGACAATTCGGCGTTCACCAAGCGGATACTGTGAGTACCCCCGTGGCCACGAGAGTCTCTAACCCTAACTGTAATTGTAATTGTTGTGACGCCGGACACATCAGCTTCTATGCGCCGCGCGCCGGTGCGCACATTAATTCCATCGACGGATGTAACCGGGATTATATTATCTTCAAATGTAATTTCAATCATAAAGTCTGCATATGAACTTAGGCCGGCGGGGGCGACAATGTCGGCGGAAAATGTCCTAAAGTTCCCGTCTAAATTATATACAGCATATGCAGTTCGATCGGAGGTGCTGTAATTACGCCAGCTGGTGTGCGGATTGAACCTAAACGATTCATGATGGTGGTTGCCGAATGAATCTGTAAAGATATCCTCATAGTGCCCGTAATGCCTTGAATCAACTACAACGACTGAGGCGAGGCTTGTTGGCCTTATCGCCTCTACTCTGCTGATTTCGTCGGTAATTTGCGTATTATTCGGAAGTGTCTGGAGCACGTTGCTGAGCAGAGTGAGCGCATCGTCATGCCGGCGCTGCTCCACCAGAGCATCCGCACTTGCTATAGCGCCGCTTACATATGACTGCTCGTAGCTTCTTAGCCTCTCTGTAATGATGGAATCGCCCGGCATCTCTCTTAGAGCATTGTTTAATGTGGTAATGGCGCCGGGCCAGTCGCCGCCATCGGCATAACTGGATGCCGTATCAAGCGCTATCCGGCGAGTTGCGGCGTCCACCGAAGCCCTATAAATTGTTATTTGCTGTGTAACCTCTGGGTCATTTTCAATAACTAGCAAGGCATCGCTTAAAATGCGTACCGCCCTCTCGTAATCCCCTGCGTCGGAATAGGCTCCAGCCGTCGACAAGGCGGCGTTTCGCATTGCGTCGGTGGTCGTCCTTGCGCTGTCTCTGGCTCTGCTGTAGTTCGGGTCTTCAGGAATCACCAATAAGAACTGCGCGATTGCTTGGGCATATTCCCCTCTGCCCGCAAATGTTTCGCCTGTATTAAATGCTGTGCGCGAGGCATTGAGGCTGTTGACTGAATTTCTCGTCCTGCTTAATGAGTCCGCAAGCCCGGGAACATCCATTGCGCCAATGGTGTCAAGCACCATTGTCACTACAGAAAATTCTATGTTTTCTGCCAAGAACTCAGCTTCAAGCTCAGCCAAGCGGCCGTCTAGCGATATTTGCAGCGCATCGCCGCTCACCTCTTCCGCCAGAATCAACGCTTGCGAGTAGTCCCCGTCGTCAAGTGCAGAAATTACATCAGCGGCGGCAGTGTTGCCAATTATATCGTTGACTGATTCGCCGTTGTTGGTTGCGTTGTCAAAAACTCCGCCCGGATTTGCAACGAAAATCGCAACAGCGATTGCGGCGGCACAGACAAGGGCGGCGGCAGAAATCACGAATTTCTTTTTGCCGGACTTCTTCTTTGCGCCAAATGACGCAGTAGGAATATCGGTTTGAGCAGGCTGCGGAACGGCTTGATTTGCCGCATCCGGCGCACGGCGAACCGCCGTCGTCGCATTTACGTCAAGAGCCGCCGGAGCCTGAGATGGATTTTGCCCTGCCACTACTTCTAGAGCATTCTTAAATGCCGTCGGTGTTGCATAGCGCTCTGCGGGATTAAAAGCACAGGCCGCAAGAATGATACTTGCTAAATCCGGGCTTGCCTGTATGGGCGCAGGCAGCGGTTCTCCACCAAAGCGTCTGTCAATTGCATCCTTGCGGTCTTGATATTGGATGAGTTGAGCGGTTGGGTCAAGAAACGGCAGCCGATTGTTGTTCATAAGCTTATAAAGCACCAGCCCCAAGGAATATATATCCACCGTGGCGTCGTAATGCCTAGATGTTGTAATTTCGGGCGCCATGTAGTTATACGTCCCCTTTTGTGATAATGAGCCGCTGGTCTTTTCCAGTTCCCGGGCAATCCCGAAGTCGCCCACCTTAAAGTCGCTAAATGAGGATATGAAGATGTTTTCGGGCTTGATGTCTCTGTGGATGACGTTGCGCTGGGCGCATAGCTCCAGAGCCGAGCAAACATCCTGACCCAGCTTTATAACCTCTGGTTCCGTCAGCTTTTTTTCGATTGTATAATCATTAAGCGAAGTCAGAAGCTCCATGCGGATAAAGATGTCCCAGCCTATCGTATCGGTCTTTTCCAGCACCTTATAGTCCTCGACGCTGACGATGTTTGATGTGCCTTTCATAGATTCCATCAGCTTAATTTCACCTACGAAGTCAGTTACGATGCCCTCAAAATATGAGCGCGTCCCTGTTTCGTCCAGTCCTTCCGAGCGTATTGAGACCAGCTCCGCATCGCTGTGCGGGATAGAAATTACTTTCACTGCGGCGGTGGATGTCACGCCGTGTTCTTCTCGCACGGCCTTGTAGACTTTTCCGAATGACCCTTCGCCGAGCTGCTGAGTAATCTTCCATTCAGGCCAGATGGTGTTCATTTTTTCAATGCTCATTTGGACACGCCCCCTGCAAAATTTTTGTGAAATATGGTTTTCCTGCGAATTTCGCACAGTATTAGAGTGATGTTGTCATGACCGCCCGCTTTGAGGGCTTTTTTCATAAGCGCTTCGGCAATTTTCATGATGCCGCTATTTGCGGCAATTGTTTTTGTTATTTCTTCTTCGGAGATCATGTCCGTCAGCCCATCTGAGCAAATGAGGTATTTGTCCATATTAGCGAATATCCCCTTTGCCACATATGGAGCTATGACGAAGTCTGTTTCGGGGATTCCTAAATTCTGTGTCAGCGGCGGCTTTCTGTCTTTGACGCTGTTTTCACTATGGTCGTGGGATATTTGCGTCAGGGCATTATCGCTGAATTGATATATCCGGCTGTCTCCAATGTTGCAGATGTAAATATCTTTTTTGCCAAACATTAGTATCGCAGCTGTAGACCCCGAGCTTCGGAGGCGGCGTTCTTTTGCGTGTGCGCAAATTGCTTTGTTCATATCGGCACATGCATCAAGCAGGAATTGTTTAGTGTCGTGTTTGCGGCCTTCTGCATAGATGGCGTCAAAACTGTTGGCGGCAATAAATGCGGCGACCTCGCCCTGTTGTTCGCCGCCCATCCCGTCAAACACGGCAAAGGCGGGATAGCTTTTTGATTCTGTTATACCTGCAATTGGCTCAGCTAATCCATCATTTTCACTTTCCAGAAATTTACCCATGCACCAAAAGTTATCTTGATTTTTAGCCCGGACATTCCCTCTGCTGCACATTGTGGCATAATCAATATAGTAATTCATCATAGTTATATGTTATCACTTGAAAAATCGTTTGATGTAATTCTAATTTTCCCGCTTTGTGTGGCTATTCAAATCCCTGTCAACATTGATTTTGCGATACGAACCGGAGCATCAAATGCAGAATATTTTTCTCATGGCCAGACTCAGACAAGATTACAGTAGTGCGCAACAATTTATCCAAACTGTTGTATCGAAAGCAATAGGCACTAAAGACTAAAGCAGAACCCCATGGAAAAATGCAAAACCAAACGCATGAAACCCATTGAAAACACAGGCTCGGAAGAATCCAAAGCATAACGAACAAAGCGCCTGTTTTCACGGGCGCTTTGATGAAAAAATATGATTTGTCTATATCATCCAGTGATGATTAAAGCAACTTCATAGGGCTTCAAACCCTTGGAAATGCAAACAAAAGCAGACCCATACAACAGTTTGGATAAAATGTTGTATGGACACTTAACTAAGGAGGAGCTAAAATGGCAACGACTCAACCAATCCGAAACAAGGAAGACGTCAATAAACTCACTGCATATTATGAGGAATTAGGCCAACTACGAAATCAAGTTCTCATTGTTGTGGCTTTGCATACAGCCCTGCGCATAAGCGACGTACTACGCTTGACATGGGACAACGTGTACGATTTTGACAATCAATGGGTAAAGAAGTCAATCACACTCACTGAGAAGAAAACAGGCAAACAGACTAAAATTGCACTACACGACTCAATCGTTGACGCACTGACACGATATGCTTCACAGACTGCCATTAAAGGCGGATTCATTTTTAAGAGTTCAAGGAGCAACAAAGCTATCGACCGCACACAAGCGTATCGCATAATACGTACCGCCGGAGAAGCGGTAGGGATTGAAGAGCGCGTATCATGCCATTCGCTCAGAAAAACGTTCGGCTACCATGCATGGAAAGATGATGTTCCCACGGCGATAATCGTGGAAATCTATAACCACAGTTCACTAGCAGTCACTCGGCGATACCTCGGTGTCACACAAGACGACAAGGACTCTGTGTACTTGGGAATAAAATTTACATCACGAGCAAAGGCTCAAAAATCGTCACCATTTTATACTAGCTACTTGTAAATTGCAAGATAAATTTTGCTCATTTTCATTACACCGCAAACAAAATGTGTAATTGTTCAGCGCCCTGTCCCTCGTCCTAGGCGAGCTCTGTTCGAGCCGCAGCGAGTTAGCGAGCCCGGGGTTCCAAGGGGCATCCCCTTGGCGTGTCTTTTGGTTACTTTTCTGCAC
>WQSH01000093.1 GCA_009787995.1 Oscillospiraceae bacterium
GCAGAAGCCCCTCCGGATGAGCCGGAAGCCTATCAGATTGACGAAATAGCCTGCCAAGCCGAGCCACTAGCCTCAGAACTTCGAGCAGAACATCGCAGAGCGGCTACAGAAAAGATAACAGTGAACGTCGTTTTGACCCCATATGTTGACGCCACAAAAGAAATTCCTATCTTCTTCGATTTAGTGCCCCTCGACATCGTCGCCGCCAATCCGGACGATAATTTCCCTCGGTATGACAGCTCTGATGACGAAATGACAAAATTTTTTATAACGATGCAACCTCGCCTCTGCGAAGATTTCTTGCGAAGCACTCCTGATAAAAGTCGCATAGAAGTGAGATTTGAGTCGTACGCACTAACAGTTGCAGACATTGCCGCATTCCTGCGCAACACCTTGGACAGGAACTTGCCCGGCGACGAGTATATCCACTTGCTTGCATATGAGTGGACTAGGCGCGGCATGTTTTTTAATTGGAGCTTCTGGGAGGATGTCGATTATGCATCAATGACGGCAGATGAAATAGCGGACATAATCTTTGTGCGGGAATGGCAGGGCACTCCGCTTCCGCGCCGCACCAGCTTCCCCGAGGGCGTCCTTAGAATGCTGGAAGCGGGATGTGAGGTGTTTAGATTCCCAGTGACAATGAGCGTTGCCCCTGCTTCCTGAGCGCAAATCACTATAAAAGGCGGGTTCCATCCTCGTTATTTTGAGAGGGGGAACCCGCCTGTGCATGGTTTAATCCGGCTTATGAATCGCAAAAAACGAACTGTCAAAAGGTTTACTTTTTGATAACTGCGCCCCCTCGGTTGCTCGGGCGGTTAAAATGGGAAATTCAGCCAAAACTTACAAAATTTTCTTGATATTAATGTACATATTGTGATAGAATAGCAGACGTTGTTGCGCTGTCAAAAGGTAAACTTTTTGATAAGGACGATAAAGTGGGTATCGGGCAGTAATCCTAGAGCTGTAAATCTAAAATAGGTGGGGTTAAAATGAAAAATATAAATATGGCAAAAAAGTTTCTCGTAATATCTTTGATGTCCGTGTTGGCATTGGTTGCCGCAGCTACCGTTGGGATTTTTGGCACAACGGAATTAGTACTCGCCGTTAGTACAGTGGGCGTGCTGGTCATTATGGCAATTACTGTAGCTATAGTAAGAGATATTAAAATGCCGATTGTTTTCAACAACGAGTGCTGGACCCTACTTGGGGATAAGGCCGATGTTTCGGTCAGCGCCGAAGAGAAGATGTATCTTGACATGTTTTCAACCAGAAAAGATGAGTTTGGACATATTTTCAGGCAGATGCAAAAACTCGTACAATATCTCAACGGAGTTGCTGATAATATGAATCGGATTGCCGACGACGATTTGTCCATACAGGTTAAAATACTCAGTGAACTTGACGTTCTGAATGGGCCGCTTCTCAAAATGGTAGATAAGTTAAACACTGATATCGGAGAAATAAAGTCGGCATCTGAAATGGTGGATTCGGGTGCGGGGCAAGTTTCCGCTTCAGCGCAAGGTGTAGCTACCGGTTCAAGTGAGCAAGCGGCAAGCATTGAGGAACTGACAGCATCTTTGGAACAAGTTTTGCAGATGGTATCAAAATGTGGAAAGTCCACCGATGAATCAATGGGCAACACCAGTGTCATCGTTGAGCTCGTGAACAAAAGCAAAGAATCAATGCAGATGATGGTTGACACCATGCGCTCAATAGACGAGAGCGCTGTAAACATCGGCAAGGTTATAAAGGTCATTGATGATATTGCTTTCCAGACAAACATTCTCGCTCTAAACGCGGCAGTTGAGGCCGCAAGGGCAGGGCAGCACGGCAAGGGCTTTGCCGTCGTCGCCGATGAAGTCCGCAATTTAGCTGCTAAAAGCTCGGAGGCTGCAAAGGAAACTGCTATGATTATCGAAGGCGATGCCAAAGTTGTTGCACAGGGAATGAGCGTTGTTGCCAAAGCCAACGAGAACCTTGAGGCCGTGGGTACATCTATCGTTCGTAATGCTGAGCTTGTCAGCGAAGTCAGCAATATGGTCAAAGAACAAGCCAAGGAAATGCAAAACATAAACAGTGGATTAGTACAAATTGCCGACCGTGTGCAAGTGGCGGCGGCAAGCGCAGAGCAGTTCTCGGCCACCGCAGAAGAATTAAGTGCGCAATCTGACATGATGAAAGCACTGGCTTCACGCTTCAGAATGCGGAGAGCTTCTGACAGAGACCCTAATGCTGTATCTGTCCCGCCAGACGGCATTGAAATAAAGGGGCGTGACTTAGTTTTTTCCTCAATCCCCCCATCGATTGCTGCCAGCGCACTGCCACCCCATATACCGTCTGCTCAAATTCCTGTCAACTTTCTCGGACAATAGTTCCAACTGTTCTCACGGACGAGCCATATGAAGGCGTGGAGAACAGATCGTATGGCGACTTTAGAAATGGCGCTTATGGACAAACAGTGACCACAGATTTGAGACCATTTGAGGGGATGCACATTGCTTCGCCCCTGTATGAGGTCGGCTTTATGATAAGCGGAACGGATGATGCCAAATGCGGCGTTGTATTTTTGTCAGATGAAGATTATCTATACGGTGATTAGCCGCAGAGATTGCTTAAAACATCAACCCGTTTAGCACTTGCTCAACAAGTAGCAATGCGCCGGATACACCATAATGCGATTTGGGTATCACGTCTATATATCCTAGCCCCGGTAATGCGTTCTCTATGCCGACAAACTTCTTTCTGGCATTCTTGAAACGTGAGATTGTCGCTCCGGATGCAAAGACAAGCTCGCTTTGTGCATCATAGATGTCGCGCTCCGGCACATCGGTTAGCCCATAGCTGCGCATAAGCCCCTCAAGCTTCGACTTAAATAAAGCGGCGCGCGGACAGACCACCGAAGCGGCTTCCGGCAGCATGCCAAAATATTCGGTAAAAAATTTAAAATACGCATATAAATCAGAATAGGTGCCCTCGACCGACACACGCACGCCTTTGGGCAGGCCGGTGAGCGAATTGACGCGCGAAATATGCACATATGCATCCGCTCTTGCGCGCTCGATCACTTCGATTGCGGGTGTGGGGTCACAGCCAATGGCCTTGCATATATCGCACAAAAATGCCTCTGTCGCAGCAAAGCCTATTGGTGGGCCGTCGCAGATATAATAAGGCGTTCCGTATAACTCTTTGAGGTATTCCGCAGTGCCGTAGCCGTATTCGGGGCATATTACTACACTTAGCGCAGCGGATGAAATCTCCTGAATTTCCGCCACTTCGCAGCCCGCACAGAGCGCACAGTTTACCGTTATACCGCAGAGTCCCAGCAGCCGCCTAAGCTCCGCCAGATTTCCCAAGTAATATTTCTGATAAATTGACATGCCGAGCAGGTTCACCGTCTTTGGGCGCACATCCAATTTCGGTGGATTCATTGCGTCGAGAAGCGCGAGCACCCCTGTTTCAAATCCTGCGCAGACATCGCTTGAAAACCCCGGCGTTTCGACAGCCACTACCGCCCCGCCGCCGAGTGCCGAGTGCGCGATGCCTATTAGGTCGTCGCCTATGAGCGCCGCTCCGGGCGAGTTCACTATCGCAAGCAAATCGTGCCGCACGTTGTTATTGATATATTTTAGCGCTTCGGCAATCTTCTCCCTGCTGCCATATATATAATCGCCGCTGTCGAGATATGTGCATGGCACTCTTGGTTGTCCGAAATACCACCGTTCGGGGTAGTTTAATGGGTCGAACTCCAATTGGCGTATCATCTGGTTATCACTTGTCGCGGAGTGGTAGAACTTGCAGCCTGTAGGTCCATTGAGCAAAACAACGCTGCCCGCCACACCTTCAAGCGCAAAAATTATTCCGGAAAGACTATCGGGTGTAATACTTTCTAAATAGCCGCTCATCTTGTTCCCACTCTCCCTTCAAGTTCATAGCCAGAAGCCCTGCCCAACGTCTAATCATATCCAGCCCGGTGAAAAAGCCTACGCCGGGTGCCATCGGTATTGTGTCGGCAAGCGGCACGTCGCCCGCAGAGATTGAGGTGTAGTTGGTCAGCAGTATATCCGGCCTGTGCTTTTTCACATCGGCGGTGCGGTTGTCTCTGTCGTACTTTTCCTCAACCGGCACCGGCAGTTTGAGCTTTGTCCTGAAGCCTTCGTCTTGCGAGAAATTGAGTATGCCTATTTTAACGATTTCGATGCCGGCATCTATCGCCGCACCCAAAATCCAGTCGATATCGTGGTTGTACGTCAGAATCATCAGCCGCTTGCCGCTCATTTTACGCCGCAGTTTTTCTATTTCATTTTCGTACAGCAACTTGTGTGCCCCTATGATTTCCTCCGCTGCCGCCTGCTTACCAAAATACTTTGCGACACTGCGCAGCCAGCTTTCCGTTTCGGATAACCCTATAGGAAACTGTAGGTCAAAGAATTTTGAGCCGAACTCACGGGAGAAAAAGTCCTCAAGCAGCTTGCCCGTGTAGTCGCGATGCGCCAATAGGTTCAGCGGCGCTTTTTTGAAGTTTTTAAGGCTCTCGTAATCCGTATCGCATAGGAAGCGGCAATTTACCCCCACGCCCATTTGTCTGAGATATGATTCAATCAGCGCAAAGTTGTCCGCAGTGTTTTTTGATATGACCTTTTCAAAAACAATGTTCACAAGGTTTTCTTCCGGCCTTACACTCCGGCTTATTACTTGCCTTGCAAGCTCCGTGTAACACATCAGCATACCTTGGAGGTAGTCTCCCGCCATATTGCCGTCCGTCCTGAGCGTAAAAACAGGTGTGCCCGCATCGCCCAAATCCTGCGCTTTGTCGATGTCGTCGCCTATAATCCCTGCGGGGCAGGCGCTCACGACAACGATTGCTTTGGGCTTTTGCTTTTTAATCTCGGCTACTTTCCCTACCAGCTTCTCCATGCCACCAAAAATCATCTCAGGCTCCCCCATATCAGTGGATTCGAGGTTAGGCGCGATTGACGACGGAAGGAGCGAGCCGCGCTCGAACAGCCGCCGCCTGCCCGTGGAGCTCATTGTCTGGTAGGAAATGTATGTGCAGCTTTTCGGCGCGTGTGCCAGTATGACCGCATCTTTTATCTGTGCGCTCATGGTCAGGGCACCGTTAAATGCGCATCCGTGCAGCGGTTCGCTGTGGATTACGTTTTTGGATAGATAGCGGTTTGGAGATGTGAAGTCTATAATATCTTGCTCGTGCGGTTTCGACGGCGTTTCTGTGCCTGTTTGTGCCTTTGTCTTGTTTACATCTGTTGTGTGCGCATCTGTCATGCCGACAACCGTTGTGCAAACAGCATCAGTAACTCCGATTTGCGGCGAGGTCTGCTGTGCATCCTGTGTGCCGGCTACGATATGTTCAAGCTCGTCATCGCTTAGTGGCTCTGCATTGTATTTGCCGATTCCATGCACGATATTTTCCGCCAAATTGCGGAAGATGCCTGCTTCCGCGCCATCGGAATCAAACTCAGCAAGTGTTTTGTTTGCCGCTTCCGCTTGAGCAAACGCTTCGCTGCGCGGGATGTCGGCTATTATCGGCAGCCCGATAGCTTCGGCAAAGCGTCCGACACGCTCCGCTTCATCGTTAATCCCGCGCCGGTTCAGCACGATGCCCGCAATACGTTTATTGCCGCCGTCGTAGTTTCGGATGCCGCGCAGAATATTGTTTGCCGCATAGAGCGCCATGAACTCGCCTGATGTCACTATAAAAACCGTGTCGGCGTATTCCCGGCGTATCGGCACGGCAAAGCCCCCGCACACCACGTCGCCAAGCACGTCGTATAGTGTGATGTCGTATCTTTCCTTTAGCCCGAACAGCGAAAGTAGTTCAAACATGCTGATGATGCCGCGCCCCGCACAGCCCACGCCCGGCTCAGGGCCTCCGGCTTCCACGCAGCCCACGCCGCCGAATCCAGCGGCTAGGATTTCATTGAGCGAGTAGTCCTGCGGGTTTGTGACGCGCATGTAGTCAAGCGCCGTGGTGAGCTTATGACCGTAGGGAAGGAGCAGACGAGTCGAGTCATGCTTGGGGTCACAGCCGATTTGCAGCACCCGGTGTTTTTGCTGCGACAGCGCAGCTGATAAATTCGCGGCAACCGTGGATTTCCCAATACCGCCCTTGCCGTAGATTGCTATTTCCATTTGTGTGAATATCCTTTCGTACCGTGCATTTTAATTGCTTGCTCTACAAGAGGCATCTTGTCTGCACTATTCCCGTGCGCTGACAAGGACTTTTGCTATTTCTTTCAGTGCCAGATGCTCGTTTTGACTGTAGATGAAGCCGATGTCCATTTTTTTGTTTTTGGCTATCGCAACCGCTTTGTAGTATAATTTATGGCTCATGTGGTTGGGCAGGAAGCATATGGTCTGAATGCCGTCGAGCGACCTTTTATCGAATCCCGCCGATGATATGAACACCCACTTGGGCAGCAGGCTTTTCATCCGCGCAATCCACTTGGGGTTCCCTCCGATAATTGCGCCGGCAGTGTCCTTGAGGTCCATCAGCGCATCCTGACTGCGCCCCGGCTCGGCCTCCGCTGCAGCCCTGCGGTTTTCAAAGCTGAAAAAGAAATCACGCAGGGCATTAAGCTCCCGGTCTTTGTAGCGTTCTTGCTGTATTATTTCATTTTGCTTCGCTATTTCCTTTTCCAGCACCCTTATCCTGTCCAAATGCGGTTTCTCGATGTCTTTTATTGACGACTGGAGTTTTTCCTCAAGGCTGCTTATGGTTTCTTTCAGGCGGGCATTCTCATTTTCCAGCCGAGTGTTGTCCGCAGTAAGTTTGCCGATTGTTTTTTCATGTTTTGCGGCATCGGCCTTATCCGGATTGGCAAGATAGCGTTCTTTTAGCTGTGTGATTGTTTTGCAAAGGAGTTTTACAAGTATTCCTGAGAGGAACATTTTGGCGGCTTCATCGTCGCTGCCATCACCCACTGCGCCGAGGCAAGCGCAAAACACGTCGTCAATGTCGCTTTTGCAGAGGCCGGCATCTTTGAAGAGGTAGTAGGTCACGACCCTGTCCGCATATGCCAAGCGGAAGAAGAATTGATGAAGGCTGCGCAGGGATTCGTCCGTGGAACTGAACTGGCCGTCAGCCGTGATTTTTATTCCGTAATCGCTAAATATGCGCTCTTTCAATGTTCCGGCTTTCTCCCGAAACGCATTGTCCTTTTTTCTGTAATAATCATACTTCCAATCATTTGAAAGGTATGCATTTGCCCTCAGTGATAGCGACAACAGAAACATCGTAAAATCTTTCCGGCTTATAATCTGTGTCTGATACCTGATGCATAGGCTGCAAAAGATAAACATTTCTGCACCGTTTTCAATGACAGCGTCCTCAAGACCCTGCTTTAGCCCCATTATGTATTTTTCGCCTTCTGCCCTGTCAGGGTTTTCTATATGGCGGTGTGCCGTTGGCCAGCCTTTCTTAATTACGCTGTCGAGGGCGGATTTGACGCTCTTGCTGCGTGTTTTGTTTACATACAACAGTATTCCGAGGGCTTTTTTGCCATATACTTCGCGGCACAGGCCGCCGCCGATAATCAGAGGGTGGTTGTATAGCGGCGATTTTTTAGCATAGCTTAGAAATGCGCTTTCGTTCGTCTTGTATAGCTCGTCGATGTCCCCATAAATCTTCGTATTAATTGCCATCGCATCAACATAGAATATGATAATGTCTCTATGGTAAGTCCAGTTATCCGTCGTGCTTACGGTATTTATGGTGCTTTTTTGCATTTTCAGGAAAACCCTCACTCCTCCCGCCGTTTATTGCCGGCACCCCAATACGCCCATCCCGCTACCCTTGCAGCATTTTATGGGCGATATCGCCAAAGCGGCTTGTTATGTATCCGTAATTGTCGCGCTCGTGCGGGATTGTGCAAGAGCTGCAGTCCTTAACCCCGTTTTGCATATATTTATGCGTGCCGCCGCACTCGCTGCCGAGTATGTACAGCGGGCAGTAGCAGAACAGGCAGTTGAAGTTGTCTCCGCGCCCATCCGCATGGCATGGGAACGCCTCGCACTTTTTGTGAGAGAAGAATGCATATTCCTTGCCCCTCCAAAATTCATCTTCAATCCGGCTCATATGGCCCCCCCTCTTTCAAATCAAAAAAATGATAGCGCCCGCACCTGCAAAATAGGTAAGCGAACGCCAAAGTTTATGTTCGCAGCCCGGTGATGGCAGGTGCGCAAATCAGTCCGGAATGTATCTGGCTTATCTTCTCCCATGCAAAAGGCTAAGGGAAGCATCACAGTGACCTACTCGTGGGGCATCTCACCCCGTTCCATTCTTTTTCGCCCAGCGGCGAACCGAACCGATTGTTATTCAGTTGTTCATCTGTGCATCACTTTACCATACTTCTTGTTGCTGTGCAAGAGGTTTTTCGGCATTTGTCTGGTTAACTCCTGACTCCCGAAGTAACTGTTCGGTGCCTCTTGCGTCATTTAAGCGCACAGTCGTAGAATCCAGTATATCAGCACTTCTTTAAGTGGTGCTAATTGGGGTTTGGCCTCCGGCGGGTTACTTTTCTGCTCGTGCAGAAAAGTAACCAAAAGACACGCCAAGGGGATGCCCCTTGGAACCCCGGGCTCGCTAACTCGCTGCGGCT
>WQSH01000094.1 GCA_009787995.1 Oscillospiraceae bacterium
ATCATAAAAGCGACAAAAAAGCAAGGCTTTTCCTTGCGTTTTCTAAACTTTTTTCAATTATTTTCGATTTTTCTAGCTAACTAAGTGGCAAACTCGGGAGATTGGTTGGCACACCTCAAGAAAGTTGAGGCGGGCAACCATGAATGCTTGTTGCCATCCCAGTTTCTCTATAGCAGCTTACTCGCTGTCTGCAAAATACAAGTATCGACCTTTGTTGCTCTCATATATATAGTCACGGAGAGCCCTGCTCGTATACTGCGAAAAGTCGCCGGACGGATAGCAAGCACTGAATGGTAACCTACCGTCATTATATCTAAAATAATTGAGAAAATTTAGTCTTGAATTATCACAGAAACTATGCTAAAATTGGTAGGAATAAAAAAGCGGTGACATTTCAAGAGCTTGCTTAGGTAAAAGGATGCTCGCAGTCGGGCAAAGGAGTGCAAATGCCCGCACAGGGATGTGCTAAAAAAGGGAGTGTGCAGTTTATGATTAGTAATAACTTCAATGTATCCAACACCAATTGGTGGAGCAACGCTTCGACACGCAACCCCGGCATTGGGACTTGGACTCCGCTCGCCAACAGAGTGGGGAATAACCCCTTCGGCCAAAACGCAGCGGGGACTTCCCAAGCGTTTAGGGACTCTGTTGTGCAGCTTACTGAGACCTCCAGGGCGCTGTCGCAAGCTCTCAGCAGCATTCGCGGCATGGGAAATACGCCTTCGCCTATGCAGGCTAGGCGGCCCGTATCGGAAAATACGGATGCGATGACAATCAATTCGTTTGACCCAAATAGGCTAAGGGGGGCAGGCGCCTCGGATTTCAGTGTTGACATTCTCCAGGTTGCGCAAGCACAGCGGAATGAAGGTGCGTCCCTGCAATCAAATGCTAGGGCGGCGGATTCGGGGTTTACCACAGGCGCCCATCAAATATCCATCAATGTCGGCAACCGTCAGTTTGACATCAACTTCAATGTTTCAGCAGGCGACACCAATAGGGATGTCCAACAGCGCATTGCAACTGCCATAAACAATAGGAACGACATAGGCGTTCGGGCTACAGTCGAAACAGGTACTGGCAGCGCGGCGGGCACAAGCTCCCTAGTTTTAGAGTCTGCCCGGACGGGCGTAGACAGAGCAGGCAGCCCCAACTTCACGGTTAGCAGCGGGTCGGGCAACGCCGTCGCAATGACGGGCGTGGGCGAAACTACCCAACAGGCACAGGACGCCCAATTCAGAGTCAATCGCGGCTTTACGGGCGCATTGCAGACGTCTAGGACAAATGACGTGGATTTAGGATTCGGAATGACTGCGCAGCTCAGGGAAACCGGGAATGTGCAGGTCGATATGGGCAGGGATGTAATTTCACAACAAAACGCTTTTCGGCACATGGTCAACACATTTAACGATTTGGTGAGCACAGCCAGAGATGCAGGGAGAACCGATAGCAATTTGCAAAATGAGCTTGCGGGGATAGTCAGGTCTTCTGCGTCTGCACTTGAGCGCATTGGCATATCGCTAAACCAAAATGGGCGTATGCAGATAGACGAGGCGCGCATGGCAGCAGCCGCCGAGAGCGGGGAGCTGGAACGCTTCGCAGACTCGCGTGAAGGCTTTAACTTCATGAGCCGCCTCAATAGAACAGCAGAGAGTGTAGGCAGGAATCCGGCAGCCCACGCAGATACGTCGCAAGAGATGAGTGTCATGGGAGGCTTTGGGGGCGGCAATGCTGATTTCATGAGCGGAGGCTTCAACTTTACCCCGATGCAGTCGATGATGATGACGAGGTTTATGAATATCGGAATGCTGTTTGACTCTTTCATGTAAGTAACAGCGATGCAGAGGCTTGCGTAGGCGTGCTGCGATAGGTAAAAATAATGCGGAAGGGTGTGCTTCAAGAGAGAAGGCACCCTTTTCTGCGCCAATAGGGGAGCCCCCCGGAGGGCTGATCGCTAGGAGCGTGGCATGATTTAAGTTGCTCAGGTCTTTAACAACTCATCTATCTGCGCTATGGCCTGCTTATATTTGCCAAAAAAAGCACTTTGCAGTATGTCCTTTAATTGGTCCGCCATTGTTTGGTGTTGAGTGAAGTCTTGCAGCAAGGCAGAGATTTCATCAATTGTGGCTACATCGAAGGCCTCAAGGGCGGCTTTGAGGTTGGTTAGGTGCTCCTTTAGGGCATCCTCATCCCGCCCCTCGCCAACGCCTGGGGTGTTGGTATTTTCGGAAATGAGGGCATCGATATTATCAAGCAATCTTTTCAAATTGTCAATGAAAGACAAATTGTGCTTTGTTATAAACTCAACATCCTGCTTCATGCCTGCGGCTTCTAAGATTTTTGCCTCTTCGGACAATTTGTTTGCGCCGACGTTTGCGCAGGCGGATTTAAGCGCGTGAATGTGGGTGGTGTATAAGGCTAAGTCATCTTGTGCAAGGCAATCCGTGAGTTGCTCAATTTTTGTTATGCCATTTCTATGAAAAACCTCTAGGGTGTCAAAATAGCTTTGGATGCCCCCGGCGGAAAGCGCGATGCCCCTTGCGACATCCACGTCCTCAAGTGTTATCTCAATTTCTTCTTCAGGCTTGTCTGTCGGCGTTGGGCTGATATTGATTCGTTTTTCCTTTGTAATCCATTTAATCAAAATGCTGTTTAGTTTGGCTACTTCAATGGGTTTTGGAAGGAAGTCGTCAAACCCATTTTCCAAAAGTCGCTCCCTTGCGCCTACGACGGCATTTGCCGTTAGGGCTACAATGGGCAAATCGGCATATTTTGCATCTACACTATTGGCATAGCCGCGTATGACCCTCACTGTTTCAACTCCGTCCATTTCCGGCATCATATGATCCATAAAAACCAAATCATAGTCATTGACCAGCACTGCCTCGATGGCAGCTTTGCCGCTTAGGCAAGTATCGGCGTTCACTCCATAAAGCTTGAGCAAACCTGCGCCCACCTTCAAGTTTGTTTCTATGTCGTCTACGATCAGGATTTTCGCATTGGGCACGATAAACTGCTCCATGTATTGGTTATTTGCAGAATAATCGCTATCGCGCCCGCTTAGGACATTTACTATCGAAATTAAGTAGGCGGGCATCACCAGGAGGGTAAAGTCCATGTTTTCCCTTGCTTCGTAAGTTGCATCATAGGAGTCGGATAGCATAACATTTTTTGTGGGCAGCTCTTGGGCGTCGATTATGTGCTGCGCAGTATAAGCCAGGTCCGCTTCCGCAAAAACAAAATCCCACTTGCCTTCTGAAAGTTTGCTCTGAAGGTCACTGTCATCGGCTACCGTTTGAAAAGTGACTGCCAAATCTTCCAAGGAACGCGAAATAAATTCCGTATTTAATGCTGTGCGGCAATATAGAAGGATATTTTTGCTTTTAAAGCATGGGGTATCATAATCGTCTTTTTCATATTTTTGTGGCAAAGTGACAGTAAATTCGCTGCCTTTGCCATATTCGCTTTTTGCACTAATGCTCCCGCCCATAAGCCTTATGAGGTTTTCTGTTATCGCAAGCCCAAGCCCAGTGCCTTCCACGCCCCTGTTTTTTTCTAAATCAAATTGCGCAAACTCGTCAAAAAGCTCCTGCATATCTTCAGGTTTTATGCCTATGCCCGTATCTTTTATCCTCATGGTCAGGAGATAGGTTTCATCATCTTTCTTTTCGCCAGTCACCTCAAGAGAGAAATGCCCTTTTTTCGTATACTTTAGCGCATTGGTTAAAATGTTTAGCAACGTCTGCCGTATCCGCACGCTGTCGCCGTAAAATGTATTTGGGATGCCTGACTGCATGTATGCGACAAAACGCACATCAGGGTTTGACATGCGCATTTTTATAATGTTTATTACATCCTGTATGACTGAGTGGAAAAGATATTCCGCATTTATAAGCTTAAGCTTACCGCTTTCCACCTTTGTTAAGTCCAGTATGTCATTTATGATGGTAAGAAGGTGGTCGCCGGATTTATTTATGGTTACAGCCTGCTCCCTGACGGAAGGGGATATGTTGTCCCTTAGGATAAGCTCAGTCATTCCGATGATTGCGTTCATGGGCGTGCGTATTTCGTGGCTCATTTTGGAGAGGAATGCGCTTTTTGCTTTGGATGCGGCCTCTGCCTGGATTTTGGACTGCTCCATGTGCCTGACAATATTGTTTATGCTTGCAAGCATTTCATCGTAAATGCCACCGAGCCGCGAATCTTCCAAATTATACTCCGTTTCGCCCCGGGCCATGGCACGTTCCGCATTTTTGAAATTATTGTGCAAAATGGTCAGAATCCGTTCAATTTCCATAAAAGAAGCCGCAACTTGGCCAATTTCGTCATTTTTGCTAGCTTGGAAGGAGCGTTCAAGGTTGCCCTCGGAAACCCCCTTGGCTCTGGTTGCCAAATGCTGCAAAGGTTTTAGTGACAAATGGACAATCAGCATGATTAAGGCCGCCGCCAAAACTATCCCGCTCACCGTGGGGAGCAAAGACGCAAAAATAATGCGCCCTATATTTTCCACTGCATGGGCATCGAAAAAACTGACTACCGTCCAATTGAGGTGCGGGTCAAAAGTGACATAGGCAATCTTGTCCATGCCTGTTAGGGCTGAGTTGTGCGCAAAGACAGTGTTCATAGGGATTGCGCCGTCAAAAGCTTCGACGACACTAAGTTCGTCTACATGCTTGCCTAAGTAAGCTTCCGGACGGTTAGAGAAAAAAATTGTGCCGGAGCGGTCAGCAATGTTTATAAAGCTGTCGTATACTTGCACGAAATCCCGCAAGAAATACTCCAGCATCTGAGTATTGCATATTATCGCAGCCATACCAAGAAAGTCGCCGCCATGCATAACCGGCTGAGTGAACATGAATTGCAGCCTGTCGGTTATAGCATTTTCAAAAACGGGAGAAAGCCATGTGCCAAGCATCTGCTCGTCAAAGTATTCGGGGAACATGAGGATATCGGGAAAATTGCCGTTGGGGCGAGCTATTGCCACCAAATTAAAATCCGCATCAAACACTGCTATGTTGTCATAGAACTCAGCACCGTTTGGCTCATGATTTATGCTTTTAAATAGATTCCCCAGCTGCTGCTGTATATCGTATTGCGCATCTAAAAAGTTGTGGCGGGCATGGACAGCCACCGTATCCAGTATCCACATCGTATAAGTTTTCACTGTGTCAAAGATGCCGAAAGTCATATTGGCATTGCCCTTCAAACGCTCTGCAAGCAGCAAATCCGTTTGACTCCTCACTTGAGAGACTCTGATAGATGCAACCGCCACTATCGAAACTGAGATTACAATTATCATCACTACCAGAATCCTTGATTTTACCGTAAGATTGTTAATCAGTTTGCCTATCATTAGGTTCTCCTCTGGCACAAAACATATTGCAGCATGCTATCTAGGGCTGTACATGCTAATGTCAGAATGCTATTTGCTCAAAATCGCAATGGATTTTTGCGAACAAATCAATCAATAGGGGGTCAAAATGGTTGCCCTGCCCTGCAAAAATAATGCTGATTGATTTTTCGTGCGTGAAAGCCTTTTTGTAAGGGCGCAGCCCAACAAGCGCATCATACACATCGCAGATAGCCATCATCCGGCCCAGCAGGGGGATGTCCTCCCCTGACAGTCCACTGGGGTAGCCGCTTCCATCCCATTTTTCATGATGAGATACTGCAAAAATTCTGGCATATTCCAAAAATTCACTGTCAGTGGTTTTGTCCCTGAGGCTCAGTATTATCTTTTCGCCATAAGTAGTGTGCTCTTTTATTGAGTCAAACTCATCGTCGGTGAGTTTTCCGGGTTTATTAAGGATGGAATCCTTGACGGCGATTTTGCCCACATCGTGCAGTTGGCATGATTGCAGTACCAGCTCTTCGTCCAGCTCTAAAATTTCGCTCCTATACACCCCATATTCTTTCATCGCATCCATGAGTGTTTTGATGTATCTTTGCGTCCTGATTATATGGCCGCCGGTGCTCTTGTCCCGATACTCCACAAGCTCCGCCATGGTCGAGAGTATCGCATTTTTAAGCTCTATGACCGTTTCTGTCTGCTCCTGCACCATTTGCGCCAGGTTATTGTTAAAAGCGCGCAGCTCACGCTTTTGGTCTTCAACAAGAAGATGCACCTCCATGCGCTTTAGCAAGAGCGGTGCAGAAAAAGGTTTTGTAATATAATCAATGGCGCCTAGCGATAGGCCTTTGAGCTCCATATCCTCATCGCATTGCGCCGTCAAGAAAACCACGGGGATTTGCTCAGTTTTTTCATTTGATTTTACCCTCTGTATAGCCTCATGCCCATCCATATCAGGCATGTTGACATCCAGCAAAATCAAATCCGGCTGTATATTGTCAAGCATTTCGAGCATGTCCGCAGCGGAAATGAGCGTAAATACATTATAAACGCCAGACAGGGCTTTTTTGCCGATTGTTAAATTGGTCGTATCGTCATCAACCAAAAAAATAGTTTTACGTCTATTTTCCATAATGCCTCACTCTTGCGAATATTATACTACCCTGCTCAGAAAGCCTCTCAGGGCGTTATGTTCAGGTCGGAAACAAGTGCAGTGCGTCAAGCATTGAATTTGGGCAACGTATTTTAACACGCCGGTCTATCCGATATACTCTATTTGATTTAGCTCTAAATTGCAAGAATAATTTTGCGCAAACCTTGTATTTTTTTGCGTAAGGCAGAAATCAGCTTAGTAAATTGCGTTTTTTATGCGAAAATAGTGGCAATTACTTTAAAAAGTAATTGCCACTTCAGTTCCAACTCCCAGCTTGCTTTTTAGCGACAGTTTCCAGCCGTACAGGGCGCAGACATGCTTAACTATTGACAGTCCCAAGCCAGTGCCTCCGCTTTTTTGCGAGCGGCTTTTTTCTACCCTGTAAAACCGCTCGAATATCCTTGTTTGCTCTCCGGGGGAAATGCCTATGCCATCGTCGAATATGAACAGGTATGCCCCCTTCTTGTCGCTTTCTATAGTCACGGACACCCTGCCGTTTTGGTTGCTGTAGCGCACGGCGTTTTCAGCAAGATTTTTTATCAGGTCGTAGACATGGCCTTGCTCTGCGCTTATTTTGGCATCGCCGATGGCTTCGAAGTTTATGGATTTCTCGCTTATGACGGGGGAGAGGGCCTCTCGCACCTCGTCCACCACTTTTGCCAGAGAAACATTCACCGGCTTTAAATCCACGGTGTTGCCCAGTTCCGACAGCTTGAGCATGTCGCTGATTAGCGTGAGCATGCGGCCGGTTTCCCGGGAGATTGCGTCGATATACCTGTTTATGCCCTCGTCCTTATTGTTTATGCCCGCCAATTCGTTGAATCCTTTGATGGCGGTGAGCGGCGTTTTCAGCTCGTGTGAGGCATTTGCAAAAAACTCTTCGCGCCTCTTGGCATTTTCGCGATTTTCCGTGACATCCGACAATGCGACCATGGTTAGCACAGTGCCCGGAAGGCGCTTTACCGCAATGAGGTAGATGCGGCCATTTAGGGAAAGCTCGAACATGGCCGCTTTTTCTTGGCTAACGCATTCGTCCACCGCACTTTTGAGCGTTTCATCAAAGGACAGATAGTTTAAATTTTTGCCGACGATGTCATGATTTACGCTGAAAATGCTGAGTGCGGCGGAATTTATTAGGGTGACGTTCTCGCCTTCGTCCATAACGACCAGCCCGTCGCCGATATTGTCGAGGATGTAGCTGAGCTTGTTCTTTTCATCCTGCAGGCCCGCAATGCTGCTTTGCAAAACCCGGGAGACTTCGTCGATGCCCTGCGTGATATTGCCGATTTCCTCATAGCTTCCAGCTATCGGCTCAGCGGTATAGCTGCCGTCTGACAGCGAGCGGAGCTTCCGCTCCACAGATTCAAAGGGGTTTATTATCCGGTTTATCATATTCCTGGATAAAACGAAGCTGAGGGATGCAAGTACAATCAGCACTAGGATGAGGAGCGGCAGAGAGTGGGAAAGGTAGCCGTCGATTTTTGCCACCGGGATGGAAGCCCTCAGGAAGACATAGCTGTCGCCGCTGGGGATTTGCAGGGCATAATATATGAAATCCACGCCAACCGTGTCGGAGAATCGGGTATATGCTGTTGGGGCTCCCCTTGCGGCCGCTTGGATTTCCGGCCTATCCAAATGGTTGGCTATTATTGCCATATCGAGCGGATGGCTGTCTGCAAGCATCGTGCCGTCTGGGGCGATTATGGTGACCCTCGTGAGCCCCGGCGTTTCGACAAAAAAAGCAAGGTCGGCATCGGGGTCATATAACCATGCGTAGTTTTGCGCCATCTCTATTACCATAGTTGTTGCGATGCTCAAATTATTTGAGCGGGTGGTGTATAACGAGATGCTAAAAAAGCACAAAAGACCAACGAGCAAGAGCAAAGTCGTGGAAATGAACAGCCGCTTTATCATACCAGCATATAACCCACCCCTCGTATAGTTTGGATTACAGCTTCGCTTCCGGCTTCAGAGAGTTTCTTGCGCAGCTCCTTGATGTGTATGTCGAGGG
>WQSH01000095.1 GCA_009787995.1 Oscillospiraceae bacterium
CCGCCGCCGAAGTCTCCGAATCCGCCGCCGAAGCCCCCGAATCCGCCGCCGAAGTCCCCGAATCCGCCGCCAAAGCCGCCGAAACCACCAAAATCAGGGGCAGCATTATCTCTAGTCACCAACAGCGTGGCAACAATTACAACCACAATCGCTGCCAGCGCTAAAACAGTTTCAATCCCTGATTTTTTGCTTGACGGCTGTGAAACCGCTGGCGCAGAGCTTTGTGCAATTTTCGGCGCTTGGACAAACAATTCCGCAATGGCCTTAGGCACTGCGCCAAGCTCCGGAATCTCCTCTACGCTGAGTTTTGCATCGTCGCTCAGCTCCGGCATTACAATGCCGCAGAATGTGCCGGATTCCACGCCAACCAGGTCCAGAGGCCACGCCACCTGCGAGAGCACTGCCTCACTTGGCGGGTTTTCAATCATATCAGTCAGCTTTTTTACTAACTCTTGATTGATTGCGCCGTCCCTGAACAGCTTGGTGACCATTCTGTCACCTCCAAGCATTCGGTAAATGCTGCCGCTGCTATCGATAGGCGAGGGGTCTATGGTGTAGGTCGTCCCTTTTAATCCTGTTAGTGTCATATCTCACCGTTCCTTTTCAAGAAATTTGATTTTTAATTAAAGGGTACCGACCCAAAACGGTAGCCATGCACCTTGCACGGCTGGCGGTTCAGCATTTCCCCGAAGTGCTAGGCGCCTCTTTGCCGTTGATATAGACCTTCTGCACATCGAGCTTGCTGTCCAATAGCACAAAATCTGCATATGCTCCTGGCACCAGTGAGCCGATCATCCCTTCCATACCCAGGGCCTGCGCACAATGTGACGACGCCGAAGAGACCGCGTTTGCCAACGGCACTCCAAGGGAAACAGCTATGCGGACTCCTTGCAGCAGCGTTATGGCCGATCCTGCAAGGCTGCTGCCGTCTGCCAGCATAGCTCTGCCGGCTCTCACGATGATTGGCAGCCCGGCAGATTCGTAATCCCCATCAGGCAAGCCCGTGCATCTCAATGAATCGCTTATAAGGCAAGCACGCTTGGGGAACATGCCAAATATCGCACGGACAACCGCCGGATGCAGATGGTAGCCATCACAAATCACTTCAACAAAAGCGTTTGCATCCAGCGCAGCACCTACAATGCCCGGTTCTCTGTGCAAAAATGGGCTCATCCCATTAAACAGGTGTGTCACATGTGTCGCACCATTTGCAAACGCTTGCATAGCCGTTTTGTAATCGGCATTGGAATGGGCGAGAGACACATGAGCCAGCTTTGAGGCCTCACGTATAAAGTCCATAGCCCCATCTAACTCGGGGGATACGCACACGAGCTTGATACTCTCACCAGAAAGCCTGAACAAACGCTCAAACAGAGAAATATCGGGAAGTCTGAGCAAATCGGCAGGATGCGCCCCCCTCTTACCATGCGAGAAGAAAGGCCCTTCTAAATTCACGCCCAAGCAACGTGCGCCATCGGGCGGGCGTTCAAATCGGGCTACATTGCGCATAGCTTTTTCCAGCACCGGTTCCGCAGCGGTGAGTGTCGTAGCCAGAAATGAGGTCACGCCATTCCTAGCGTAAAACTGTGCCATTTCCGCCATCTTTTCTCCTGACCCATCGTTGTGGTCGCCTCCAATAGCACCATGCGTGTGAACATCAACAAGCCCGGGGATGAGATACTGCCCCACCCCAAAATCGATACCCGAAGCCTCGCTTATTTCAATTTTCTCTATGGTTTCTCCAAACTCCACGGAGCCTTTGCGAAACACCCCGTCTCCCATCAGGATTTGGACATCTTCAATATGCATCCTTTTGCCCTCTAAATTCTGAATAACGCTCCTACTTTGGGATTTCGGGCAGGCTCGCCGCTGCGACCGACTGGCCTAGGCGCCGGGTCTGCTCATCGGGGAGAAGCAGTTCAATCGGCAATTCTGGGTATTCATCACGCAAAACGGCAGTTGCCGTCTCCAGGATGATATCCCCGCCCTTGCCGCTAACCACTCGCCCAAGCAGGAGCATACTTTCTGATTTATAGACATCATAGTAAAACGGCGCAGTATGACCTAGATAACAGCCAATCGAGCGAAATATCGCCTCTGCGCCCTCATTTTCCTTATCCAGCAAATTTTGCACAGCTTTGAGCTTCTTTGCAGGCGTGTCATAACCTTCTAACGAAATCCCTGCTGCACCTGACAGCTTTATTACCGCCTCTTGGCAAAAATACTGCACGCCAACCCCAACGTCGCGCGTCCAGTCGTCCATTGCCGCTTCCGGCGACACATCCACCGGAGCAAAGGCAAGCTCACTTATCCAATTGGAAAGATTGCCCGCCTTGTCCACAAACCCGCCTATGAAGCTGGTTCCCATTGCCAGGCCGAGAATATTGTTTCTATTTAGGCCAATGGAGCCCGCAAGCGCTGCAACATCGCCGTCATTTGCCACTGCAAAGGGTATGTTGTCACCGATTTCCCTCACAGCACGAATGTAGGTTTCCCTACCCTTTGCGTCAAAAAGTTCCTTTGGGACTTTCTGGAACAGCTGCGCAAACAGCACTCGGTTGTTGCCTACAAGCCCGGCTGAGGAAATTCCAATAGCATCCACGCGCGGCAGGTGCTCCATCGCTTCCCTAAACGCCGTCAGCACGCCGTTATAGTGATAGTCTGGGTCGCTGCTCAGCTTGGGGTTCCAGACGGTCTCGCTGCTGTACACCGCCTCGCCGTCTATCACTGCGGCAACCTTATAGTCGCTCCCGCCCGCATCAAATCCGATGCGGCAACCATCAAAGTGCCGCCCGATGGACTTTTTGATTTCAAACGGCTCCGGCAATTCATCGCACAGGAGAATTTCAAAATCATGCTGGTATAGGTTTCCCATAAATTCCGCATCAAACGCACGTGAGCCGCCCGGCGAATATGTGTGCTTGAGCGTTTGATAAAGGCTCTCATCGCCCTTGACATACAGCCTAAACCCACCCTTTTGCCATAGCTCGAATTTGACCAGGCGGTCAACATATCGCCTGTCCACATCGGCATGCGCCTCATCGCCATGGACGAAGGTTGACTTCACATATATCTGCTTGTCATTGCGCTCAATCGCTATCGAGAACGGCTTGGTTGCAGTTTTTAGAAATGCTTCGTTAAACTTGTGAATCGGTATAAACTTGGCGTCAAGCTCAGGCTTGTTCCTGATGTCGATTTCGAGACCATAATGCTTCATGATAGGCCCTCCAAAAAACCGGTCATGCGCTTATAGCGCTATCCACGAATCCAGCCCAGTGGGCTTGTCGGGATTAGCCCCGGTCAACTTCGATTTTTCGTACGCTGTCAGCTGGCACAGCAGTATGAAGGGAATCCCTTTTGCCACATGGGTCAGCGGGTGGCCATAGCCAATATTGTAAACTGCGGCCTCTTCATCTCCGACATCAGAGAATGCCACAACATGCGAGCCCTTTTTTGCCAAATCCTCCAACAGGTCACGCTCAAGCGAATCGGCAGCGCCCAGCGCAACAAGAATCAGCGTCTGCTCCCCAAAAATCACTATGGGGCCGTGGCGCGCATCAAGGACATGGTAGTAATTTGCGGGCAACTGACAGACCTCCTTGAACACCAGCGCACCTTCCTCGGCAAGCCCCTCCAGCTCCGCATCAGCCAGAACGACCGCCCCGGACCACGGAAGTGCGGCAAGCCGCTTTGCCAGCGCCTCCGCACGCTCCAAGTAGCCAGGCCCAAACTTAAGCAAATGTGCAAGCCCATCCAGCGTGGCTTTGTCCATCACATGCCTTGCCCATATATATGCGCCAATGAAATAGAAATTTGTGACCGAACGGGTCTGACACACACTTTCATCAAACGCCCACGGCGTGCAAACCGCCAAGTCGCTCTTTTCTTCCAGCGGCGAGCCGTCTGCCGCAATGAGCGAAAAGACAGATAGTGAAATCCCCTGTGAGCGCAAAGCCTCAAGCGCCATGAGCAGCTCGCTGGTGCGGCCTGAGCGGGATACAAATACTATAGCGGCGCCATCCGCCATTTTCACATACCTCGGGGCATGGAGCAAAATATCCCCTGCCGCCAGCGCCGAGGCAGGCACACCGCTTTGCATATTGCAGATTGCCGCCAAGGATTTCGCAATTGAGTAGCTTGAGCCGCAGCCCACAAAGATAAAGCGCTTCTTGCCTGCTATAAAGCCCGCAATATCTTCCCATTTTTTGTCCAAATATTCCTTTGTCTTACCAAGCGCTTCAAAAGTGTCCTGTATTTCCCTGTAAGTGATGTCCATAGTAACGTTCATTCCTTTCGAGTACCCGAGGCACAGAACGCTCGGGAAAATAATGAACGTTTTGTGCCCTGCCTTGACTTAGTGTTGGGTCACGCAGTGAGCGCATCTTCGAACTGGCTGTTGTACAGCTCGGCGTAGAAGCCATTTTTTGAGATTAGCTCATCGTGACTGCCGCTTTCTATGATGTCACCGTCACGCATGACCAGTATTACATCCGCATTCCTGATTGTTGAGAGCCTGTGCGCTATAACGAACGAAGTCCTGCCCTCCGTAAGCTTTGCCATTGCTCGCTGTACCAGCACCTCTGTCCTTGTGTCAACCGAACTTGTCGCCTCGTCGAGAATAAGCAATGGAGCATTCTCAATCATCGCCCTCGCTATAGTGAGCAGCTGCTTCTCCCCAGCCGAGATGTTGATATTCTCGCCCAAAACCGTGTCGTATCCGCTAGGCAGCGTCCGTATGAAATGATGCACCCCTACTGCCTTACACGCATCCTTGACTTCTTCGTCTGTGACTCCTGATTTGCTGTATATCACGTTTTCCTTTATAGTCCCCTCAAAAAGCCACGTATCCTGCAAGACCATGCAAAACAGCGCATGGACGTTCTCCCTTGTCATCTCGGAAATCGGGACGCCGTCTATCTTTATCTCTCCGCTGTTAGTTTCGTAAAAACGCATCAGCAGGTTTACTATAGTCGTTTTGCCTGCCCCGGTCGGCCCGACGATTGCGACCTTCTGCCCAGCCTTTATACTGGCCGAAAAATTCTTGATAATCGTCTTTTCTTCGTTATAGCCAAATACGACATTGCAAAAATCGACATCGCCTCTAACATCGGCCTCGGCGAGCAACATTGCTTTCGCTGACTCATTGGCCATCTCCTCGGCCTTTAGGAACTCAAACACGCGCTCCGACGCCGCCGCCGCTGACTGCATCGCCGTCATCGACTGCGCTATTCCTCCAAGTGGCTGGGTGAAGTTCCTTATGTGAAGCATGAACGCAACTACGACACCGAATGAAATGCTCTCATTTATGACAAGCACCGCACCGACCACACAGACCGCAACAAATCCCAAGTTTCCGATGAAACCCATAAAAGGCATCATCAGTCCTGACATGAACTGGGACTTCCAGTTGCTGGTGTATAACCTGTCGTTAATCTCGTCGAAGGCGCTGATGGCCCCCCGCTCCGCATTGTACGCCCTGACGACAGTGTGCCCGGCATACATTTCCTCAATATGCCCATTCAAATCTCCCAGGTTTTTTTGATTGCCAACAAAGTGCTTCTGCGACTTCCCCATGATAATGCCCATCAGTATAAAACCAATGAACACAGCGACAACAGCCGTTATTGCCATTAATACATTGGTGATGAGCATCAGAATCAGTGAGCCGATTAGAAGCGTGATTGACGCCGCAAGGGTTCCTATGCTCTGGTTCAGCGCTGTAGCTATCGTGTCGACATCGTTTGTGACGCGGCTGAGGATGTCGCCGCTGGTCGCACGGTCAAAATGCTTCAGCGGCAGCCGATTTATCTTTCTGGAAACCTCTGCCCTAAGATCTTGCGCAAAGCGCTGAGTGACCGTAGTTATTATCCAGCCCTGCAAAAAAGACAGCAGCGCACCTACGGCAAAGATAATAAGGAGGACGACGCAAAGGAGCACGACCCTCTCAAGGTTTATGCTGGTCGCTAGTCCTGAAACAATCTCGTCCGTTACAAGCCTGAGCATATCGGGACCTGCCAAGGTTGCGGCAGTACCCGCCAATGCAAGCACTATAGCGGCAATCAGTCCTTTTTTATACTTCTCAGTGTGCTTAACCAGCTCTGATATCGATTTTTTAAAATCCTTGGGCTTCTCTCCTGCCCCCATGGGCGGCCTGCCGCCGGGGCCAAAGCCCTGTGGTGGCCTCCTGTTTTGCCCCACCTCGTAATGATTTCTTCCACTCATACGCCTAACTCCTCTGCCGTTAATTGTGAGAGAGCAATTTCCTGATAGACCTCACAATCCTTCATAAGTTCATCATGTGTCCCCATGCCCACCAGCTTGCCTTCGTCAAGCACCAAAATCCGGTCTGCATCGCGAATCGTGCCTATCCGCTGTGCGACTATCAGGCTTGTGGCACCCTCAGTCTCATTGCGAAGCGCAGCACGAAGCGCACGGTCCGTTTTGTAGTCCAGTGCGGAGAACGAATCGTCAAAGATGTATATTTCAGGCTTCCTGCAAACAGCGCGGGCGATTGAGATACGCTGCTTCTCGCCACCCGACACATTAGTCCCACCTTGCGATATCAGTCCGTTATAGCCATCTTCCATTTTTTCGATAAATGGCGCAGCCTGAGCTATTCTCACCGCTGTCTTCACATCATCCTCTGCGGGGCTGGGCTTGCCATTATCGCCAAACGCCACGTTTGACGCCACTGTCCCAGAGAAGAGCGCCGCCCTCTGAGGCACATAACCGAGCATATTGCGCAAAGCCTCCTGAGTGTATTCCTTTACGTCCACCCCATTGACAAGCACCTGCCCTTCCGTAGCGTCGTAAAAGCGCGGCACTAGGTTGATTACCGTAGATTTCCCGCACCCGGTCGAGCCGACAAGCGCAACTGTCTCGCCTCGGCGAGCCTTAAAGCTTATGTCAAACAGGACATAGTCCTCGGCATCTGGATATTTAAAGCTTACATTCCTAAATTCGACCTCACCAATCATACCGTCCGGCACCTCGTCAATCGTGCCGTCAACAATGGTTGGCTCTGTATCGAGGACCTCGTTTACGCGCTTGACTGAAACCATAACGCGCGGCAGCATTATGAATATCATCGTCAGCATCATAAACGACATTACGACCTGCAAAGCGAGCTGAGAAAACACGACCATGTCCGAAAAAATGCCCATTCTATCCGTCACTTGTGCGGATTCTATAAGAAATGCACCAATCCAGTATATGCCGAGCGAGACGCCGGTCATAACCATGCGCATAACGGGGTTCATTATCTGCATCGCGCGGTTGACAGAAAGGCTCGTTGCCGTAAATTCGTCGTTGGCTTCCTCAAACTTGCGCTCTTGAAAACCTTCGGCATTATATGCCCGAACCACGCGGATGCCTGAAAGATTCTCCCTCGTCACTCTGTTCAGGTTATCGGTCAGAGTCTGAATCTTGCGGAATCGAGGCAAAGCATAGGCCATTAGGCACGAAATCATTACAACCACGACTGCGACCAAAATCCCAGTCAGCGCTGTAAATTGCCAATTGCCCGCCGATATTCTGCTGAGCGCCCAAAATGCCATAATAGGCGCCCTGACAAACATCGACATGCCCATTGCAATCAGCATTTGGATTTGCGTGACATCGTTTGTCGTGCGCGTGATTAGGCTGGCTGTCGAAAATGCGTTCATCTCCTCCATCGAAAAGCTCTCGACACGGCGGAACACATCGCCGCGAAGCCCCTGCGAGAAGCTTGCACCGACCTTTGCACCCAAGTATCCCATAAACACCATCGTGACCGCACTGGCTACAGCGAACAAAAGCATCAACAATCCAACATTAATCACATCACTTACCGACCCACCCGGCGCCGTAATCAAAATGGTGACTTCACCCATAAGCTCCGGCACACGAAGGTCAAGCCATACCTGCACAACTACAAACGCAAGGCTGGCTCCAATCATCAGCCACTCTTTCGGCTTGAGGCGCGAAAAAATTTTTAACATGCTCCCTCTTTCTAAGAAGGGGCGGGATTAAGCCCCGCCCCCCTTTTATCTTTATAGGTTATTTCTACCAGAATGAAGGGTAAAAGTCAACTAGTAAATGCAATTATGCTGTATCGGAGCTGTGAAGCAACTAAAGCAATGACCTTATACTCGCACTCGCACAATTCCGCCATTTGCTCATCATGGGTGCAAAAAAATGATTCAGGCGGGTGCTTCGTACATGGAGGAATCAAACGGGCGGCAAATTTGACATGTCTTATGCTACCCATTGCAATTGCCCCAAAGCAAAAAGGGCAAGGTTCCATTGTTGTGTAAAGCGTATACTTACGGACATTTTGGTGCTCATTTGAGCGTGGATACTCGCTTATTTTTAGTATTGCGTTTGCTTCAGCGTGTGCAAGCTGATGATGTGAAATTAGTCCGTCTCCCTCTGTGAAAATTTGATTTTGCCCGACAGAAACAACCTCATCATTTTCATTTAG
>WQSH01000096.1 GCA_009787995.1 Oscillospiraceae bacterium
CTGCATCATAAGCGCCGCATCTGCGGGAGTCGCAACTCCCCCGGCCGCAAAGTTCACGACGGGGAGCTTCCCGCCGCTCTCGGCCACTTGCAGTACAAGGTCATATGGCACTCTCAACTCTTTTGCCGCATCATACAGTTCGTCCTGGCTCATCGATGCCAGTCGCCTCAGCTCCCCCTGCATCAAACGCATATGCCGGACAGCCTGCACAATGTCGCCTGTTCCAGGCTCGCCCTTCGTGCGTATCATCGACGCCCCCTCGTTTATGCGTCTGAGGGCCTCGCCCAAGTCCTTTGCCCCGCACACGAACGGCACGGCAAACCCCCTCTTATCTATGTGGTATTTATCATCAGCGGGGGACAGCACTTCGCTCTCATCAATGTAGTCTATTTCAATCGCCTCTAAAATCTGCGCTTCCGCAAAATGCCCTATGCGGCACTTTGCCATCACGGGAATAGTGACCGCTTTCTGAATGCCGCGAATCATCGCCGGGTCGCTCATCCGGGACACCCCGCCTGCTGCGCGGATATCCGCCGGTATCCGCTCAAGCGCCATAACCGCACAGGCACCGGCATTTTGAGCAATCGCCGCCTGTTCCGGGCTTGTCACATCCATAATGACCCCGCCTTTGAGCATTTGAGCCAGATTCTTATTAAGCTCATATCTTTCGTTCATAGAAAATTCCTCCTAAAGTCGCAAGAACGCCCACCACATGCGCACATTTCCCTGCACACAATCTGATGAGCGCCTTTGCTATAGTATATGCCAAAAACAGATGCTAGTCAATAGGCTTATCTCCAGTCATTTGTAGCGATTTGTCCGCAGGAAGGACTACATTTAAAATTATGCCGACAATGACTGCGATTGCAACACCGAGGCGGTCCAGCGGCATGTTCGTTTCGCCAATGGTGATGGTTATTGCCGGCCCAAACCTGAGTCCAAGGCCAATAACCAGCATAACGGCGACTATGATGCAGTTTTTCATATCGGCCAAGTTCACTCTATCATCAACCAAATTTCTGATGCCGACAGACGCTATCATACCATAAAGGATAAACGACGCTCCTCCAATTATAGCGTCTGGGATTGAGTAAATAACAGACGCAAATAACGGAGAGAACCCCAACACGACGGCATAAATCGCAGCAATCTGCAGCACCCTCGGATCAAAGATTTTCGTTATCGTAACGACGCCCACGTTTTCTGAATAAGTGGTCGTAGCAGGGCCGCCCATCGCCCCGCCGACTATTGTCGCAATGCCATCCCCGCATAACGTGCGAACAAGCCCTGGGTCATTGATATAGTCATTGCCTGAAATCCTCTTGAGGATTACCATGTCGCCGATGTGCTCAGCTATCGTGGCAAGCGCAAATGGCAACATAACAAGCACAGTCACAGCACTAAACCTAGGCGCCATAAAGGGCGGAACGCCGACCAGCCCCGTTCCCGCCCTGCCAAACTCAAGTATCGCAGAGCCATCAGGATTGGTCATGCCTAATGCAAAGTGCATTAGCAGCGCTATTATATAAGCGCCGACTATACCGAGGAGTATCGGGATAATCTTGGTCATCCCCTTGCCCCATACGGAAAAGCATATGATAATCACCAAGGTCGCTATGGCAAGGAACAGATTGTTCGCCGATTGGCTTATTGCAAACGGTGCTAACATAACTCCGATTAATATGACCGTTGGCGCAGTGACCACCGTCGGCAGGTATTTCATAAAAGTTTTGACGCCAATCACCTTTATCAGCCCAGCCAGCGCTAAATATAAGAAGCCTGCTATCATGATGCCCCCTGTGGCATAAGCAAGCTTCTCATTTTGCGTCATATCCGCTCCGGCAAATACTCCTATTTCCGGATTTGTTATTAGCCCAATGCCTACTAAGAATGCGAAGCTGGAACCCAGAAAAACTGGCGGGGCCTTTCTAAGCCCTGAAATCAGGTGAAATATTATAGTCCCTATGCCCACTGCGAAAAGAGTTACCTGAACCGATAATCCACTAATCAGCGGAACAAGTATTGTTGCGCCAAACATTGCAAACAGGTGCTGGAGCCCCATTATGGCTCTGCCGGGATTTGTCAGTTTTCTCTCCATTTCGTCCTCCACTATCCAATCTTTAACATTGCCTGCCGCCTTCTCACAAACTGAACGGTTAGCAGCTTGTTACCGATTAAAAATTATACCCTTGCCTTGGCCAGTAGTCAAGAAAGATATCAGCCCAGATTTTGAGCCATTTTTATCTATATTGAACAATTATCACCCTAAAACTTTTCCGAATATATAAAACGAATCATACTCATGAATCATGATCGGCTTATAGTGCGGGTTGATTGAAATAAGCTCTCCATCTCCAAGCTTCTTAACATATGAATCGCCATTTAAGGCAAATATACCAATCTCTCCGACTTCAATCGTCCTCTGTTCCCTTATAAAGACGACCTGCCCATCAACAAAGCTGGGCTCCATGCTGTCTCCGCTAACCCTGACGGCAAAGTCGGCTTCGCCAGGCACCGTTTCGTCAGCCTCAATCTCTGAGAAGCAATCACTGTCAAGGAACACCCCTGTACCAGCCGCCGCAGGTATGTCGTACAGCTTTATAAGCCTGCGCGGCTTGCTCGCTGGCTCCACATGGCTGCTGCTCTCAGATTCTGAGAACATGGGGTTTGCAGAAAGCATGGTTATATACTCTTCGGCGCGGTTTTTCCCAAGCGCATTAAGCTTCGCAAACCCCCGAAACTCGGCGCTGGCGTTACGAAATGTGTGCTGAATATCTCTGACGCCGTAATATTCGCACAGCAGCAGAAATTGCTCAACAGATGGCGAGGACACTCCATTTTCCCAATGCGATACAACTTTAAACGAGCAAGCCTTGCCAGAAGCCCGGCTAATGTGCTCGGCGACCTCGGCTTGAGTATGCCCCCCACTTTTCCTCAATTGTGCAAGAATTGTCCCATAACTCATCAGGCATCCCCCCAGCTGCAATTATACCCCATTATTGGACGAGCTGCAAGCAAATTTCTAATATTTTTAGATTTTTATCTTGACTTCTAATTATTTTAGATATATAGTTAAGCTATGGAACTGATGAACAAGCTCACAATATTGACTGACGGTGCGAAATACGATGCGGCGTGCACGTCCTCGGGCTCTGACAGACCAGGCAGCACTGTCGCAGCGGGGATTTGCCACAGCTTCACGTCCGACGGGCGGTGCATCTCGCTGCTTAAAGTCTTAATGTCAAACAACTGCATTTACAATTGCAAATACTGCGTAAACAGTGCGAGCAGCGACGTCCCGCGAGCGACATTCACCCCGGACGAGCTTGCGGAGCTTACCACACAATTTTACAGGCGCAATTATATCGAAGGGCTATTTTTATCCAGCGGCGTTGTCAAAAACCCCGACCACACAATGGAGCTTATGATAAACGCCCTCGCCATTTTGCGGCACAGGCACAATTTCTGGGGATATATCCACGCCAAAACAATACCGGGGGCATCTTCTGAGCTAGTTCATAGCCTAGGCCTTCTGGTTGACAGGCTCAGTGTAAATATCGAACTGCCCAGCGAAAAGAGCCTTACACTGCTTGCACCGAACAAAACAAAGGACTCCATCTTGGCCCCGATGCAACAAATCAAAAACGAACTTGCGGAAAACACCCATGCACTGTCAAAGTATAAAAACGCCCCGACCTTTGCCTCCGCCGGCCAGGCCACGCAGATGATAATCGGCGCAACGGAGGACACAGACCACCGGATAATAACATTAGCCTCGGCTCTTTACAAAAAATATAGCTTAAAGCGCGTGTTTTACTCGGCGTATATCCCTGTCATGGAAAACAGCCTGCTTCCGGCAGTCGCATCCCCGCCGCCGCTATTGCGCGAACACAGGCTCTATCAGGCGGATTTTCTCATGCGGCAGTACGAGTTTGCTTCTGATGAAATTTTAAGCGAGGATGCTCCCAACCTCAACCCATATCTCGACCCAAAATGCAACTGGGCAATCAACAACATGCATTTTTTCCCCATCGACGTAAACACTGCCTCCATGCGGGATCTCTTACGCGTGCCGGGCATAGGTCCGACAAGTGCACGTCGAATAGTCGTAGCCCGCCGGGAAGGCAGGCTCGGCTTCGATGAGCTTAAGCGGATTGGCGTTGTTTTAAAGCGCGCCAAGTATTTTATACTCACAAAGGATAGCACTGCCGGGCTGCGGCTTGGCAAGGATTTAACTGCGCGCGCATTGATTGACCCAAAAATTTTTGCCTTTGGCGCAGAGCAGCTTTCATTATTCGACGGCTCACCCATACCTAAGCTTAATAAGGCGTTGCCGCACATAGTCGAGACGCACTCGATAAGCGACGCAGTGGAGGAGGCTGTTCTATGCCTTGCATCAAACCTTTAGAAAAGTGCGACAGTGCGATTTATGTGTACGACGGCTCATTCCATGGATTCCTGTGCTGCGTATACGAACGGTTCTACAGTGAAGTGATGCCCGTCGATATCGTAGCTTCAGATGACGAGCCCATAACCCTATATGCCGTACATACAGTCCTGACCAATGCCGAAAAGGCCGAGCGCGTGCTGGCGTCCATCTCTGAGAAAATATCGCCGGAGGCGCGGCATCTGATTGAGACGGTATTCCTCTCCTGCCTAAAACAAAAAGAGCTGCTGATGCTCAACTTCCTGCTCCGCGGATACCGCGAAGGCCGCCGCATACTTTCAAAACTTGGCGATCCGGACGTCGCCCCATTGCTGAAAGCGCAAAAACACCTGCTGGGCGAGTCGCATCTTTTGAAAGGCTTCATCCGCTTCTCCGATTACGACGGGTCGCTCGCAGCGACCATAACACCGAAGAATTTCATTCTGCCGTTCATCGCAAGCCATTTCACCCAACGTTTTTCCAATGAGAATCTCCTGATTTTTGACAAAACGCACAAGGCTGCACTGGTCTACCAAAACCGCCGCATGGAAATCATATCAGTCGACAACATTGAATTCCCGCCTATTTCCGAAGAAGAGGGTCGGTACCAAGCTATGTGGAAGCGATTTTACGCCACCGTCTCAATACAGGCACGTGAAAACTTACGCTGCCGCATGACTCTCATGCCAAAGCGCTATTGGGAAAACATGCTGGAGGTGCAGGACTTGTGTTGAATTTATTGTATTAACATACTTGCCTCATCACGCATATATGCGGCGCTGCAATAGGGAGTATGCCTCTAAAATCGCAAACTGGGGAACACTAGGGGCTGTAGCAATTTTTCATTTTGCTACAGCCCCTTTTTTGCGGCCAAAAGCCTTATCCTCCAGCCATTAATACTTGCCGAAATTCCCGGCTTTTTCTGGCAAACCGTGCTGCACACGTACAGGGGGGTTCTCTGTCGGCAAGCTGTGGGGCGAAGCGCCGTTTTTTAGCTTGAACTTTGAGATTAGCTGCGCAAGCATATCGGACTGACCGCTCATTTCTTGTGACGCGGCGGCAGTCTCCTGTGCCGATGCACTGTTTTGCTGGACAACCTGCGCCACCTGATCAACCCCCGTGTTGATTTGTGAGATGCCAAGCGCTTGCTCCTCAGAGGATATGGCAATCTCTTCGGCAAGTTGGCTGGACTCGCTTATCCCTGTTACTATTTCCATCAGGCTTGCGGCGGTTTCTCCGGCTATCCGAGTGCCAAGCTCAGATTTTTCTACAGAATTTTGAATCATGATGCCCGTGTCCCTAGCGGCCTCTGCGCTCTTAGAGGCGAGGTTGCGCACCTCCTCGGCCACCACCGCAAAGCCTTTGCCATGCTGTCCCGCCCTTGCGGCTTCAACCGCCGCATTCAGAGCAAGGATATTTGTTTGGAATGCAATGTCGTCTATGGTTTTGATTATCTTGCTGATACTTTTGCTCGCTTCATTGATATCACCTACTGCCGCAATCATCTCATCCATATGGAGGCTTCCCTTTTCGGCATTGCCTCTGATGGTTGCCGAAAGCTTCGATGTTTTTTCGGCGGTTGCGGCGTTGGCCTTGGTTCTTTCCGCAATCTCAGCAATAGAGCTTGACAGTTCCTGAATTGACGCAGCTTGCTCGGTCGTGCCCTGTGCCAGCGCCTGGGCAATATCGGCCACCTGCTTTGAGCCGGTTGACACCTGGGTTGTGGCGGAATTGATTTCTGTGAACATATGGTTGAGGCTATCGACTACCTTTTTCAGAGAGTTTCCAACCTTGTCCTTTTCTGACAAAACATTTGGCGTTATAGTCAAGTCACCGTCTGCAATTTGTTCCAGCATGTCCATTTCCTGGTTAAGTTCCCCGACAAACTCGGCTGTAGATGCGATAAGCTCCCCTACCTCGTCTTTGTTTTTTGCAAATTTTCCTATTATCTCAATATCCTTCGGAGCAAGAGCAGTATCTCCCGTTTTTCCCGCCTTTACCATAAAGGCGGAAAGCGCAACCAGTGGCGTGCTAATGCTATTTATAAGATAAACCGCAACTATTACTCCGCTGATAATGGCAACTATGGCCAATGCGACTGCAATTACAATTAGCCGCCCGCCCAAAGCTTCTGCCCGCAAAATGGCCTCCAAGACATCGTTGTTTATGTTTAGGATAGTTGCGTCAACAATCGGCAGTATTGATTGAGCTTGGGCCTCATATGCCTCCCTGATGCGGTTTAGGTTGTTTATTTCAGCTATGTAGTTATCTATCAGGCCAAAGTACGATATAAGTGCGTCCTTGACATACTGAGCGTCATCTTTATTCTTTTGCTGCGAGCTATCTTCTATGTATTTATCAAGGGATACCATAACGCTTTCGCCAAATGCTATTGAATCCGAAGCGGCGGTTAGGTCATGGTATGCGATAAGCGGATAGAACATCGCCTCTATCCGTTGAATGTCAAACAATAGATTTGCTCCATGCTCGACACGGGCGTGGCGCCTGAGCAGAGTTTCGGCATCACTTCCCTCTTGGATATTTGTCATCAAGTTTTCAAGCTGGGCGTAGTAAATATTCTCATGGGCCAGCTCTATGGCGGCAACAAGCATGTCATCAAATTGACCCCGCATATCATACAATGCTTCGTTCGAAATGTGAAGCTCATTTACAAGGCTGTTCCACTGCGCGATGTTGCTTCTAAGGTTTTCGATTTCGCCCCTGTAGCCCTCAAGTCCCTGCACGCGTGCAGCTTCATCGGCAAGATGGCGCAGAACTGTGTTGGCTTGATTGATGCTGTTGACCGCGCGGCTATACTGCTCTTCGTTGTGGGTATATACCAGTACGCGGATGCCTATTCGGGCATCGTTGAAATAGTTGACAAAGTCGGTGTATCCGCACTGGAAGTCGGAAAGTTCTTCAATGAATTCCAATTGTGCATTCGTCATCTGTGCGCTTACGAATACGGACACAGTGAGGATAGCGATACATAAAAGAACCACTCCGAAGCCAATTGTGATTTTCACTCCAATTTTCAGATTTCTCATTGCCTAGCCCTCCAATTTCTGCATTTTGTTAAACACTTTTACGAAATCAGTAAATCCCCCACCTCGCTGGCGCTGGGCGGTAAGCATTTCAAGTTTGGCAGGCATTTCCTCCTTCTGTTGCTGAAATTTAAGTCAGTATAGCATATGTGGCTTCAAATAGCGACATGAAATTTTCACAAATTGTTTACACTATTTCCACAAAAAATTTACACAAATTTTGTTTTTGGACTGCGCCCCTTGGTACGCCTCTTGTGTTTCTTGGCGCCACACTCGACTCTGCTAGTGGCTGTCCTAATGCTCGGCGGTATTGCAGCTTCTGGGAACATGCTTTACATCAACCTGAATACGCTGGGGCAGACTAAGCATTTCGCCGCGCTGACCAGGTTGGACTTGCCGAACACAGCATAGCAGCCGCAGAGATTGCTTAAAACATCAGGCAATTAGGCTTGATGTTCGCCCTTGTTTTAATCACATTTAGTCCAAGGTAGCACAAATCCGAACGACTCGCCGATGAAAATCGGCTGGTTGTTCGGATTATACGTGCTTGGCACGCCAGTTTGAGCTAAATGCGAACTGTTGGGAGGTCGGGGTGAGCGGGTTTGTGATAAAGGTAAAAGTATAGAAAAATTCTAAAAGCGGGTGCAAGTTTGTAGCAACAGTGCCATAGAACGTGCAAGCACCCTGTTTAACAGTGCTTCCGACATTGACGTTAACTTTCATAAACAAGAGCGGAGTTAATCGAAATTTCTAAGCGCCTTTTGCCCTCAGAAGCTTTCATTTTCGCTTTAAAAGTTCTTAAAAGGCTGTGTCAAGTAGTTTGTGTAAACTCAGAAAAAGAAATCAGCAATTGCTATGGGGTACACCCTACATTATTCATAGTCTGGATGGTTTTTCTTGAT
>WQSH01000097.1 GCA_009787995.1 Oscillospiraceae bacterium
GNNTGGGAGGCCGAAGGCGCACACACGCCGCCCCGAACCGACACCCACAAACCCAGGGGCGCAGGGCCCAGCGGCATCCTCATGCTCTATGCGGGGTAGCACAAGGAACAGTGCTGCTGAACACTCAAAAATCCAATTGCCAGAAAAGGATAGCGCAGATGACAGAAAAACAAACTTACCAAGGAACCGGAGACTACATAGTTTCTCCGGAACTTCAAAACAGCGTGAACATTTCCGTGGCGCTGAAAAGGCCAATCCTCATTAAAGGGGAACCCGGCACAGGCAAGACAGTCCTGGCGGAAAGCGTTGCAGAGTCGCTGGGACTAGAGCTTATAATCTGGAACATCAAATCTACCACCAAAGCTCAAGAGGGGCTGTACGTCTACGACACAGTCCAGCGCCTGTACGACAGTCAGTTCGGCGAGCATGATGTGGCGGACATAAAACGCTATATAAAGCTGGGCAAGTTAGGCGAAGCATTCTCGTCAGAGGAACGCGTCGTCCTGCTGATTGACGAAATTGACAAAGCCGACCTGGAATTCCCGAACGACCTACTTTGGGAGCTGGATGTCATGAACTTCTACATTCCAGAAACAGGCGAGACTATTGCGGCAAAAAATCGCCCCATAGTCATAATAACAAGCAACGCAGAGAAGGAGCTTCCGGACGCTTTTTTGCGCCGCTGCATCTTCCACTACATTGAATTCCCCGACGATAAGATGATGGAAGACATAGTAAAGGTGCACTACCCCGACATGGAAGCTACTCTGCTCCGCGAAGCGCTAAAAGCGTTTTACTGGCTGAGGAGCGTTCCCGGGCTACAAAAAAAGCCCAGCACGAGCGAACTGCTGGACTGGATTCAGGCTCTGGCGCTGGGCGGCATAGACCCGGCAGAGATATCAAAAAATATACCATTCCTGGGTGCGCTCCTGAAAAAAAACCAAGACTTCGACTTGACGCTAAAGAAGCTTAACTCGCAAGGCATGGAAAACATGCCACCGCAAAGGCGCGGCGGCTATGTTCATTAATTTCTTTTTCGCACTGCGCAAGGAGGGGGTTCCAGTCACACTGATCGAGTGGATGACTCTGATGGAAGCCCTGCACATAGGGCTTGCCGGATCTAGTCTGACGCAGTTTTACCATCTTGCACGGTCTGTCTTAGTCAAGAGCGAAACGCATTTTGACCAGTATGACATCGCATTCCAGTACTTTTTCAGGGGCATCGAGCCCCCGGAAAAGCTGCTCAAGCAAGTCACAAAATGGATAGAAAATCCTTTGCCGCCATATTTGTTTTCCGAAGAGGAGCGCGACGAGCTTATAAAAAAGCTGGGCAAGCCAGAGTTTGAAGAACTTCGAGCGCAGCTGCAGGAGCTTGTCGAAAAGCAGGATGGAGAGCACCACGGAGGCAAGCATTGGATTGGGACAGGCGGCACATCAAAGTTCGGCAATGCAGGATACAGCCCCGGCGGCGTCAGGATTGGGGGAGCGTCCCATGGGCGCTCCGCCGTCAAAGTCGCAGCGGCGCGCAATTTCGTGGACTACCGAAGCGACGAGACTCTTGGGATACGCCAATTCGAAATGGCTCTGCGCAAGCTCAGGCAGTTTAGCACAAGGCTGGATGGACCAAAGGATGAGCTTGATTTAGAGGCGACAATTGAAGAGACAGGCCGTAACGCAGGGATGTTAAAGCTGGTCTGGGCAAGGCCGCGAAAGAACACGGTCAAGCTAATAGTCCTGATGGACATAGGCGGCTCAATGAGCGCATATGCGCAGATCTGCAGCCAGCTCTTTTCTGCCGTGCATAAGGCGACGCATTTTAAGGATATCCGGTTCTATTACTTCCACAACTGCATTTATGATTTTGTCTACGACGACGACGGCAGCTACTTGCACAGGACTATAAAGACGACCGACTTGTTTAATATGTTCGATTCAGATTACAAAGTCATCCTAGTGGGCGATGCGTCAATGGCGCCAAGCGAGCTTCTGCAGCAAAATGGAATAATTTATTGGGATAAAGACAACGAAGAACCCGGGCTGACATGGTTGCAGAGGGTGGCAAGGAGATTCCCATACAATGTATGGCTAAACCCAATAGCCGAAAGGCACTGGGAGACGTCCTACGGAGCACAAACGATAAACATAGTCCGCAAGGTGTTCCCAATGTACGAGCTGACACTGGAGGGGATAGACAGGGCAATAAAAAAACTGATGGTAAGGAAATAATTCTTGACAAGCGCAAGAAAGTGTGAGAACCTATCTGAGGAATGTGCGTCTAAAACTCTGAAGCAAAAAATTAAATATACAAAAAGCAATGAGACATGGAAGCCGGTGGAAATCCGGCGCAGGCTTACCCCTACTGTAACGAGGACAAAGAAACACAAGGCCATTGTTTGTACAACGCAAACGAGAAGGCGTTTCGGCGGACGATTCGTAGCCAGGATACTTGCTCAAGGCTGAAGCGGACGATTCTTGGGTTGGGGAATTGGCTATTTTATCTTGTCACAAGAGCTATTAAGCCTTTCTGCAATCGTCGGCAGAGGGGTTTTTTGTGCTGTAAAAGGATGTGATAAATGGGCTTGGGTGCCAAAAGCCTGCCTGTCGCTTTCCGGCGCTTTTCCGCCGGAGGCCGTCCCCGCCGGAAACCGAGCCCCAACGAGCCCTGATTACTGGATTTTGCGACTACGCACTTAAATGTTGGGTACTGAACAGTTACAAAAAACGTAAAAATACTAAATGAAAAACTAAAAGGAGAAAAACTGAAATGCTTAAAAAAAGAAATATCTTCACGATTTTATGCCTACTGCTGGTCATAGCTATGACGCTGGCAGCCTGCGGAAGCGAAACCGACAGTACCGCACCCCCTACAGCAGAGCCGATAGCAACAGAAACAGCACCGCCAGACACCCAGGCAGAGCCGTACGACGAAACAGACACAGAAACACAGGACACAGCAGAACCTGCGCCCCCCACGAGAGTGCGCCCCGAAACAGACCGCGACGGCTATGCAATAACACTGCCGGACGAAATTAACACAATAGTGACAATAGGCCCCGCAACAACAGAAATCCTTGTAGGACTGGGACTTGCGGACAGGATTATAGCCGCTGACAGATTCTCGGCAGGCATCCCAGGCCTGGACCCCGGCGTACCCGCAGACTTTGGCATAATGGACCTTGACGCTGAATTTATCGTCAACCTGATGCCCGATGTAGTCTTTGTAGCAGGCCTGGCCAGAGCCGGAGGCGGAGACGACCCGCTGTTCCCGGTTTCAGCGGCAGGAATCACTGTAATCTACATGCCAACCAGCGTAAGCCTGGAAGCAATAATGGAAGACATACGCTTTATGGCCGCAGTGATGGAAGTCAGCGAAATCGGGGAAGGCCTGGTTGCCGAAATGCAAACGGAAATAGAAGCGTTCCGCACAATAGGTGCAACCATCGCCGAAACGCGGACAGTCTATTTCGAAGTGTCTCCCGCACCATGGATGTTTAGCTTCGGGACGGGGACATTCATAAATGAAATTATCGAACTGGTAGGCGCAGTAAACATCTTCGCAGATTATGAGGGCTGGATACCCGTTACGGACGAAGTGCTCCTTGAAGCAAATCCCGATGTTATCCTAACCTCAACCGACTTCCTCGACGACCCCATAGCAGAAATTATGGAAAGGCCGGGCTTTGGCGCAATAACAGCAGTGCAAAACGGTGATGTGTTCTCAATTGACACGGACTCCAGCAACCGCCCGAGCCAAAATGTAGTAAGAGCAATGAGGGAAATAGCAGAGGCAGTATTCCCCGAACACTTCGGATGAATCGGATTAAAAAATAATATCATGTCACGCACAGTGGGGAGGCACCTCGCAGGCCGGGGGCGCCCCCCCTCAGACCTGCGGGGTGCCTCCCCCCCACTAGCATGTCCTATAAGTTCAATCTAGCCTTTTACAAGCGCCATTGTATCGCGGGCGATGACAAGCTCCTCATTGGTCGGGATGGTGAGCACTATGGCAGAAGACCCTGCGCTGGTGATATCTGATATGCCATCGCCACCGGCGTGCCCATTTTTTTCGTCATCAACGAAAATGCCAAAGCCCTTTAGCCAGTCGCAAATTCCTTTTCGGATTGCGGGAGAATTCTCGCCGACACCGGCGGTGAAAATAATTGCATCTACACCACCCAGCGCAACTATATATGAGCCGATAAACTTGGCTACGTTGTACTCAAAAGTATCTAGCGCAAGCCTTGCGCGTTCAGAGGTTTCAATGTCCTCTGCGCTCTCATCCTCGTTTTCGGGCTCATATAAATGAAATTCCGCAGTGTTCATTATGTCGCGAAAATCCGACGAAGTCCCTGAAATCCCCAAAACGCCAGATTTTTTGTTAAGGATGTCGAGCGTGTCCCCGATTGACAAACCGCCCTCCGCATCTGAAATCATAGGGATGAGGGATGGATCTACAGTGCCGCTGCGCGTGCCCATCGGCAAACCCTCAAGGGGCGTCGCCCCCATTGTAGTATCAACGCTTTTCCCATCTTTGATTGCGGCAAGGGATGCGCCGTTGCCCAAATGGCACGTTATGATTTTAAGACCTTCTGCATTTCCGCCTAAAAACTCTGTCGCCTTGGCAGAGACATACCTATGCGATGTCCCATGAAAACCATAACGCCGGATATCATGGTCGGAATAGTATTCATATGGGATTGAATAAATATAAGCGTGATCAGGCATGGTAAGGTGGAACGCCGTGTCGAAAACAGCGACATGAGGCGCAGTCGGAAACGCCTTTTGACAGGCGTTAATGCCCATCAGGTTTGCAGGTACATGGAGCGGTGCCAGGCGGACACATTCGACAAGCGCGTCAATCACAGCTTGATCGATTAAGACGCTTTGCGAAAACTTCTTCCCGCCATGCACAACCCTATGCCCGACTGCGTGAATTTCTTTAAGGCTGTCGATAACGCCGTACGTCTCACTCGTGAGTGTGTTTATCACGATGTTTATCGCCTCTGAATGCGATGGCATAGGGACGTCTTCGCTCAAAGAAGGCTTCCCATTTGTGGGAGTGTGCTTCACATGACCGTCAATGCCTATCCGCTCGCAATTGCCTTTTGCCAGGATGGTTTCAGTTTCCATGTTGAATAACTGATATTTAAGCGACGAGCTTCCTGTGTTGATAACCAATATGTTCATTTACGTTACCCCTTTCAATAAAGCCAGAGCGACGAACCGGCTCGCCTCTCGTCGAGGGATGGTAATCCTGCCCCTGTTGCATGAAAAATATATTAATAAGGCTGATTGATAAAAATATTGTATAGCGTATTGTATAACGACATGCCTCCTGATGTCAAGAAGATGCAACTGCAATTTTCCATTTTTCTCTGGTAATTTCAATGAAGAATTAGATTTTTTTGTTGTAAAAAGCACCATTATAGATTAAAGTTAGGGGCGGTAGAGCGTTGGAATTCATGGAATAAGCGCTGAGGTTTAAAATATAGACAGGAGACAGCATGTTGGAAAATAATGCAACAAAAAAAATAAATAGCAGGGCGCTGATGATTGTGCTCCTGCTAATCGCCCTGATTCAGATGCCGCAAGGTGCGATTATGCCTGCAATCGAGCATATTTCCACGGAGGTGTTTTACGAACACTCGCTGCAGTCTGTCCAGACAGCCATGGGCCTAATAAGCTTCTTCAGCGTTGCCACAGGGGTTATCGGAGCCATGGTAATTAAATTCGGCTTAGCGTCAAAAAAGTTTATAACCCTGCTGGGCATGGCATTTATCTCGGCGGCAGGCGTAACGGCATTTTTCCTAAACGACGCATTTTGGCACCTGTGGTTCCTCAACATCCTAATCGGGGCGGGCATGGGGCTGTGCATCCCGAACTCGCAGAGCATAATGTTTGATAATTTTGACGAAGCGAAGCGCCAGTTCATGTCAGGAATGACCTCTGCATTCCTCAGCGTCGGGGGCGTCGTCATGAGCGTAGCGGGCGGGCTGTTGGTCACTGTCGTGTGGTTCGGAGGGTACTTGATGACTCTGCTCACAATACCAGTCATATTCATTGGGCTTGCAGTAATACCCAGGGACAAAAGAATTTCTCCAAAAGACACTGCGGCGCGGTCAAAACTGCCGAAAAGTGTCTTTTTCTACGCTTTTTTAATTTTTCTCTTCTCGATTTTGTTCAACGTCGGGGGGATGAACATTTCAACTCACATAGCGAGCGGAGAAATTGGGGATGCGGCGCTTGCAGGGACGGCGAACGCAATGCCGATGCTTGGCGGCATACTCATGGGGCTTTTGTTCATCAAGGTTTCCATGGCGCTGGGGGACTACCTGCTGCCCTTGGCGTTTGCGCTGCTCTTCGTGGGCTTCACGATGCTAAACTTATTCCCCACTTCGCTGGTAATGACACTTGTGGCAATGTTTATTATGGGGCTTGGGCTAAGCATGCTAATGCCGCGCTGCCTGTTTAATGTCTCCAATATTACAGACCCTTCAAACTCGTCGACAGCTACGATGCTGGTTTTGAGCATTGCGCCGGGAGGCGGGGGATTCTTGTCGCCAGTCATAATGACGAACCTGACTTATGCCCTAGGCGGCGACTCGACGCGCTTTAGATACCAGTTTACGGCCTTCGTATGCCTGCTTGTCGCAGCGCTGGCGTTTATGTACGTAAAGCGAGGGTCAAAAGCAGCAAAAGCATAACGAAAATGCACTGCCCACTGTTTTTAGCAGCGGGCAGTGCGTTTTTGTTAGCGCCTGTGATGCGAGCTACGCCACGTCATACCCGATTTCGGCAATTTCTGCCTTTATGGCGTCTGCTGCCACCTTGGCGGGGTCATGCTCCAGCTCTACAAGCCCCTCATCTGCGGAAACCTTTATCACAGTAACGCCCAAATCCTCCATGGCGTTTGTGACATTCTTTTCGCAGTGCGCACAGGACATGCCCGTGACTTTCAATTTTAAATTTTCCACAACAAAATTCCTCCTTTTAGATTTCTTTATATGTTTAACCTCTTGATGCGAAGTACATTGAGCAGAACCGATATTGAGCTAAAGGCCATGGCCAAGGCTGCAATTACCGGGTTTAGCAGCGGACCGCCAAATAAGTACAGCAGCCCTGCGGCAATCGGAATGCCGGCCACGTTGTAGGCAAAAGCCCAAAACAGATTTTGCCTGATGTTGCGCATTGTCCTCTTGCTCAAGTATATGGCCTGTGCGACGCCCTGCAAATCCCCGCGCATCAGGACAATCTCGGCGGATTCTATCGCAACATCCGTGCCGCCGCCTATCGCAATGCCAATGTCGGCCTGTACGAGAGCCGGAGCGTCGTTGATGCCATCGCCCACCATAGCGACACAGCTGGCGTCTGCCTGTAGCTGTTTCACGCACTCGGCCTTATCTTGGGGCAAAACCTCGGCAAGCACATGATCAATCCCTGCCTGTCTTGCCACAGCATCCGCCGTGCGCCGGTTATCTCCGGTAATCATAACCACGTCTATGCCCATATCCCCAAGCCTGGAAATAGCATCCTTGCTCGTTGGCTTGATGATGTCCGCCACTGCTACGACCCCTTCCAGCCGCCCATCGACGGCCACGTACATAGATGTCTTTCCTTCGCCGGCAAGCCTTTCGCAGTCTGCGAAATAATCCGCCAAGCTTATATTTAGGCTCTCCATCAGGCGGCTGTTGCCAATGAGCACATCCTTTCCCTCTATATGCGCCTCTATGCCTTGCCCCGTGACGGAGCTGAAACTTTCCGGTTCGTGCAGATTGCCTAAGCGCTCAAGTCCATAGCTTACGATAGCTTCGCCCAGTGGGTGCTCGGAGCGCCTTTCGGCTGATGCAGCCAATAGCAAAACATCATCTTCGGCATAAACGCCCTTTGTCACAATATCAGTGACATGGGGCTCGCCCTGCGTGACGGTGCCTGTTTTGTCGAGCGCGACGGTCTTTATTTTATGCGCAGTTTCAAGGGACTCGCCCCCTTTGATCAGTATGCCGTTTTCGGCGCCCTTGCCTGTGCCGACCATTACGGCGGTGGGAGTCGCCAGACCAAGGGCGCAGGGGCAGGCTATGAGCAGTATGGACACCACGACGACCATAACAAAGGCTAGGTCATACCCGGCGAAAAACCATGCCGCACCCGCCGCTATTGCTATAGCAAGCACCGCATAGGCAAAGTAGCCGGATATTGTGTCGGCTATCCTGGCTATTGGG
>WQSH01000098.1 GCA_009787995.1 Oscillospiraceae bacterium
TAACAAATGTACCCGCCAGTTCCTATCACTGCGTCTGGCTTGAATCTGCGAACAAGTTTCTCTGCCTTGATTCCAGCCGTAGTCAGGTTTTTAACCGTCTTTGCATTATGTATGAGGTTCTCAAGCGAAAAACTCCGCCTCAACCCGCTCATACGTATGTTAACCAAATGAAATCCCGAGGCAGGTATAAGTTTTTTCTCAAGCGCTTTCCCTGCTCCGACGAAGAGAACCTTAGCGCCCGGCTGCCTTTTGCATAGCTCAGAAGCTATTGCCAGACCAGGGTTAATGTGCCCGGCAGACCCTCCGCAGACAATCAGGAAATTCATGGTGAAAGCTCCTGCCCTTCATAGTCGTCTTCCTGCTTTATCAATGGTATCTCGCGAGACACGGCAAGGACGATACCCATTTGAACCAACTGAATCCAGAGCGCAGTTCCGCCATAGCTAAAAAGTGGAAGCGAAATGCCCGTAGCAGGAATAAGGTTAGTGACGACCGCTACATTAAAGAACACCTGTATTGCAAGAAGGCTTGTTATGCCTATAACCACCAATGCGCTATACCCATCTTTTGCGTGCATTGCAAGCCAGTACCCCCTTATCACAAGCAATGCGAACAAACTTAAAATCAGCATTGCCCCAACAAAGCCAAGCTCTTCGCTGATGATTGCGAATATGTAGTCATTGTGCTCTTCCGGAAGATACCTATGCTTCTGCCTGCTTTGCCCGAGCCCTTGGCCTAGAAACCCGCCAGAGCCGACAGCGTTTAGCGATTGGCGTATCTGAAACCCCCCTCCCAGGGGGTCTGCGTCCGGATCTAGCCATGCGTCAATCCTTCTGCCCCAGTGCCCGAACCTGCTAAAGTTAAACTGTGGGCTCTCCGCTTGCTCGGTTACTGCCTGCAAACCGCCCTCTCTAACATAGTTGACTATACTCGGGAACATAATCGCCCCTGCTAAAACTGCAACACCGATAATGGCAGCCAAAAAATATCTGATGCGCGTACCTCCGGCAAACATCATAATAGCCGATGTCGCCACAATAATGATTACTGCCGAAACATGCGGCTGAAGCCAAAGCAACACTACAATAATTGCTGTTAATCCGGCAAAAGGCATTACCCCATGCCTGAATGTTTTCATGCGATTCCTGCCGTATTTATTCGCAATTTGCGCAAACGCCAAAATGACGGCAAGCTTTGCAATTTCAGAAGGCTGAAATCTAAAAGTGCTGTTCTCGCCGCCTATGCCCAACCATCGCGTGGCACCATTTATACGTATCCCGATAATCAGCACTAGACCTAAGAGGACTATGGAAACAAACAGCAGCTGAGTAGACCAGCGCTTAATTGTCTTAATGCCTATTCTTGACACAACAAACATAAGTGCAACGCCGCTCACAGCAAACACGGCTTGGCGCAAGAAAAACCTAAGCGGCTCGCCAGTCATGTAGTTTGCGCTCACAAAACTGGCAGAGAGTACCATAATAAGGCCAATAAGCAGCAGCACGAGCGTAATTATCAGAAAAGGCTTATCTACACCCGGGCCCCTTTGAACATCCTCGATAAACACAGAAGACAATTTGCGCGCTTCCCAGTTGGGCATACCATCAAGCTCGACATCGGCATGCACGTCTTCGAATTCATCCACACTCTTATCTGAATTTTGTCTGTCCATTGTTCACCTCCAGAAATTTTTAAAATAGCTGCGAGCCCCTTATATTCCCCTGCCTATGACTCCAAAATACGATATAACGGCAAATACTGCCGACACCGAAGTAAATACCGCAAAGAGCTTGTACTCACTCCAGCCGCACATCTCAAAATGGTGATGGATAGGAGCCATCTTAAACACGCGCTTACCCTTCGTAAGTTTGAAATAGGACACTTGGATGATGTCAGAAAGTGTCTCAATAAAATACACAATCCCTAAAGGAATCAGTATAAGCGGCATATCAATTGCAAATGCCATAGCGCAAATGGCGCCCCCAAGAAACAATGAGCCCGTATCACCCATAAAGACCTTTGCAGGGTGAAAGTTAAAAAACAAAAACGCACCCAAGCCCCCCATGAGAGCTGTGGCGAATAGTCCAATGGAAGTGTAGCCCCAAATTCCTGCTACCACGGCAAACCAAACCGCAATGGGCATCGTAACTCCAGTCGCCAGCCCATCGACACCATCGGTTATATTGACCGAGTTTACCGTGCCTACGGCTACAAACGCGGCAAATGCATAATAAAGCGGTTCGGGTATGTACAGCGTGATATTAATAAAAGGTATGTAGAGGCTCGGCGTCAAATTGCCCGTCAGGCGCATGAGCGCAACAAATCCAAATGCGACCACAACCTGCAAAGCAAGCTTCTGTTTTGCCTTGAGTCCGAGATTTTGCTTCCTCCTGAGTTTTTTATAGTCGTCTAAAAAACCAATCGCTGCAAACACCAGGGCAAAAAGCAGTATAAATATGTGTCTGAAATCGCCATCCCCCATTGCGGCAAATCCAACAACAAGGCAGGCTGCTGTAATTCCGCAAATAAACATGACGCCGCCCATCATTGGCGTGCCTTGTTTTTTATTATGCCAAACAGGCCCATCTTCACGGATTGACTGCCCAGCTTTAACACGCCGCAAGGCAGGTATCAGGAAATACCCAACTACGGCTGTTACTGCCATCGATATCAAAAAGGCGAGAACAAACTGCAAGACCATCCTAACTTCCTCTTATCTACATTCGCTTCCGTTATTTCGCTTATCAAAAAACTCCGTCACTACTTCCCGTTCATCAAAATGCACCTTCTCTTTTCCAAGCACTTGATAGGTTTCGTGCCCCTTCCCAGCAAGTATCAGCACATCGTCGGGCTTTGCGTTCTCAAGCGCCCAGTGTATAGCCTCCCGCCTGTTTTCAATGACGTGGTGTGGCGTTTTTGTTTTTTCCATTCCGGTTAGGATTCCTTTTATAATCCCGCCGGGATCTTCTGTCCGGGGGTTATCTGAGGTGACAATGACAAAATCGGAATTCTCCGCAGCTACCCTGCCCATTATCGGGCGCTTTGTGCTATCGCGGTCCCCACCACACCCAAATAACGTCACAACCCTGCCCTTTGCTGAACCGCGGACAGCAGATATTATTTTTTCAAGTGCGTCTGGCGTATGGGCGTAATCAATCAGCACCGTAAAGTCCTTGCCAATCGGAACGACCTCCGCCCTCCCCTTCACTCCCTGGCAAACAGACAAAGCGTCTGCCACTACTTTGATGTCAAGCCCCAGCAGTAGCGTAGCAGAAAGTACAGCAAGTGCGTTATAAACCGTGAACATGCCCGGTATTTGAACTTCGACTCTCACCAATTGCCCAATAGTTAGTGCGCAAAAAGCGGCTTTATTTGAGTTTAATCTAACATCTTTGGCTACGAGGTCTGCTTCATCGTTATTGACTGAATATGTAAAAACACTATCTTTTGCATTTTTGATCATTGTATTCGCATAATCATCATCAATGTTAATCGCCGATTTATTGCAGTATGCAAATAAAATGGCTTTCGCATCTGCATATGCCTCCATTGTGCCGTGAAAATCCAGATGATCCTGTGATAGGTTAGTAAATGCACCGACTTCAAACTCCATCCCATACACCCTGTCCAAATACAGCGCATGTGAAGAGACCTCCATAACGACAAATTCACAGCCCTCCGAAACCATCAGTGATAGCAGCTCCTGTATTTCATAAGCTTCCGGCGTTGTAAAGCTTGCCGGAAACTCTTTTTCCCCAATAAAATTGCCACTGGTGCCTATAAGTCCAACCTTTGACCCTGTGCAAATTTCAAGCACATTCTTTAGGAGCGTAGTCACCGTTGTCTTTCCATTTGTACCTGTAACGCCCACAATCTTCAATCTTTTTGCCGGATTTCCAAACCAGTTTGCGCAAACTACTGCTAGCGCCTTCCGCGAGTCGGCAACTACGATGTAAGGTGTGGCTGCCTCAGGCGGCTGCTCGCAAATCACACATGCCGCACCTTTTTCTACCGCATCGCCTATATATTTATGGCCATCAAAATCAAAACCCTTGACTGCAACAAAAACATCCCCGGCTTGAATCTTCCTTGAATCATAGCAGACTCCATGAATCGACATATCCGTATCTGCGGCTGTTTTAACAATATTCACATTTTCAAGCAAACCCTTTAATATCACCGACTAACCCCCCTTCACCATATCGTCTGCATCGTATTTCAGCCCGACTTAGTGTCTAATTTCTATAATTTCCTTGTCAATAAGTGTAACCTCTATAACGGTCCCATATCGCACTTCCCGCCCCGCTGGAATTGACTGTACAGAAACCTCCGCCCTCCTGTCAGATTTTGGCACGCCTGTCGTCCTGATAAACAGCCCATTGTTTTCTAGCGAGCGGCGGGCTCCTTCAAACGTCATCCCAAACATATTGGGCACGGTGACGTATTCTTCCGGCGCCTCCTCCCCGGCATATAGTACAACCATTGTGCCGGGCGCAACCTGTGCATTTGCTGCCGGAAGCTGCGCAGTCACAGTATCCCCTTCACCGATAACCCTGTGCTCCAACCCCAGGTTCATTAAAATACCAACGGCATTATTGATATACCTGTCCGTAATGCGCGGCATATACACATTTATATCCTGTAAGTCTTCCTCAGAATATTGCGGCATAATTCCAAGCGCCAGCGGCAAGATATCGGCCAGCATTTTGCCGACTACAGGAGCGGCCATCGCACCGCCGGTCACAGATAACCCGGTGCTGTGGCTGGGCGTATCCAAGAGAAGCAGAATCACAATTTCCGGATTGTCCGCAGGGGCAACCCCCACAAAAGAGGCTGTGAGGTCTTTTTGCGCACCATCCCCGCTAAGAGCTATTTGCACCACATTTTCAGATGTACCGGTCTTTCCGCCTATCCTATAGCCCTTTACTTGGGCATTTCTACCAGTGCCGCTCTCCACTACATTTTCAAGCATCGTCCGCATTGCTGCGGAAGTTCCGGCGCTTACTACCTGCCGCACGACTGTAGGCTCGTTTACCCTCACTATGTTGCCGGAGCTGTCCGAAATTTCCTGGACTAAAAAAGGTTGCATTAGATATCCGCCATTGACCGCAGCCGCCACCGCAGTAATCATTTGTATCGGTGTGATTGTGAATGTCTGCCCAATGGATGCCGCCGCCAATTGAGAGTGGTTATGCCTATTGAAAAACAGGCTTTCCTCCCACCAGATGCTGCGCGCTTCCGACGCATTGTCCAACCCAGTCCTATCCATAAGCCCAAACGCTTCAATATACTCATAAAACGTGCGAGCGCCAAGCCTTACCGCAAGTTCAACACAGACGACATTGCACGAGCGTTGCATGGCTTCGTCCAGTGTCAATGTGCCGTGGCCCGTGCGCAGCCAGCACCTCATTGGAATGGGGTTATTGTCCCTATCCACGCGCCCCAAGACATCTATTCTCGCATTGCAAGTGAAGGTTGTGTCGAGGGTAGCTATATTTTCTTCGAGAGCCATTGCATGTGTGATAATTTTAAATACCGAACCGGGCTCATAAGTATCTGTAAGCGCCCTGTTGCGCCATTGCCGAAACTGTGCATCACGAAATGCTGCGCTAAACTCTTCCTCATCTTCAATGCTGCTCAGCCTCTCCAGCTCCCTTTCGCTGAGTTCAAGGAAATTGTTTGGGTCGAAATTCGGATAGCTCGCCATAGCTAATATCGCGCCCGTCCTCGCATTCATAGCAATGCAAATTGCGCCATTTAGCACTCTGTACTGGTCTATAGCTGCGGCTAAGTGCTTTTCCACGAAATACTGGATTGAAGCGTCTATGGTCAATGTAATATTGTAACCATCTTGCGCATAGAAGGTATCTTCAAATTCCCTGAAGCTCAGGGCTGTGCCGCGGGCGCTCGTCATCCTGACTTTTCTGCCGCTGACACCTGTCAAGTAATGGTTGTACCTGAGCTCCAGCCCATCTAAACCTATATTCTCTGTTCCGACAAACCCTAAAATCTGGCCCGCAAGGCTGTCGTGCGGAAAATATCTTCTAGAGTTAGGTTCCAGATGCACCCCCCGAAGCCTATGCTCACTGATAAATTCTCGAACTTGCCTAGCCTGCTCGTCATTTGCCTTGAGTTTGATTATTTGATATTGCGAAGATGTTCTTGAAGCCCTTTCGATAATCATTTCACGGTCAACGCCTAGTATGGCGCTAAGCCCATCTGCAATGAGCTGCACGTCTTGGTTTTCTAGCAAAATTTCCAACGGACTGATAAATACATTCTCAACAGCGGCACTCATCGCCAAGATTGTGCCATTTGCATCAAAAACTGTCCCGCGCGATGCGGATAGCGTTGAATGTCTTAGCTGATTTCGCAACGCCCTGGCATGAAAGTAATTGTGGTTTACAATTTGCACCTCGTACAACCTCATTGCCAAAACCACAAACGCCGCTATTCCACAAACCGCAAGCAAAAACATCGTGCGGAAGAGCACCCCTCGCTTGGACACGCTTTTCATTTTCTTTTTCTTTGCTTCCATCAACTCTCCCTCAAGGCTCTGCTACTTATAAAAATCACATGGCCGACCGCATGCGGCTTGCCCGCTCCCTACCGAAAATGCTCCAGCAGCGATGAAAAAAATGCGCCAATATCACGCAAAACATTTGTCGGCGGCGCAGCCAGCACTTCTGCCCTATCAACCGAAACGCTCTGAATCACTCCTGTTTGATTTACACCCGGCCTAGACATGCCGAGTACATCTCTTGCATACCGCTCGATTTCTGCCATATCTATAACGCTTTCAAACGTGACCTCAAGCCTTCTATGCTGTTCATTTAGCGCCACATACTGAGAGCGGAGCCTAGCCGTTTCTACAGCTGTCTCGTTATAGCTAATTTGCGCCAAGACCACAAATATCATAAGTGTGGATACAATTACCGTGCCCGCAATCGCAAAGAAGGACACGCTCGGCATGTTTTGCAAAGCTTCCGCTGCCTTGGCTTTTTCCCGTTGCCTAGCTCTTTCCTCAGCCCGAGGGCTTTCTAGAGGTCTGTGCTCCTCTTCCGGAAACGCCTCTTTCGCCGGCGCCGCCGTACCGTGGTTATACTTTTCGTAATCTAGAGCTCTTGCAGGCTCAGCCATATCTCCACCCCTTTTCTTTACTATACATCTTTTGCTTTACATTTAAATTCGCTCCGCTATCCTAAGCTTCGCACTTCTCGCCCTGGGATTAAGCTCCACTTCATCACGCCCGGGTATTATAGGCTTTTTTGTGATCGTCTTCAGAATTGGCACGACTCCACATACGCAAACGGGAAAATCTTTGGGGCAAACACACCCTTTAGATTTATTTGCAAATGATCCTTTCACCAAGCGATCCTCCAATGAATGGAAACTGATAATACAGATTCTCCCGCCCACATTGAGTTTTTCCGGTGCCGCTTCAAGCATCTTTGCAATCGCCCCAAGCTCATCGTTAACCGCTATCCTAAGCGCTTGAAAGCATTTCTTTGATGGATGCCGCGCCTCTCGTCTGGCCGCAGCGGGAATCGCCGACAAAATAACTTCGTTGAGGTCAAATGTAGTCTCTATTTTAGACTCGGCGCGCTTTCTCGCTATGGCGCGAGCGATGAGGCTTGCGTAGCGCTCTTCCCCAAATTCATAAAAAATCTTTTTTAGCTTATCCTCCGGCCAAAAGTTTACTGCATCGAACGCTGTTTCGCCGATTTGAATATCCATCCGCATGTCGAGCGGTGCGTCCTGCATGTACGAAAACCCTCGCTCCCCATTATCCAGCTGCGGCGACGAAACCCCAAGGTCGAAAAGCATTCCATCACAGCAGGCATTGCCCAGACCTTCCAAAATATGTGCAATCTCCCCGAAGTTGTTATGTACGAATTCTATCTTGTCCCCATATTCCGCCAGCGAGTCCCTTGCAATGCGAAGAGCCTCAGCATCTCGATCAATAGCGACTAACTTCCCAGAAGCGAGTTTTTTGGCAATTTCACGAGAATGCCCACCACGGCCTAGTGTTCCGTCAACATACAACCCATCGGGCTTTATCCCCAAACCATCTATGCACTCTCTGAGCATCACCGGCACATGTTCCATTACAAACCAAGCTTCCTTATTGCTTCCATAATGTTCTCAGGCTTCCTTTCGTCAAGCTGCTTCTGCTTGTACTTTTCTGAATCCCAAAT
>WQSH01000099.1 GCA_009787995.1 Oscillospiraceae bacterium
AAACGCATCTGCCGCACCTGCCATAAATGGGCTGTGGAAAGCCCCGCCGACTTTAAGAGGCATAGCCCTGCCGCCGGCGTCCTTGACAAGCTGTATAAATGGGTCAAGCTGATCTTTTAGCCCCGCTACCACGACCTGCCCATTACAGTTGAAATTGACCGGATGTATGTTATCAAACTCATTGCACAGCGCCGTAACTTTTTCGTCCGAAAGCTTCATAACTGCCGCCATTCCGGCACTGACTGTTTCTGAGGCTTGCTGCATGAGCTTTGCCCTGACGCACACTAGCTTGAACCCTTCATCGCAGGAGACCGCACCAGAAAACGTCAGCGCAGCAACTTCGCCCAATGAAAATCCTGCCAGCATGTCCGCCGCAACTCCGCTCTCCTTCAATGCAGCAGCAGCCGCAAGATCAACGCAGTATATGCATGGCTGCGTATTCTCCGTTATTGCCAGCTCCTCTGCGCTGCCATCAAAGCACTGCCCGATTGTCCCCGGCCTGACCCTTTCAGCCCCATCAAACACCGCACGCGCCGCAGGGCTGCTCTCATAAAGCTCGCGCCCCATCCCTGTATATTGGGCGCCCTGCCCTGAAAACATAAATACTACTTTACCCATTTTTCCGCACTCCGCAACATCGTTTCAGCTTCCTTAATAATCTCTTCGATTATTTCTGCAGCGAGCTGTTCCTTTTTGACCATCCCGGCAATCTGCCCGGCTAGAAAACAGCCCTTTTCACTATCTCCCTCGACGGCGGCAAGCCTCAGCGCTCCTGCGCCCAGCTCCTCAAGCTGTGCGTCCGAAACGCTGCTGTCGTATTCCGCTTTCAGGTAATTCCGGGAGAAAGGTGTTTTTATGCTCCTAACGGGATGCCCCAGCCTTTTTCCTGTTGCGATGGTCGAAATGTCCGTTGCTTTGATGACCTTATCCTTATAGTTTTGATGAACTTTACATTCTTTCGCAACTATAAAGCGCGTTCCAAGCTGCACCCCGGAAGCCCCCAGCATAAACGCCGCAGCCACGCCCCTGCCATCGGCTATCCCCCCGGCAGCAACCACCGGAAGGTCCGTAGCATCGCAGACTTGTGGCACAAGCGCCATAGTCGTAGTGTCGCCTACATGGCCCCCGCTCTCGCCGCCTTCGGCTATAACCGCAGCTGCGCCTGCCTTTGCTACGAGCCTTGCCATTGCGACAGAGGCCACTAGCGGCATCACCTTTATCCCTGCGGCATGCCAGGCCTCCATATACTTCGTCGGATTGCCCGCCCCAGTCGTCACTACGGGAACCTTCTCTTCGGCAACGACCTTTGCGACCTGCTCGGCAAATGGGCTCATGAGCATTATGTTGACCCCGAACGGCCTGTTTGTCAGCTGGCGCACTTTAAGGATTTGGGCGCGCAGATAATCTGCGTCGGCATTCATTGCCGATATTATGCCCAACCCCCCGCCATTCGAGACGGCGGCGGCAAGCTCCGCTTCCGAAATCCACGCCATTCCGCCTTGGAATATCGGATATTTTATGCCTGCAATGTCGCATATGGGTGTATTAATCATTAAATGGTTCCTCCTGCTACATGGGGACCTATGCGTTCATCTTAGATTCAACGAATTTTGCCAGTGCGCCTACTGTCTCGAACTTATCTTCGAGCTCCAGCTCCACGCCAAGCTCTTCTTCAAACCTCATGACCATTTCGACTATATCTAGCGAGTCTACACCAAGCTCCTCAAAGGTAGTAGCTTCGGTAATGTCGGCTGCATCACCCCCGGTATGATCTGCGATAACTTCTGCGATTTTTTCAAATACATTCATTTTTTGTTTCTCCTTCAGTAAATTAAATTTGGAACTGCGAATGCTTAATTCCCATCCCACTTAATGACACATGCAGCGCTTGTCAGCCCTGCGCCAAAGGCTGCCATCGCTATGTAATCCCCATCTTTTAGCTTGCCTGAGCGGAACAGCTCGTCGGCAAGTATTGCCACGCTTGCGGCAGAGGTATTGCCCGTCGTCTCTATATTTTTTAAGCACCGCTCGGGCTTAATCCCGAACTTCCTCACCGCTGCATCTATTATCCTCGCATTAGCCTGATGGGGGATAACCCAGGCAATGTCGTCCATAGTCAGCCCGGCTGCCTCAATGACATCGGCAAGGTCGTTGCACATGGCATTTACCGCAAACTTAAAAACCTCCTGCCCGCTCATATGGACGTAAGGCTTCTTGGGCTCGACTTCATAAAAAGGCGACGTCCCGTGAAAGCTGGGTATGCTCAGAACTGTATCCCCACCCTTTGCAACAAGCTTAGAGGAAATATAAGAATCCCCTTTTCCAAGCACCATGGCTCCCGCCCCATCGGCAAAAATAACTGCGGTGCTCCTATCAGTCCAATCGACGACGCGAGTCAGCCGCTCAGCTCCGATAATAAGAATCCTCTCATGCTTCATCGATAAAAACGCAGCCGCAGTCTCAAGCAAATAAATAAACCCTGAACATGCCGCATTAATATCCATCGATGGGCACGTCGCACCAATCATAGACTGCACCGAGCAGGCAAGCGACGGCGTCGTATTGTCCGCAGTGACAGTGGCGCACAAGATAAAGTCCAACTCGTCGGCAGTGACCCCACTCATCTCCATCGCAGCCTTAGCTGCGCCAACCGCAAGGTCTGCAGTGGTTTCTGTCGTGCAAATACGGCGCGCCTTTATTCCCACGCGCTGCGAAATCCATTCGTCCGACGTGTCAAGAAACTGCGAAAGCTCCTCGTTAGTTACGCTGCGCTTAGGCAAGCAGCTCCCAGTGCCAAGAATCTTAAAACTCATGTAGTAGCCTCTATACTTTTCTCAAAAATTGACTATTCAAGAGGATTCCCATCCCAACTACCTAACCTAAACCCTCTAAAGGCGATTGTCAAGTGTTTTTTCGACCCCCTCTGCAATCTCCACCAACTTTCTCAGGCGATGGTTCAGGCAAGACTTGGTGACAGGCGGCGAAGAGCTATCGGCAAGCTCCTTTATGCTAAGCTCGGGATGCTCCACCCTCAAGGCCGCTGTCTGCCTCAACTTTTCAGGCAATGTCTCCAAAAGCCCGGCCCCCTCAATAACCCCAATCGCCTTAACATGGGAGGCAGAAGCATCCACAGTCTTTGTCACATTGGCAGTATCGCAGTTGACCTTCCTGTTGACGCTATTGCGCATATCCTTCTCAATCTTCGCCGACATCAGCTCCATAGCGTGAATCGGCGCGCCAACGAAAGTCAAAAAATCCTCAATAGCGGAGCTCTGCTTAAAATATATGATGTAATTTCCGCTGCGCGATGTCTCCTTGGGCGAAAACCCCATCTCAAGCAGCAGCGAATATGTCTCGCGGCTCACATTAAAGTGGTCCGTCACCAGTTCTAGGTGGTAGCTCTTGTTCGGGTCCGTTATAGCCCCCCCTGCCAAAAAAGCGCCCCGCACAAAGCTTTTGCAGCAGCAATCCTCCTCCAACACGCCCAAATTTACATGGTGCGCAAGCAAACTCTCCGGCAAGACGCCAAAAGCCTCAAATATGCGCCCCAGCTTTGCAGCATCGGTGATGACATAAGCCTGCTTGCCCACCTTATCAGGCTCGGGCATCACATCAAACTCAGTCGAGAATGCAAAAGCAAACATCTCCTTAAGCCTCAAGCCCAAGGCCATATTCCCAGTCACAACCCTTATTTCCCTCGCAGAAAATGTATTGCAGAACATCAGCACGCCATAACATTCAGCAACGGCGCAGCAAACTTCCTGCGGCAAAAGCCTGCACAATTCATTTTTTGTGTTGTATGAAAAAGACAAAACTGCAACCTCCTGCCTAATCCCTCTCGATGTCCCTATGGATGCAGTCCGCCGGATACCCTTGCTCAATCAAATGCTCGAGCAAGGCTTGCGACACAGCGACCGACCTATGTTTTCCGCCTGTACAGCCAAAGCAAACGACAAGATACCTCTTGCCCTCCTCGATATAATGCGGAAGCAGGAAATCGAGCATATCGCACACGCGCGCAAAAAACTCGTTGCTCTGCTTCAGACCAAACACATAGTCCTTGACAATATCGTCCAGGCCTGTCTTATGCTTCAAGTCGGGAATATAAAATGGGTTTGGCAAAAACCTGACGTCAAACAGCAAATCCGCCTCTATTGGCAGTCCGTACTTAAACCCGAACGACTTGATCGTAACACTGAGAGCTTTAGCGTCTTGGCCATCCATGAGCTTGTATAGGCTGCGCTGAAGCTTGTTGAGGGTCATTCCGGTAGTGTCTATAATCTCGTTTGCCAGCTCCCTCACCGGGGCGAGCATTTCAATCTCTTTCCTTACTGCATCGTCAATAGACGTGCCCAGGCTATCGAGCGGGTGGCGGCGACGGGTCTCCTTATACCGCCTTACAATCGTCTCCACTTCAGCTTCGACAAAAATCACGCTGAGCCCACAGCCCATCTCGCGCATTTCGTCAAATGTCTTAAAAAGCTCTGCAGTGTTTTCCAGCGCGCGGACATCTGTAACTAAAACGACACGCTCATATCTCCCGTGAGTGGCAAGGCAAAGCTCTGCAAACTTAGGCATCATGGTCAGCGGCATGTTGTCCACGCAGTAAAAGTCCATGTCTTCTAAAACAGCCGCAACCCGGCTCTTTCCTGCGCCCGAAAGTCCTGACACTACTACTATCTCCATCACATATCCCCTCTGACTATCTTTATTTCCAACTCAAGCTCAACACCAAACTGCTTTAACACCGCCGCTCTTACGTGGTCTATGACCCTCATGACATCCAAAAAAGACGCACCGCCCCGATTTACTATGAAACCGGCATGTTTTTCTGAAACCTGAGCGCCGCCGGACATATACCCTTTCAGCCCGGCCTGTTCAATCATAAAACCAGCATACCCATCCTTAGGGCGCTTAAACACGCTTCCGGCGCTAGGCATATCAAGCGGCTGGCTATTGCGGCGCCGGACGCCAAGCTCCTCCATTTCACCCCTGATGTCATCTGCATCGCCGCGCCTTAGCCTTATCACGGACGAAAGCACAATTTCCCCATTTTCCGAAAACCTGCTGCACCTGTAGCCAAATCCATGCTCCTCGCCTGAAACGTCAAAAACCCCTGACACAAAGCTGCATGCCGCCGTGCTATAGACGACATCCTTCATTTCACCGCCATATGCGCCGGCATTCATAAGCACCGCACCGCCCAAGCTGCCCGGTATCCCATGCGCAAACTCCAACCCCGCTAACCCGCGCTCGCAAGCAAAAACAGCCAGCCTCGCAAGCATCACTCCGGCATCGGCAGTTATCTCCAGTTCACCGGAATGCACCAAGTTGGCAAGCCTTGATGTGTTTACAACCGCATGCCTAAGAGGCTCGTCGCTCACAAGCAGATTTGTCCCATTGCCCAGGACAAGCGGCACAACGCCGCACTCTTGCAGCAACCTGCACAGATCTGCCGCCTCATCGGCTTTTTCCGGGAAGAACATCACCTTCGCAGGCCCGCCGATTTTAAAAGAGGTGTGGTGCCTCATTGGCTCATTTGTTCTAAATTGTGTTTTCGGCAACTTGTGCGAGACTATTTCTATCGCCTGGGAAATATCATCCATTTCTGTTTTCCAACCCCGGCCCTATTCAGAGCCGCTATCTTCAAAATGCTTATCTATCATTTTTGTAAACTCGACTGCCGCATTATAGCCCATGAATTTCTGCCGCTGGTTCATTGCGGCGACCTCAAGGATTACCGCAAGGTTGCGCCCCGGCTTTACTGGAATCGTGATTGTGGGAATCTTCACCCCCAGGATTTCTACTGTCTCCTCGCTATCGCCCAGCCTATCATAGCTTGCCATATCCTGCCACTGCTCGAGCTTGACAACCAGGTGGATATTTTGAAAGCCCCTGACTGCGCCAAAACCGAACACCCTGCGCACATCGATTATGCCCAAACCGCGCAACTCGACGTAATGCCGTATAAGTTCCGGCGCCTCGCCTTGCAAAACACCCACATCAATCGCCCTGATTTCGACAGCATCGTCTGCCACAAGGCGGTGCCCCCTCTTTAGCAATTCGATTGCAGTTTCGCTCTTGCCGACGCCGCTCTCCCCGACAAGCAAAAGCCCAATTCCATAGACCTCGACGAGCACGCCGTGCCTAGTGAGGCGCGGAGCCACCGCTCTTCTTACGACCCTTATGATGATTGACATTATATCTGTCGTATCCTCAGCGCTGCCTAGTACGGTAACGTCATATTTCGCCGCTGCCGTCAGTAGCTCATCGGTCATTTCTGCGCCGTGGCATAAAATCATCGCAGGGATTTTGTACCTCATGAGCGCTTCCCACTTTCTTGTGCGCACTTCAGATATCTGGCTTTGCATATATGTCGATTCCATTTTTCCAATCAGCTGTATGCGAGACGGTTCGAAATAATCGTAAAACCCGGCAAGCTGCAGCCCCGGCCTATGTACGTCCCCCGAATATATCAGCACGTCTTCATAATCTGAGGATTGAAACACTATTTCCGCCTTCAAATCCTCAGTCAGCTGTGACAATTTGTAGCTATATACTTGAGCCACGACAGCACCCCTTTGCTTTTTGCCTATAGTCTATACAAAATGCACTCTTTTTGCAAGTTTTTCATATATATTTAATTTTCTCTTGCATTTTCAGTTTTGTTCTGTTATTATGAGGGGCACTGTCCGGATGTTTTGCGCTTGGTTCTGTACTTTCCGGCAGGCAATTTGTAACATGCAAGGGGGTGCAGCAGATGGCAAAGTGTGATTATTGCGGAAAGGGCGTTTCTTTCGGCATCAAGGTCAGCCACTCTCACAGGCGTAGCAACCGCATGTGGAAGCCAAATGTAAAGCGCGTCGCAGCGGTAGTCAATGGCTCACCTCGGCGGGTCCATGTCTGTACACGCTGTCTCCGCAGCGGAAAAGTAATCCGTGCGGTCTAATCTACAAAAAGCGACAGTGCCTGCGGCGAAAGCCGCAGGCACTGGTGTAGGAGGTAGGGCACATGAATGACCCGCATACAAAGCTCAGGGAAGCGATAAACGAATCTGACAACATAGTGTTCTTCGGCGGGGCAGGCGTCTCTACCGAAAGCGGGATCCCCGACTTTCGGAGCGAAGATGGGGTATACAATATGAAATACCCATATCCGCCTGAAACCATACTATCCTTCACGTTCTTCAAGCAGCACACCAGCGAGTTCTACCAATTTTACAGGGACAAAATGCTGCACCCAAACGCTCAGCCAAACGAAGCGCACCTTGCGCTTGCGGAGCTTGAGCGTCGGGGCAAGCTAAAAGCCATAGTGACGCAAAACGTGGACGGTCTCCACCACAAGGCCGGGAGCGTCAATGTATTGGAGCTGCATGGCTCGCGCGGCAGGTACTATTGCATGAGCTGCAAAAAGACATATGGCATGGACGTTGTGCTGGAGGCGGAAGACATACCCACCTGCCCCTGTGGCGGGACTATCAGGCCGGACGTAGTGCTCTTTGAAGAGCCGCTCAAGCAAAGCATCATACAGGGCTCTATACAAGCCATTCGGGAGGCCGAAGTCCTAATAGTGGGCGGAACCTCACTGAATGTGTACCCTGCGGCCGGCATGATTCAGTATTACAAGGGCAGCCAGCTCATATTAATCAACAAATCCGAAACATCATACGACAGGCAAGCCAACATAATAATCCGCGACCCAATAGGCGAGACGCTGGGCGGAGTATTATAAGTTTTTTGCTATACTATGAGCATTGCGTCCCCAAACGAGAAGAACCTGTACCGCCTCTCTATGGCCTCCTGGTAGGCATTTAACGTGTTTTCCCTGCCTGCGAATGCTGAGACCAGCATTATCAGCGTGCTTTCCGGCAGGTGGAAATTTGTTATCAGGCCGTCTATGCCCTTGTATGTGTAGCCCGGATATATGAAAATCTCCGTGAACCCCGAAAATGGGGTTATGACCCCCGCATCGTCCGCACAAGACTCCAGCGCCCGGCACGATGTCGTCCCTACGGCTACTACGCGCCCACCGTTTGCCCTGACCCGGTTTACCGCCTCGGCTGTGTCCTCGGGGATTATGAAGTATTCGGCGTGCATTTTGTGGTCTTT
>WQSH01000100.1 GCA_009787995.1 Oscillospiraceae bacterium
AATCTCTAAATCTAATTCGCTGCAGGCGAATTTAAGCTCACCACGTTTATCGGCTAAAAAATTGGGGGAGGAATGCAAATGTTCTGTGCTAATTGTGGCGCAAAGTGCAGCGAAGATGCGGTTTTCTGTAGCAATTGTGGGGCGAGTCGTTCACATGGAGATTGGACAGGGATGGGGTAATGGTCATTCGTTCGCCGGTAGGTATTTCTATTGAGTACCAAGTGGAAAGACACGGAAACAGGCTGACCTTTACTAGCGATGGGACACTTTTGGGAACCAGCGTTGTACGGTCTACATATGTCCGGGTGTCATAACAATCAAACAAAAAAAACGGAGGAAGCAAAATGCCTGAAATGTTTGACAAAATTGTAGGGGGAATAAACAAAGGGGTCGCCACTGTCGGGGCTAACTCCAAGGCCGCAATTGAAAAAGCCAAGGTTAACACGATAATCAGCAACCTGGAGGAAGAGCGCAAGCAGCTTGCGCAGCTCCTTGGCACAAAAGTCCATGACTCGTATAAGGCGAATAACGCAATAGTCGTTGACGAGAGCATCACGAACTTCATTGCGGAAATCGACAAGCGTTTGGAGCAGATAGCCGAGCAGCAGGGGGAGCTTAGGCGCATAGAGGAAGAAGTCAACATGGTGACGGGCGGCAATGCAAGGGCCGCCTCGCAGGGCAGGGCGGCCTGCGCATGCGGAAACGCAAATCCCGAAGGTGCCAAGTTCTGCGTCTCGTGCGGCAGCCCGCTATAAAATGCGTTTTGGGATTGTGATGCCGTGAGCTACATAATCGAGTATGCCGCCCTTTGCGAAACCGGGAAGCAGCGGCTCAAGAATCAAGATAACTTCTGGTGTTCCGGAGAGTTTTTGGGCAGTGAAAACAAGGGGCTTGCCGAGCCGCTGACAGGCGCGGCAGATATTGCGTCCATTCCCATTTTCGCCGTCTTTGACGGCATGGGCGGTGAGAAATGCGGCGAAGTCGCAGCGCATTTGGCGGCTAGAGCGTTAGATAGAGCCTGCCCATCAAGGCAAGAAAAAGACTTAAAGCACTTTTTTTCCTCTGCCTGCCAGAAGATGAATGCGGAGGTGTGTGGGTACGCCAAGGGAAACCATATCGGACGCATGGGGACGACAGCTGTGATGCTTGGCTTTGGCAGACGGAATGTTTATCTTTGCAACATCGGAGACAGCAGGGCGTATTTGCTCACCCTAGGGGAAATTACGCAAATATCCAAAGACCATGTGGTTGATGTTACAGCCTTGAGAAAGCCGCCGCTTACGCAGCACTTGGGCATCGCCGAAGATGAATTTGTTATTGAGCCTTATTTTGCAATAGGCGAGTATGGTGATGGGGACAGATACCTGCTCTGTTCCGACGGCTTGACAGATATGCTTTCTGAAAAAGAGATGGGTGCTATTCTTTCCCCCAAAAAGCCTGTTTTTGAAAGTGCGGGCGCACTGATGGAAGCTGCGATTCAAAATGGCGGGGCTGATAATATAACAATTATTCTGTGCGAACTTAGCAAAAAGAAATTTTTTAAAAGGAAGGTGTCAAAATGAGCGTCAGCAAATTAGCGCAGCATTGGCCTGAGTGGAAGATTGGCGATGTGATTGGCGAGGGTTCGTTCGGCAAGGTGTATAAGGCGACTCGCGAGGAGCATGGGCTGACCACATTTTCAGCTATCAAAGTAATTTCCATACCGCAAAATGACTCTGAGCTTGCATCGCTCCGTTCTGAAGGGTGGAGCGAGGGTGCCACAAAGACCTACTTTGAGGGCATCGTCAATGATTTCATAAGCGAAATCAAGCTGATGGAATCTATGAAAGGCACTCAAAACATTGTCAGCGTCGAAGATTACAAGGTGCTGGAAAAGGAAGATAGAATAGGCTGGGATATCTTCATACGGATGGAGCTGCTGACAAGCCTCCTGGAGCATGTCGGCGATAAAAGGCTGGCCGAAGATGAGGTCATCAAGCTAGGCCTGGACATACTTGGCGCTTTGGAGCTATGCTCCAAGCAGGGGATTATCCATCGCGACATCAAGCCTGAAAATATCTTTATATCCTCATTTGGATACTATAAGTTGGGAGACTTCGGCATTGCCCGAGAGCTTGAAAAAACAGCGGGGAGCATGTCCCAAAAGGGCACTTTTAACTACATTGCGCCCGAGGTGGTCGCAGGCCGGAATTACGATGCCACGGTCGATACCTACTCGCTGGGCATTGTCTTGTATAGGCTGCTGAATAATAACCGCCTGCCATTCACCGACCCATCGGCAGAGGCGGTGCAGTACCAAGACCGCAAAAATGCGCTGGACAAACGCTTAAAGGGAGAGAACCTTCCACCCCCCACCGGCGCAAACCGTGCGCTGGCGCATGTTGTGCTAAAAGCCTGCGCATTTAACCCGCAAGACCGCTATGGGTCGCCGCAAGAATTCAAAGAGGTCCTCGAAACGGCAAAGGCGGGGGGAGACGTTCCCGAGTTTTCGCCCACCGCAACCGATATGGGCGATTTGGATGAGAGCAGGACTGTCGCAGCAATTCAGCCCCCTGCAGGCGCCCCGGACGGCAGTGCCCCGGCCAATCCCCAAGCCCCGCAGATGGAGCATTTTGGGAAGAAGAAAAAGAGCAAGAAGCCGCTGATTATGGTCGCCTGCGTCCTACTGGCGGCGCTGTTGGGCACAGGAGGGTTTTTCGCTTGGAACGAGTTTGGGCCGGGAAATCCTGTGAATATGGTCATTGCCGCACTTGAACGGCAGGAGCATGCCGAGGCAATAGCTGTTTTTGCGGAAAACAGGGATACCATGGATATGGCTGCAATGTCCACGGCTTTGTCTAGGCGGCTGGATAATTTGAGAAGCGAATTTTTGGAGGAAAGCATCAGCTACAATGCGGCTCAAATGGAGCTCAGCACTATAAGAAATTGGCAGATTCAAGGGATAGGCGGTCAGATAAATGAAACGGGCAGCTTCATTGGCCTGCTAAACGACTCGCGGGTGGCATTCCAACTAGCGGAGAGTCAATTCGAGCGAGGGGATTTCCCCGCCGCAATTAGCAGCTATAGGCTGGTGTCGGCAGAAGACCCGAACTTTAACAAAGCCATAGAGGGATTAAACCGCGCGATTGACGCACATAGGGAAAGAGCCCTATCCGAAGCTGCAGCATATGCAGCAGGCAGAAACTTTACCCAAGCGATGTTCGTTTTGGACAATGCGCTGGGAGTCTTGGGCAACGATGCCGCCATCGCCAGCGAGCGAGAAGCATACAGGAGGGACGAGGTTGCGGATAGAATAGTCGAAGCGCAGGCATTGGTGGAGGGCAATAATTTCGCAGGCGCTATGAGCGTATTGAGGTTGATAGAGGCTCAAAACCCCGGGGATGCCGACATAATACGCGAGCTTGCATCTGCGGAAAACGAGCATGTGAACTTCATTGTTGAGCAGGCCAACAGCCATGCCTTTGCACAGAGGTATTCGGAAGCGGTGCGTGATTTGGACGAGGGGCTCAGGCTCTATCCAAACAATATCATGCTCACAACAACAAGGGGGAATGTTGAAGCCGTCCATGTGCAAAGCATTGCGGCTCAAGCAACTGAGCATTCGGACGAAGAACAGTTTGATGTGGCCATAGCGTTGCTGAATGAGGGCTTGCGAACCTATCCGGGGAATAATGTCTTGTCTGATATGCTGTCGGGCACTCAGGAACGAGAAATTAATCTGTTGCTTGCACGAGCAGAGGCTTATGCTTTCGACAGGCGATTTGCGGATGCAATAAGCCTTCTTCAAGAGTCGCGATTGTCAAATAATCGCCTGATAATAGAGCGAATTAATGAATATACATTGCGGTTGCCCAGGCCATTTTTCGTTGCGGCGCCTTTTTTTGAGCAAAATAGAACCCACGCAGTGGGGTTAGACACGAGGGTGGCGGGCAATCCGGTTCAATATGCGAGAGCTTATCATCCCTTAAGAGATGGGATAAGAGGAGGGACTTTTACGAGGCATAATCTGGATGGGCAATTTAGCACCCTCTCCGCAACCATTGGCAGGGCAGACGGTTCAGAGCGGATTGCAGGTACATTGACTTTTTCCAGTGGCGGCCAAGTGCTGGCTTCATTTAACATTGGCGTAAATGATATGCCGAGAGATATCAGTGTAGATCTGACAGATGTAATGCAGTTAACCATTCATGCCACTTCTAATTCTACGTGGAGTCCGCCGCATATTATCATATCCAATGCGATGATTGAATGACAGCCATGCAAGAAAAACACCTAAGCCAAACCGCTTTTTTCAGGCCGGACGCTGCGACTGCCTATGCAGCGTCCGCTTTGGTTACGATATTTGATGGGCAGTCTGCGCCAATTGAAGTGGATTTATCCGCATTTGGCAAAAATGCCATATCCTTCGGGCGGGGTGAGCAAAATGATATTGTAATCCGCTCGAAGCTTGCTTCCAGGCAGCATGGGTATTTCAAATTGGTTGATGGGGCTTGGCATGTTGAAAATAACGCAAGCAGCACAAATGGATTGATAGTAGGTGGCAAAAAAATAGACGGCAAAGCATTGGCCGACAAGGATAGCATCAGGATTGACAACAGCGTGGAAACCTCTGCCGCAGGTGTCCTAATCGTGTTTTCCGTAGGGGGTGAAATAGGGTGGCAAACCATATCGCCTGTAGGCAGCGCAGAGATAACCATCGGGCGCGGCGAAGGCTGCGATATAAAGCTGGAGCACATAAGCGTGTCAAAGCTTCATGCCAAGATTTGCCGCAAGGATGAGGCCTGCTTCCTGCTGGACAACAATAGCACCAATGGGGTATTCATAAATGGGAAAAAGGTGGAGGGCAAATGCCGGCTCCATGAAAAAGATATTATCGTCATCACAAATTCTAAGATAATCTTTTCCACCGAGAGCATATCCTACCGCTGCTACAAGGGCGGCATAAGCGTAGAAGCGTCTAATCTTGCAAAGCGCGTTGCGGACGGCAAAATTATCTGCAATGGCGTCAATTTGAACATCGAGCCGGGCGAGGTGGTGGCCATAGTCGGAGGCTCCGGCGCAGGCAAGAGCACAGTGATGAACTGCTTGAGCGGGTATAGCCAGCCAACCAGCGGCAGCGTGCTGGTCAATGGAGTGGAGCTTTATGAAAACTTTGATGCGCTGAAGAACGTAATCGGGTATGTCCCGCAAGCAGACATCGTCTATGATAATTTGACTGTTTTTGACATGTTGCAATATGCGGCACAGCTAAGGCTGCCAAGGGATATCTCTGAAAACGAGCGCCTTAGAAGCATAAATGATGTTATAAAGTCCGTTGAGCTAGTACCTAATAAAGAAACCCTAATAAAAAACCTGAGTGGCGGACAGAGAAAGCGTGCCAGCATAGCGGTTGAGCTCCTCTCAGACCCAAATTTGTTTTTCTTAGACGAGCCGGCATCAGGGCTCGACCCCGGTATTGAGCGGAATTTGATGCTGACGTTAAAGAAAATGGCAGAGGAAGGGAAGACGGTCGTTTTCGTGACCCACAGCACGTTAAACCTTCATCTTTGCAACAAAATCGCCTTTATGGGAAAGGGTGGGAATTTGTGCTTTTACGGCTCTTATATGGAAGCCTTAGGTTTTTTTCAGGTAAGTGACATTGTCGATGCCTATAGCCTCATTTCAGAAGAGCCGGAACGCTGGAAAAACAAATATAACGAGGATAATAAGGGCAGCGCACCCCCAGCAGGGGCGTCGGTCACCATAAGGAAATCCGCAAATAAAGATTGGGCCATGGAAATCATGGTTTTATGCAAGCGGAACCTGCATATCATGGCAAACGACAGAACCCGCTTGCTGCTGATTTTTGCGCAAGCCCCTTTATTGGCGCTGCTGATTTCATTTGTGGCTAATGGCTATCAGTTTTACGATTTTCGGATGACGAGGAGCCTGCTGTTCGCCCTCTCATGCTCGGCTTTTTGGGTGGGCATCTTAAATTCTATTCAAGAAATATGCAAGGAGCGGAATATTATCAAGCGGGAATACATGGCAGGCTTGCGGTTAGATTCATATATTTTTTCAAAACTGGCGGTAATGGCCATTGTTTGCGCCGTCCAATCGATAATGATTGTGACAGTGTTTGCGGTGATGGTCGGCTTGCCGCGCTCGGGCGTGCTCATGGGGGCATACTTTGAGATTTTGGGAGCTACGTTCCTGACCGCCCTGTCCGCTTCCGCTTTGGGAATATTTATCTCGTCGCTGTTTAAAAATGCCGACAGGGCCATGACCGTCGCGCCACTGTTGCTAATGCCGCAATTGCTGTTTTCAGGCATGATATTCGAGCTTAGTGGGCTAACAAATGTGTTGTCTTATGCAGTCATTTGTAGATGGTCTATGCAGAGCCTTGGCACGACTTCAAATTTAAATGCGCTATACACCATCACCCAAGATGGCCTGCGTGCGGCAAATGAGCATTCAGCTTTCTATACGCAAACGGCAGCCCATCTGCTCTCAACATGGGGTGCGCTATTGTTTTTTGCCATAATGCTTTCAGTGTGCGCAACCCTAGTATTGCGAAACATCAACAGCGAACGCAGGGCCTAATCAAATCCGTACAATGGGAGCCCCCCCACAGATTGTTGCAACCGCCTCAGCGAATTACATCCTCGCTTTAAGCCCATGGTATATCAGCCGAATTATGAAGAATAAAATCATGAAGGCCAATAGCCATATAAAGACCGGAAGGAACCATCCCGGCAGATTTCGACCAAGCGATTGGATGATGGCGATAAATATGAACGCCGTGACCAATATCAGCTTAGTTGCAGCAAGCAAGCTTTTTACCGTCCTGTAAACCTTGGCTTTGTTTTCTTCCGTCACTGTCACGCCTGCATTCCAGACCTGTGGGAAGCGTTCGAGAAGCACAATTCCACCGAATAATATCCCTGCGAAAATCGGCCCGACAAGCAAAACCCCCCTGCCGTCATACCTCGTCACCGCACCATCTGCGCCAAAGTGGCCGGGAATCCGGTCAGGCAGGCTGCTCCAAACTATTAGGAGGTATAGCACAATCCCTAACAATTGCAGCAGGCAGACGATGTTGATTGCAATATCGAATGCACTGTTTTTTAACTTCATATCCCACTAAACCTCTTTTCGCAAAGCTGCACCAACATTGAACATATTGATGGAAATTAGGGCTTACACAGTTGCTTGGACAACTTCTGCTCCATCAAATAAAATATCTATTGCTTTATGTGTGCCAAAGTCGATAACTTCCCCTGCTTTAAATGGAATGGCATGGTTAAAAATTGGGCCATCATACACAAACGTATGATACTCGCCGTTTTCTCCACAAACGTCGGAATCAGTTTGCCTAATTTTCTCAATCAAAGGAATTGACAAATCTCTACCCAAAAATGAGTCATCAAGTTTATCACTTTGTACAATTTTTATTAAAGCCTTAAACCCTACTTCTATGGTTTCACGCACAAGAAATTCTCGATTTTGATTCCACAAAGGCAAAATGCAGTCAATCCCAGCATTTTTGCATCGTTCCTCATTCCAAGATTTATGCTCGGCAATATCAATGTCACCAAATACACAGGCACTTGCACCCATACTGCGCGCCTTTATCAACCCACTTTCATAGGCTTCTGTGTATTCATTTGGAGTGCACTCACATAAAATTAATGGGATATTTAAGCTGTCGGCAACAGCATCAAGCAATTCTTTCTGCACTCCATGGAACCATGAACGTTTTTGTTCAATGTTTATAGTGGTAACAAGTGCTACAGGCTTATGATTATCAATAATCATTTTATATAATGACAATGCACTGTCTTTTCCACCACTGTATGATATAGCAAAATTCATATTGACTCTCCTATCAGGCATTCGCAAACCTCACGATAATGAATGCTTTGCTGCACCTTTTCTTCTGCATTATACTCTATGACAGCTCACGTTGGAAGTGGGTTATTTAGAATTTAAAAACTTATAAAGCCCAAGTGGATCTTCAGTGCCAGCCAAGAAAACCTAAGTATTAGGCATTGAGAAGCCTGTACGCTCATCGTAGAGAGGGAATTCCGGCTACTGTCACGGAACTGACCGA
>WQSH01000101.1 GCA_009787995.1 Oscillospiraceae bacterium
GGTAGCCGTCCTCATACCATCCACTAAAAGTCCATCCGTAGTATGGCGTGGCGTATAGTCGCACCCAGTCGCCTTGCGGGATTTCACCACCGCCCGATACCGTGCCGCCAGCACCGGCTAAGGCCGTGATGTTGAAAGTCAGGGGAAGCGGGAGCGTTTCAGGGGCTGCGAGAGTCATCGAAGATGCGCCAAGAAGTAGCAACAGTGCCAGAGTAAGTGCAAAAGTGCGCTTGAAAGATACAGCAAGCTTTTTCATGACATTCCCTCCAAAATTATTTTTGTGAACCCCTGCATTATAACACACATATTTTGCTAATACAATTACAATTCGATGTCGTTTACATGTCGTTTTGAAAACATTATACATCATGTGCCAGCTTGTGCTATACTAGCAAAAAAAGAGATAGTGCTATTGCATGATTTACAATCACTGTTCATGGGGGCGGAAGAATGACGGATGCTGAAATCATAGAGCTATACATAAGCAGGGACGAGAGCGCCATTGCGGAAAGCGATGCCCAGTATGGGCAGTATTGCCGGCAAATTGCCATGAACATGCTTTCCGACAACGCAGACGCCGAAGAGTGTGTAAGCAGCACTTGGAAAAGCGCTTGGGACAGCATGCCCTCGCAAAACCCGGACTCGCTTGCCGCTTTCTTTGGACGCATTGTACGAAACCTGGCAATCGGAAAGCTTAGGTTTAACCGGGCGAGGAGGCAGTTTGACGGCATTACGCTCCTTTTGTCTGAGCTGGAGGATTGCGTGCCATCGCGTTCTTCGGACGCACAGGAGGTGGAAAGGCGAATGTTTTCGGAAACCCTTGACCGATGGCTGGCAGAGCTGCCTGTAGATGACCGCGTGCTGTTTATAAGGCGATACTGGTTTGGCGAAGCTATAAAAGCACTAGCGAAGGAATGCAGAATGACACAAAGACGGATGGCTCGGCGAATGCTGCGGCTGAGAAAAGGGCTTAGGGCCACCTTGGAGAGCGAGGGGATCTACATATGAGAAACGAAAGGGTTTTTGATGAGCTCACAGAGGTAAGTGATGAGTATATCATCGAAGCCATGGGGCATATACTGAAAAAATCACGTGCAGCAATCATACGTTGGTGCGTAATTGCGGCGGTGCTCCTCACTATCACAGGGATTGGGGCTTACTTGTTTTTTAGTTCCGGGCTATTGCCGTTTCTCGGCGGCGGCAACGGGGGGTAAAGGGCGGAGTATACGAGAGGCAGACAAGCAGTGCAGCATGTGGCATACGGTGCGAGGAGAGGGGGCGAAAGGGCTTGGGTGATTTAAAAAAGCATTCCAGAGTCATTATTTCACTGGCTGTGGCACTGGTGGCGGTTTTGGCTGCCGGGATTGCGCTAAATAGCATTGGCGGAACAGAGAGATATGCACACATTGACGAGCCGATGCAGTCTGCCGGGCAAAATGAGGGGAATGGGCAGGCCTTCTTTGTTGGAGAGCCCCCTGATGCCCAACCGGACGAGGCCCCAGCAGCGAGCGAGCGGGTGCATCCAAATCCGCAGATGCACGAGGCGCGCCCGCCTCGGATGGATGAATACATCAGGGGGGGAATACTGCCGTATTACATGGTTCGGAATGCGTATTTTGAGCTGTCTTTCGCTCAAATCTTGTATGAGGGCGCACCGTCGGGCTATGTTGTGCCGTTTGCGACAGTCATGTTGGTGCTCTGGGGTGATTATATCCTATCTGACGAACAGGTGCAGCGTATTGCCGATTTTATAATGTACCGCATCCCCGGCATAACCTACGGCAACATATTAATCACAGACAGCAACCTGCGCCTATACCCGGTCCGGAACCCTGCTGCCGAAGCAGATGTCCCATAACCGAACCGCTTTTGTGTTCAGTTATGGGCATATTTATTTAGTGTAGGCGTTAAGTGAATATTCTTGTGCGCAAGGGTGCCTGTGTTTTATACGTTTTGCAATTGGCCGTCGTGTATCTCAAACAACAATTCTGCTCTACCTGCAATGTCTTTGCTATGTGTGACAATCACGATGGTCTTTCCCATCTTGTGGATGTCAAAAATATGCGCCAGCACATCTTGTTCTGATTGCGAATCAAGGTTTCCCGTTGGTTCGTCCATCAACAGAATATCGGGGTCATTGGCAAGCGACCTTGCTATTGCTACCCGCTGCAGTTGCCCGCCGGAAAGTTCGGAGGGTTTGGAGTTTGCCTTTTCGGATAAATCAACCATACCCAAAAGCTCCAGTGCTCGTTTGCGTTCAGATTTTTGGCTTGTTTTTGCAAACATCATTGCTGTTTGAATATTTTCCAGGGCTGTTAAGTTTTCCAGCAGATTGAACGATTGAAATACAAAGCCGATTTTTCCGCCTCTAATTTCAGACAGTTTATTATCGCTTAGTAATGAAATGTCGGAGCCGTCTATAAATATGCGCCCACCTGTGGGCTTGTCCAAACCGCCGATTAGCTGTAAAAGAGTGCTTTTTCCATGTCCAGATGGGCCGGTTATGCAGCAAAGCGAACCCTTAGGAATCTTCAAGCTAACTCCCCTAAGCGCATGGGTCTTTACTTTAGTACCGTACGTTTTTTCCAATTTGTCTGCTTGAATTATCCAGTCAGACATTTCTAATCGCCTCCATAGGGGTTAGTTTTGAAGCTTTCCATGCAGGGTACAGTCCTGACACAATCGAAATTAAAACAGAAAGACCAAGCACGGTGAGCAATAGAGAGGCGGATAAGGTAACCGCAGTGTCCGGGCTGCCCAGAACAGCAACAAATTCATTTCGCTCGATAAGCGGTGCTGCAAGGCGTGAAATTATAAAACCAACTGCGAAACCAAGCAAACCGCCAAGTAAGCCATACAGGCCAGATTCTAGGATAAATATTCTGAAAATCGTTCCTCTTTTACTGCCGGTTGCCCTCAATATGCCAATTTCGCGCCGCCGTTCGTAAATTGCGGTCATCATTGTGTTGATTATGCCAAATGCGGCGGCAATCAAAGCGACTCCAGCAATCAACTGTAAAGTGATGTCCAAGGAGCCCAATATTAGCAAAACCGAGCTTAAAAGCTCTTCGTTTGTTGATACTGACAGGTTCGCTATGTCCATAATCGCAGATATATACCGTTGTGTATGGGTCACATCATCGACAGTTACAACTATAAACGACACATAGTCATCTATGCCAAAGGTTTCCTGTGCGACTCCAAGCGGCATGAAAACAGATATGTCGTCCTTGCTGCCAGTTTCTTGCAAAATCGCTTCCACAGGAAAGTCTTGTCCCCGGAAAGTTAGCATACTTCCTATTTCTAAATCAAACCTTGCAGAGATGCCAGAGCCAATCGCTACGGAATGTTCATGTTCATCTGCAAAAAATGTTCCGGACTTAATGGTCCACCCTCTGTGCGACTTCATCTCGTCTGGTAAAATGCCTACAAGTGTGATAGGCGTCTGCTGTATTGATGAGCCGAGCGTAAGATATGGAATAGCGGCTGTAATGCCATCTATCGCAGCGATTTGCCCGACAATCTTACGAGGGACCGACTCGGGCAACTGTTCTCCCGCTAAAACAGCGCGGTGTATAAAAGGGCAATCAACCCTACCCATGACAATTATGTCCGCCCCTAGGTCATCAGCTTGTCGGGATACTTCTGAGCGCAAGTTATCGCCCATAGACAAAAGGGCTACAAACGACGCCATTCCGATGGTTATGCCTAAGAGTGTGAATATGAAGCGGCTCTTTCTCCGTAGCAGGTTCTTAGATACAAGTTTGAGTATATTCATATTGACTCTAATTGCTCACTGTTTCAAACCTCGTAGAGGTTAGTGTGAACCCTGGGCCACAGCAGGGGCGATTTTCCCTAAGTGTGCCTTCGACCGAAATTTTTTCACCCACCTGTGGAAGCGCTTGACTTCCGCGGTAATCAACTAAAACTTCAAATGTCCCATGCCCATTTTGCAGGGAAAAGTCTTGTGTGCCGGAAGCTCCCGCAATGCCCACAAGGGTTATAGCTCCAACGTAATCAGCTGGGCTGTATTGGATTTCCTCGATGGCAAAAATTCCACCGCCAGGGTTGCTTGACCCTTGCGCGCCGGTTTCATTGCCTCTGCAAGCGGGCAGGGAAAATACTAGCACCAGGGCAATACATACGGCAATACCTATTTTTGATTTTTTCACAGCAATACCTCCTTTAACTAAATCAGATTATCATAACGTCAAATACCGCACCTGTGTCCCCCAAGCGCTCGTAAACATCTGCGACATTGCGCCTGCAAATCACGTATTTGAAAGCGTACATAAAAGGGATTAATTTGTCAATGATGAGCTATTTCTCAAGGAACCTCAGCTGCTCGCTTAGGTTTCGGGCATGTTCTGAGCGGTCGGAGCTTATCTGTTCGATTACCAGGTAATCCGGCCGTACCCGCTCTATAAGTTCGTTTATGCGCCCTGAGGCAAAGGGCTGGTGGGCGTCAATCTTGAAAATATGCGAAAGCACCTGAGAGGTACGGTCGGCATAGCTGCTTTCGGAGGGGAGCCATGTGCGCATTAAATTTCCGGCATACTCGCCGCTTAACGACTGGTGCAGGTGAATTCCTTTGATGAACGACAAATCGCTGTATTGGTCGAGTATCTTATGAATGTATTCTACGCCCTCGTCAATCGTGCGCAGCTGCATATTGGTATGCAGCAAGTGCCCGATGTCGAGCATAATGCCGACATTGCGGTATTTAACGCCTTCTAGCAGCCTGTACGTCAGCCTTGGCTCAAGCATGTCCAGGCCGGAGTACCATAAGTTTTCGAATAGCAACACGCCGCAGACAGCTTCGCTGAAGCTGTCCACAAGCTTAATCGCAGCATCAATCACAGCCTCGGAGCTATAGTGAAAGCGCCTGTATATGGATTCGGCGAGCAAGCATTCAGAAATGTGGAACACTAGGTATTCCGGAGAAGCACTAGGCGGCAGTGCGTTTAAATTTTCTAGAAATGCCTGCGTCAGAGCTTTGCCGGACGTGCCGCCAAAGGTCTGCCTAACTGCGTCAAAATTACCGAATTCATCAAGAAGCCTCTGCTCGTCGCCCATCCACAAGTCCATCCATGAGCTAAAATAGCGCATGTGCAAACCGATAATATCATCGGCGAGCACAATTTTTTCCTTGTCGTCGTCATAGAGGGTGACTTCCAGGCCGTCAAAGCCAAATTCCTTGTAGAACGATTTTAGGTCTGCGTTGTCAGAGTATCTCCCGGTATCGAACCTGCTGGTAGTGAGGTTCATAATTTTTTTCATAACATCCCCAATCTCGTTTGATGAAAGCCTTGTGCATGTTTGAGTTTGCGCCATCACCCTATTCAAGCAGGAAAGCTTTGACCGCCTTTTTGTTTATTTTATTGCCGATTAAAGTCAGCGTTTCCTCTGAATAGCCTTTGAAAGTTTCTATGGTCACGTCGCCCCTTGCAATATTTAGCAATGTGGCGCGGGAATCGACGGTCAGAATGCCCTTCGCCCTGAAAACGTCGCCAAAAGCCCCGGACACGCAAAGGTCTGCAAGCTTGTTGACTCGCTCTTGGGAAAATGGGTTGCGAGGTTTGAGAGTGACTGTCTGGAAATGGCTGTGCAGATGCTCCGGGTGGTCGAAATACATCCCCTTGCGCTCACTGAGCAGAAGCTCAAAATCTTCATCGCGCAGCTCCTGCCATTTCTTTGCCATGATGAACGAATCTGGGTTTATGTTCCTAAGGTCGGCGATTAGCTCATCGGGGTCATGCTGCGTTTTTTCCAGCTTGCTTAAAATGAGCACCGCCGCATTTTTGATTTGATTATACAGAAAACTCCCATACATAGCTTTTGTATAGGAGAAATTGACGCCGTCAACGATAGTCAGGGCGTTGCCAAGCTCGCATTTCCCGCGGACGCCCTCTTCCTTCAGCACGTCAAAAAAGTCGTCAAAAATGAAGATGCCAGACGGCTCAAAAACAATATGGGTGGGGGAGAAAGCCTCAACGACGCTGAGCATGGCGACAGATACTTGCCCTTTCAGCGTGCAACAGATGCATCCGCCTTCGAGCTCGACCGCCTCGAAGCCTTCCGCCTTTATGATTTCGGCGTCAAGCCCTGTCTGCCCGAATTCATTGACGATAAAGACGGGGCGGGCGCCGCTGCGCATATAGTGCTTGAGCAGCATGTTTGCAAAGGTTGTTTTCCCCGCACCTAGAAATCCAGAAATAATATCTACTTGAATCATATGCAAATGTCCTATCTTTCGAACACGCCCTAAACAGGCTCTTATATACTTACAGTCCATCCCATTTCGTCGTCGGCGGTGCCCATTTGGATGCCGTAAAGCGTGTCGTATAGCCTCTGTGCAAGCTTTCCGACCACTCCGCCGCCGACGGCGAGGCTTTTGTCTTTGAATTGGAGCTTTCCCACAGGCGAAATTAGGGCCGCCGTGCCGGAAGCGAATATTTCTTTGAGGGTCCCCTGCTCTGAGGCTTTCACCACTTCGCTTATCCGCAGCCTGCGCTCTGAGATTTTGACGCCCCATTTTTTTAGCAGCTCAATTACGGACGCACGCGTGACTCCCGGCAGGATGGTACCAAGCAATGGCGCAGTTATCACCTCGTCGCCAATCACAAAAAATGCGTTGGAAGTCCCTATTTCTTCCACGAAGCTGTGCTCGACGGCGTCCAGCCACAGCACCTGCGCACAGCCAAAAGCGGCGGCATTCGCCTGGGCCTTGAGCGCAGCGGCATAATTGCCCCCAACCTTTGCAAAGCCCACTCCGCCCAAGCTGGCCCGGACATACTCATCCTCGACATAAATACTAGTCGGCGCCAGCCCGCCGCCGGGGATGTCGTAATATGAGCCGACGGGCGAGCAAATTATAACGAAAAGGTAGTGGTTGGCGGCATGGACGCCCAAAAAAGCGTCGTCCGCAAAAATGAATGGGCGTATATACAGGCTCGTGCCGGGCTTTTCGGGAATCCAGCCGCGCTCAATGTCTACAAGCGCCTTTATTGCTCCGACAAACAGTTCAGGGTCGATATCCGGCATACACATACGTTCGTTGGAAGCCCGCGCCCGCTCGGCATTCATATATGGGCGGAAGAGCTGGATGCGCCCGCTGGGTGTTTTATAGGCTTTCATCCCCTCAAACATCTCCTGGCCATAGTGGAGCACGGCGGCGGCGGGGTCGAGAGATATCGGGCCGTATGGGACTATGCGACCGTCATGCCACCCCTTTCCGGTTTCATATTCCATTATAAACATGTGGTCGGTAAACTCCGTGCCGAACTTCAAGCTGCTTGAATCCGGCTTGGGTTTGGGCGCAGCCGTGAGCTGAATGTCGAATTTGTAATTCATAACTATCTCCAATGGTGAAACGCTTCAAGCTCCAAGTCCAGCAGATGGGCATTTTTGCCGCTGAATACTGAGTGAATCATTTTTTCTATATTTTCAGACGAAACCACGTTTGTCGCTCTGATAAATGCGCCGAGCATGATAATGTTTGCCACACGTGAGTTGCCCAATGTGTTTGCCAGCTCAGTAGCCGGAATTTCGAGCAGAGTTATGTCGCTGCGCTTTGGTGCGTGGCGCACCAAACTCTTGTTTATGAGCATCAATCCGCCGGGCTTCAGAGTCGGCTCAAACTTATGCATCGAAGGCAGGGTCATTGCGACAACGCAGTCAGACTCGACTACAAGCGGGCTGCCTATGGGCTTATCCGAAACGATCACGGTGCAGTTTGCCGTCCCGCCGCGCATTTCCGGGCCATACGATGGGAAGAATGTCGCTTCTTTGTTTTCGAGCATAGCAGCCGAGCCAACCATCTGCCCTATCAGCAGCATGCCCTGGCCGCCGGAGCCGGCGAAAAACATTTTGCAAGTATCCATTTAGTTTACTCGCCTCCTTCCGGTGCGCGGTATACTCCAAGCGGGAAGTACGGGAGCATTTTTTCGCTGAGGAAAGCCAT
>WQSH01000102.1 GCA_009787995.1 Oscillospiraceae bacterium
CGGAGAGGGGGGGATTTGAACCCCCGGTACGCTTGTGACGTACACAGCATTTCCAATGCTGCACCTTCGGCCGCTCGGACACCTCTCCACAAGACAATAATATAGATTATGCGGATGGCAAAGTCAAGAAAAATTACATCCGATTGCGAAATGTGTATGGCAAGCAGTAATTTTCCTTGACAGGCGGTTGCTTGGGCTATAGAATACTACGGATGATAGTGGTGAAATATTAGGGGTAGCCTCAGAACTTTTGAGGCTGATTTCACGATTTTCGAGCTAGTGCGGCCAAAAATTGCGAAATTTCGCAGCCGGAACGCCGAAGCGGCGCATTAATTCTGGCACTCAGGCGCACGAAGCTTTCATCATAATGGGGCATCGCTTAGGGCGATGACACCCAACTTGGAAACGCAAAGGAATGGAGGTGCGTGTACCTACAATGTTTGAAACAAGGCTTGTCAATATCATAGTGTTCGTGGTTGCTTTGGTTATCGTCGCAGTTGTGTGCCTTGTGCTTGGATATTTATACAGAAAGAAAGTGTCGGAGCGCGAGATACAAAGTGCTGAGGAGAAAGCCAAGAGAATCATAAACGATTCCATAAAAGCTGCTGAAAACAAAAAACGCGAAGCACTGCTTGAAGCGAAGGAAGAAATACACAAAAATCGGAGCGAGCACGAACGTGAGGTAAAAGAGCGCCGGGCCGAAATCCAAAAGCAGGAGCGAAGGCTCCAGCAAAAGGAAGAAATGCTCGACAAAAAGACCGACCTCATCGAAAAGAAATCGGACACCCTCGCTAAAAAAACGGCTGACCTCGAAGCCGCACACGAAGATGTAGCGGCACTGAAGCGCAGCCAATATGATATCCTTGAGAGAATCTCCGGATACACAGTTGAGGAAGCGAAAAGCTACCTAATAAAAAACCTTGAATCGGAAGTCACCCACGAAGCCGCAATGAAAATAAAAGAAATCGAAGCGCGGCTCAAGGAAGAAGCCGAACAAAAGGCGAAAGAGCACATATCGCTCGCAATCCAACGATGCGCAGCAGATCATGTCGCCGAGGCGACCGTCTCTGTGGTTCCCCTGCCCAATGACGAAATGAAAGGGCGCATCATTGGCCGAGAAGGCCGAAACATCCGAGCAATCGAAACGCTGACCGGGGTAGACCTAATCATAGATGACACCCCCGAAGCCATAACCCTTTCGAGCTTTGACCCCGTGCGCCGCGAGATCGCGCGGCTTTCCTTGGAAAAGCTCATTCTGGATGGGCGTATCCACCCCGCTAGAATTGAGGAAATGGTGGAAAAAGCTAAGAAGGAAGTAGATGCCACGATAAAATCCGAGGGAGATAGGGCGACATTCGAAACAGGCGTTCATGGGTTGCATCAGGAAGTAGTGAAGCTGCTGGGCAGAATGCGGTACCGCACGAGCTATGGTCAGAACGTCCTGAACCACTCGATAGAGGTTGCGCACATAGCAGGCCTCTTGGCCGCAGAGCTGGGTGCAGACGTGATGCTTGCAAAACGCGCCGGACTGCTGCACGACCTTGGGAAAGCCGTTGACCATGAGGTAGAGGGAAGCCATGTAAACATAGGCGTTGACCTAGCAAGGAAATACAAGGAAAATGAGGAAGTCCTGCACGCCATACATGCGCACCATGGGGACGTTGAGGCCAGAACGATTATCGCATGCCTAGTGCAAGCCTCGGACTCGATATCGGCGGCAAGGCCGGGCGCAAGGCGTGAGAACATAGAAAGCTACGTAAAGCGCCTGGAGAAGCTGGAAGAGCTTACCTGCTCGTTTAAAGGCGTCGATAGCTCATATGCCATACAAGCCGGCCGGGAAATCCGCATAATGGTCAAGCCGGATGAGGTCACAGAAGACGAAATGGTTCTCTTGGCGCGAGAAATAGCCAAGAAAATCGAGGCCGAGCTGGAATACCCAGGTCAAATCAAAGTAAACTTGCTCAGGGAGACAAAGGCGATAGAGTACGCAAAGTAAGGATAAGAATTGGCGGTCGGCTGACCGCCAATTTTATGCTACTCGCCGACATGCTTGCCGGTTATGCAAAATACGACCCACTCAGCTATGTTTGTGGCGTGGTCGCCAATGCGTTCGAAATATTTTGCAATCATGACCAGGTCAATCGACTGCGGCGCATTGGCAGCGTCTTGCTGAATTAGCTCTACGAGGTCATTCCGGACATTGTCGAAAAGGTCGTCAACGACATCGTCGTAATCAATTACCTGCTGCGCAAGCTTCAAGTCCATCTTTACATATGCCTCTATGCTTTCCTTGACCATCTTGGACGTTGCTTCTGCCATCATTGGGATATGCACGAGCTTTTTGACGTATGTCTCGCCGATCAGGTAGAGCGCTATCTCAGAAATGTCGGCGGCTTGGTCGCCGATGCGCTCCATGTCGGTAATCATTTTTAAGGCGGCAGAAATAACCCGCAGGTCTTTTGCTACAGGCTGTTGCTGCAGCAGCAGTTTAAGGCACAGGGCTTCGATGTCCTTTTCCATTTGGTCGATTTCATCGTCAAAGGCAATAGCCTGCTTTGCCATTTCCTCATCCTGCTGGACGATCGCATGGATCGCAAGCCCGATGGCTTTCTCTATCATTGCGCCCATCTCAGTCAGCATTCCGTGGAGTACTTCAAGCTGGCGGTCAAATTTATTCCTCATGAAAATCAGCCTCCTAATTGGTATCGTCACCTTGACTTCCATTGTACAGCATTTTTGCTAAAAATGGAATTGTAAATTGAAAATGTATGATATATAATCATTATCATTCGTTACTAGTCACCATCCCTGCAAACCGCCCGGCATCAGCTACCTAAGTGAAGTGTAACTTTACATTCGAGAAATGAAAAGAGGAGTAGAGGGGCATTGACAATTCTTGGAATAGACCCAGGCGTTGCGACTGTCGGCTTCGGGGTAATCCGCGAAGTTGGGGGCGCTCAAAAACCTCAACGCTACGGAGTCATAACAACCCCGGCGGGCATGCGCCTGGCCCTAAGGCTGACACAAATAAAAGCCGATGTCTCGGAGCTCATAGCGACCTTCAAGCCTGATGCTATAGCGGTTGAAGAGCTTTTTTTCAATACAAACCTAAAGACCGGAATAGCCGTTGCGCACGGCCGCGCAGCGATCATACTAGCAGGCGAGGAGCATGGGATCCCGATGTATGAGTACACGCCGCTGCAAGTGAAAAAGGCAGTCGCAGGGTATGGGCAAGCAACAAAAGTGCAGGTTATGGACATGGTGCGCAGGCTTCTGTCGATGGACGTCGCTCCAAAGCCCGACGACGCTGCGGATGCGCTCGCCATAGCCATATGTCATTCCCGCACTGCAAATTCGCTCATGAATATAAATGGGCCGACTGTGCGCCCTACTATTTAGGGAAAAAGACTGTAGGGGAGTTTTATGTTTTATTACCTTGAAGGAAATGTTTCTATTATTGGGCAGAATCTTGCCGTTATCGACATAAATGGGGCGGGGTATGCCTGCATGACGACTATGAATACGCTCTCACATTTGGAAGTGGGAAAGAAAGCGCGGCTTTACACATACTGCAATGTCAAAGAGGATGCGTTCGACATCTTTGGTTTTTATGACCTCAGCGAAAAGCGGTGCTTTGAGCAGCTGTTGGGAGTCTCGGGCGTAGGGCCAAAGGCTGCGCTGTCGATACTTTCGTCGTCTACGCCGGAGAATCTGGCGCTTGCCATAATCGGCGGCGACGAAAGCGCTCTGACAGTTGCGCCTGGCGTTGGGAAGAAACTGGCTCAAAGAATCATGCTGGAGCTAAAGGACAAGGTGAGCAAGGAAACTGCAGCGCTGAAGTCCGGGGGATATGTGCCGCCGAGCGGCGATGCCGGAATGCCAGGCGCAAAACAGCGCGACGCAGCCGCCGCACTGGCCGTTTTAGGTTACAGCCAAGGTGAGATATCGGCAGCGATGCGCAACATAGACATAGCTGTCCTGACGGTAGAAGAGATAATAAGAGAAGTGCTAAAGCACTCGGTTAAATAGGGTGGTGCCATGAGCATTGACTACAGCGATGAAGCATTAGACGAGACAGAAAGCGACAGCGATGCGGTTTTGCTGTCGGCGGCATTTTCAAGCGAAGATGCTGCCGAAGGACGCCTGCGCCCGCAAACGTTGACGGAATATATCGGGCAAGAAAAAGCTAAAAGCAATTTGGCGATATTCCTAGAGGGGGCGCGCCGCCGCAAAGAGCCGCTGGATCACGTGCTGCTGCACGGCCCGCCCGGGCTGGGGAAAACCACGCTTGCGGCGATAATAGCAAACGAGATGGGCACGGCACTGCGCAAGACCTCGGGCCCGGCAATAGAGAAGCCCAAAGACTTGGCTGCACTTTTAACAAACCTAAACGAAAACGATGTGCTTTTCATCGATGAAATACACAGGATAAACAGGGCTGTCGAGGAAATCCTCTATCCTGCGATGGAAGATAGGCAAATAGACATAATAATAGGGCAAGGGCCGACTGCGGCATCTATATGCCTTGAGCTAAAAAGTTTTACGCTCGTTGGGGCAACGACGCGCTCGGGGCAGCTCAGCTCACCTCTGCGCGACAGGTTTGGCATAGACCTAAAGCTCGACATGTACACGCCGGAGGAGCTGCAAACAATAGTGGAGCGCTCGGCTCGGATACTCGATATACCCATCGAACCGGAAGGCGCGCACGAGATAGCTTCGCGCAGCAGGGGCACCCCGAGGATAGCGAATAGGCTGCTTAGGCGGGTGAGGGATTTTGCAGAGGTTATAGGCGACGGCGTCATAACTCACAAGGCGGCAGATGATGCGCTCACGAGGCTTGAGATAGATGCGACAGGGCTTGACGCAGTTGACAGGAGGCTGCTTGAGAGCATAATCGCGAACTATGGCGGCGGGCCCGTGGGGCTGGAAACGATAGCTGCCACCATAAATGAAGAGCCGGTGACGATAGAGGACGTGTACGAACCGTTCCTAATGCAGCAGGGGTTCCTGACGCGCACGCCTCGCGGGCGCTGCGTGACGCGCAGGGCGTACGAGCACGTGGGGATGTTGTATCCGGGGCATGAGCAGTTGGCAATTGGCAATTGACATTTGGGTGGTAATTGCCCGATTGCCGGAGCTTAGCGGTTTGATTTTTTTACTTTTTCTTAGGAGATGATTTATCAATGGGGAAATATTTTGGTACCGATGGGATTCGCGGCGTTGCGGGCGAAGAGCTTGATGCGCAGCTGGCGTTTAAGATCGGGTGTGCTGCAGCCACGGTGCTTGCCAAGGGCGGCGGGCAGCGGCCTCGGGTCATGATTGCGCGGGATACCCGGATATCTTGTGACATGCTTGAGGCGGCGATTTCCGCCGGGCTTTGCGCCGTTGGGGCAGACGTGACCTTGCTAGGAGTGCTGCCGACTCCCGCTGCGGCCTATCTGACTGTGAAAACAAATGCCGATATGGGCGTTGTTATTTCTGCATCGCACAACTCATTTGAGCACAATGGAATAAAATTGTTTGGCGGAAACGGCTTCAAGCTTAGCGATGCTTTAGAAGAAAAGGTTGAAGAACTCATAGATGACGGCAAAAAAATCGCCAAAAAAACAGGAAGCGGCGTCGGGCGCATCGACCGCGACCAAGGCTTTTGGGCGAATGAATATGTAAAATACGTCGCAGGCGCATCGACTGGGAGCAGGTTTGGCGGAAGGATTGCCATCGACTGCGCAAATGGAGCTGCAACTGAAACGGCAAGGTTGTTATTTCGCCAGCTCGATGCTGAGTTCGAGATGAATTTCGACGAGCCGAACGGTGTGAATATCAATGAAAACTGCGGCTCTATGCATTTGGATTACCTCAGGGATATGATGAAAACGGGGAGGTTCAGTTTGGGGATAGCGTTCGACGGTGATGCAGACAGATGCCTCATAGTGGACGAGCTGGGCAATACGATTGACGGAGATATGATGCTCGCTGTTTTCAGCCGGGATATGCACGAGTCTGGCCAGCTAAAGGGCAACGGTTTCGTTGGGACAGTCGTTTCGAATGCCGGAATGGATGTCTTTGCACAAAAAAACAGGCTAAGCTTCCATCGTGCCAATGTGGGCGATAGGAATGTGCTAGAAAAAATGATGGAGCTGGGCTGCAACCTTGGCGGGGAATCGTCTGGGCATTTGATTTTCTCCGACGATGCGACGACCGGAGACGGGCAGCTGACAGCGGTCAAATTTATCAATGCCCTGAGCAGGTCGGGGAAAAAAGCGTCGGAGCTGGTAAAAGACATCCCGCGGTTCCCACAGGTCATGCCAAGCTTTAAACTAACCGGGGGTGCAAGGCAAAGGGACGCAATAATGCAGCACCCCCGGCTGCACAGCGAACTGGAGAAGTATGAGAAGACGCTGGCAGGCCATGGGCGAGTGTTTATCCGCCCATCAGGAACTGAGCCGATTATACGCGTTCTTGTCGAGGCAAAGACTGAGCGCCAAGCGGCAAGAATAGCGAAGCATTTCACGGATTTGATGAAATCCATAACGAATTAGTCAAATAATGAATAAATATCGTTGTTTTTTACAATAAAAAGCTTGACTTTATTTACTGCAATAAATATACTTGGTGGGGTGATTAATGATTTTGTTGCGTTTTACTACAAATTACTTGTGAACCATCGTAATGGTGTGGGTGAAAAAGTTTTCTACAGGCAGGTGTTATGAGCGGCATTGATGACCATGCGAGCTTAGAACTGGCTCAGAGAGCTGCCAAAGGAGACCCTGAGGCGGAAGAAATTCTTGTAGCTGAATATGTCCAGCTCGTAAGAGCTTGCTCGAGGCCGTATTTTTTGGCCGGCGGGGACAGCGAGGACTTGATTCAGGAAGGGATGCTAGGGCTCTTGTCAGCGGTTAGGACTTTCGACCCCGCAAGGGGCGTGAAATTTTCGACTTATGCGGAGTTTTGCGTCAGGAGGCGAATTTACAGCGCAATCAGATTGGCATCAGGTTACAAGCATACCCCTCTCAACAGCTATATCTCATTGGAATCTCAGCAACTTGACGAAAATAATGCCCATAATGCGCATTTTTTGCGTGATCCTGAAGACTTTGTTATAGCGCGTGAGAGCGTCGGCGAAGTGGAGAAACTTCTCTACGGCGCATTATCCCGATTTGAGTCCGATGTGTTGGAGCTATTTTTAGATGGCATGTCATATAAAGACATGGCTTTACGATTAGGGAAGTCAATCAAATCGGTAGACAACGCTGTACAAAGAATCAGAAAGAAGCTGGCGCAGATTCTTGGGCACGTCTGACTTGAGGCAGCTTATGGCAAGCGTCACACAACCAATTGGCGACAATCAGTGAAAGCTGAACGCAAATACAAAGGCCCCAAGGGGCAAGATTTTTAGTCAAAAAGAGAGGTTTCAAAATGTACGAGGACAAAACGCTAGTATGTAAGGAATGTGGAGCGGAGTTCGTGTTCACAAGCGGTGAGCAGGAATTTTATGCAGAGCGCGGCTTCCAAAACGAGCCGCAGCGCTGTAAAGCGTGCCGCGACAACAGAAAGGCTGCCGCCCGCGGCCCGAGGGAATATTTCACAGCAGTATGTGCAGACTGTGGCAACGAGGCGAAGATTCCGTTTGAGCCTAAGACAGACAGGCCGGTTTACTGCAGTGATTGTTTCGCAAAGACTAGGGAGTAATCATTTAAACGGAGGTTTAAGCTATGACAACACAGATTACAAAAGACATGATCATTGCTGATATCCTTGATCAAGCGCCGGAGACTGCCGAGCTATTCAAATCGATTGGGATGCATTGTCTCGGTTGTGCGATGGCAAGCGGGGAGACTTTGGATGAGGCGTGTTCGGTTCACGGCGTGAACGCCGATGCTTTTCTGGAGACGCTCAACTCACTTGTTGTGAGTGCGTAGTTCAACGTCAAGTCAATGAAGCGAAGGGGCGG
>WQSH01000103.1 GCA_009787995.1 Oscillospiraceae bacterium
TGAACCTATACCCAGCGACAAGCGTCATAGTGATAGGCGGCGTGGAAATCGGCGTCGCATAACCAATGTTTGCAGCGACGGCGACAGCGATAAGCACAGACCTGACATCATATCCAAGTTCAGTCGCAACAATCGCAGCAATTGGAATCAGCAGTGCGGCAGTAGACGTACTGGACATGAAGTTGGTAAAAATGACTGCAACCAAAGCCAGCACCGCACAGAGAAGCCAGGGCGACATACTATCCCCCAAAAAATCTATCATCCCATGCGCAATCATTACCCCGGCGCCGCTATACTCAAGCCCGGCCGCAATGCCGAAGGAACACCCCATTATGATGACAGTAGTCCAGTTCATTTTCTTAAAAACAGTCTGCTGCGAAATACAGCCCGTGACAATGCAGATTACAGCGCCAACCATTGCCACTGTGCCTAAAGACCATAATTCGGTTATAAAGCCAACTACGCAAAATACCAGGACTGCAACAGTGATAAGCATCCTGACAATCTCGACGCGCGTCTTCGGCGCTGGCTCACTATCGCTCTCGTCATGCATTTCATGGCTGGGGTCGTCAACCTCGGGGAAGTTAAAGACCCTCTTCTTAAGACCATGCCCAAAAGTCATAATATACACCAGCAGCAATATGACCACAGGTCCGCCAATCAGTGCCAGCTCAAAAAAGCCAATCGGAGTTATGCCAGCCTCAATCATATGGTTGTTCGCCAATATTTGAGGCGTGGAACCCACTGAAGTCAGTCCGCCCGCGACGACGGCAATCAAGCCGATTATCATATATATATCCTTTTTCTTCAGCATCCCGCCTGAGTGGGCAATGGACTTCTCCGCAATTGGAAGTGTCGTGGCGACAGTAGCTGTATTGCTCAAAAAGGCAGATATCGGAATTATTACAAGGCTGAGCACGCCAATATACTTTCTTTCATTCGTCCCCACTAGGGAGATGATTTTCCTCCCGACAAGCTCGGCAACCCCTGTTTCAAAAAGCGCATCGCCAACAATAACCATACCAACGATAAGAAACACCACGTCTCTTCCAAAACCTCCCAATGCGGCGCTGAACGGAATAACACCAAAAACAGCAAGAGCAAGACACGCCAAAATAGACGTCGTCGCTATCGGCAAAAGCTCCGAAATGTACAGAACCACCATTACCCCAATGATGATAAGCGCAATTGTGCTTGATTCCAAAATAATACCACCCCTTAATAGTTATAAAATGCCTAGAAAACCTAGAAAAAATGCGATGACAGCTTAATAAAATCCTCTACGCCCAAGGTCTCACCGCGAATGCGCGAATCAAACCCGCACCCTACGACTATCTTCAGTATGTCTTCCTTGGTCATTGAATTGCCAAATACCGCATGAAGGGCATTAACCAGAGTTTTTCGCCTCTGACCAAAAGCCGCCCTCACAACCCTAAAAAAACTTGCCTCCTCCTCAGGCGGCAACAGCCGGCACGCACGAGCTTTTAGCATCACTACCGAAGAATACACAGCCGGACGGGGCATGAAGCACTCAGGGGACACATCAAACAATATTTCAGGCTCGGTATGGTAGGCAATAAACACGGTAAAGGCGCTATACTCCGGGCTATCTGGCTTAGCGCACATGCGCCAGGCAACCTCCCGCTGCACCATCACAGTCAGAGACTCAAACACACCGGCTTCAACAAGCGCCGTCAACGCTGGGGACGTGATGTTGTAAGGGAGGTTGGCGCAGACGCAATGCCGAAGTCCGGGCATCCTACCGCTAACAAGCTCTGCAATATCGAGCTTTAGGATATCGCCCTGCACAACACCGACATTCTCACACCCGACAAGCACTTCATGCAGCATGGGCAATAACCGCCCATCTAGCTCTACGGCAGTCACTTTTCCGGCTGACCTGCTCAGGGGCATTGTCAACGACCCAATTCCAGGGCCAATCTCTAAAACGCCGCACGAAGCATCGATACCGGAGAGTCTGACGATTTTCTCCGGAATGTTCGCATCAACCAGAAAATTCTGCCCCATAGACTTGGAAAACCTAAACCCATGTCTCTCAAGCAGCTCCCGAACACCCTTCTGGCTAAATCGCCCAAATCCTCCATTTTCAATGCTCAATTCTCAGTGCTCACTCCCTATGGAACGTCCTCATCTATAGTATAGTGGAAAATTCTCGTTTATGCAACAAACAATGCTACAGTTTTGCGATAGTTTTTGCTTGAAAGTGAATGCGGCGTGTGGTAGAATGTATTGTGGTGTGCTCGAAAGCGAGATATCTGAAGCACTTTACATGAGCCGAAAATATTTTTTTGGAGGATTGTTATGAGTTTAAATTCATTTAGCGAAATTGGCGATATTCACATTGACGTTCTGAGAGAAATCGCCAACATTGGCTCCGGCAATGCGGCCTCATCATTATCGAGAATGCTTGGAGTGCCGGTGAACATATCAATTCCGGACATTGGCATCCACGGTTTCAGCGAAGCCACTGAGGCACTCGGCGGCCCGGAGACTATTATGGTCGGGACGCTCCTCATGCTGACCGGAGACATAAATGGAATGATGATGTTCATTCTGCCTATAGAGGTTGTCTGTGATTTGGTAAATATGCTCATGTTCTCGGACATCAAAAGCCATGAAGAAATCGACGAAATGGGCTATTCTGTAATAAACGAGGTATCAAACATCATGTCGGCCTCGTTCGTAACAGCAATTGCCGACATGACCGGCCTCCCCATAGACATATCCCCTCCGGAGGCTGCTCTCGACATGCTCGGCTCAATTATGAGCGTGCCGTCGATTTATTTTTCCAAAATGAGCGATACACTCCTGCTTATCCAAAACGAACTGGAAATCGAGGGAAAAACTGCTAAAACAAGCGTCCTGATGCTGCCCGACATGCCCTCTTTGGAAAAGCTGATGACCAGCCTTGGAATTGGCTTCTAAGCTCGGCCTGGGGGCGAGTGGGTTTTGTCAGCACTCGGTGTCCTTTCCCAACAAAACACAGTAATAGGCATTGAGAAGCCTGTACGCTCATCGTAGAGAGGGAATTCCGGCCACTGTCACGGAACTCCGAACGCAGAGGAGTGTGCAGGCTTCTCAATACCGGGCTGATAGCTGGCACGAAAAGCAGTAACGTCAGCTCTTGCGATTTTTGCCTATTCGCAGCCTGCATAACTTGTCTTTGCACTCCTCGCAATTTAGGTTTACGTTATTTTCCTTCATGAAATAGTGTGGGTTCATGCTAACAGCGACCTCCCACCTAATTAGAACAGCCAATGACATAGCCACCAAGCTCACAGAATAAAAGCTCGGGGCAAGGGCAAGCGGTGCGCACATCATGAAGTAGTCCCAATTAAAAATGCGGCAGTCCGCACAGCAGCGGTTGCGCATAAACAAAACCTGAAAAGGGCAGAAAAACAAAACAAAAACCAAGTCAACCACTGCCAGGGCAAGCATTATAACAAAAAGAGCGGCTGCAGTCAAAGCACCACATTGATGGAGCGCAAAAATGACTGCGGCTGTTATTATAAACCAGCCCAACCCGCTTGCAGCCACCCCCCCATGCAACCTCCCCGAGGGCGAATCCCCTCTTGGCCGCGATGTTGGCGCAGCTTTGTATGAGCATTTGTAATGCTTCCTAGCGCCTATGGTTATCCGCTTGTTTGGGATTAGGCGAAATAGCATCTCAATGAAAAACAGAGCCCAAACACCCCAGAGGAGCAACCCAGACGCCCTTTGCTGAAAGATATTTGTAAAATCCAGCACCTCAGTGTCTGCAAAATGCAAGAAAATCGCCGCAGCTAGTAATACAATGCGAAGTACTAGTTTATGCACATGACTAATTGTAGCTTTTGTCATTTTGCTGATAAAAACACCGCCTATGAAACCAATTCATGCACCAAGTCAGGCAATCCCGCAATCACAATGACTGCGGGACTGCTTTGCTGGCGTTTTAATTATACCCCGATTTCATACCTTTCGATATAGTTGTCCTGAACATCGTTCGGCAAATGCGTGAAATATGCGGAAAACCCTGCGATGCGCACAACCAAATCCTGATAATCCTGCGGGTTTTTCTGTGCCGCACGCATAATCTCGGTGTCCGCTACCGTGAAGTGGAACTGGATTCCACCCAAATCAAAGTAGGTTTCAATGAGCTCCCTGACCTTAGAAGCGGAATCCTCGCTACGCACGGAATTCGCATCAAGGCGCAAATTTATGGCCCCGCCGAACCTCATCTTATACCAAGGCATCTTTGCGACGCTCTTCACGTAAGCCAACGGGCCATTCTTTACGGCGCTCTGGTTCGGGTCGCTCGAGTGGGACAGCGGGTCTCCGGTCTTCCTGCCGTCGGGTGTCGCCCACACGCGCTTACCACCACCGACCCAGAAAAGGTCCAGCGCACCAGGATTGAGAGTGCCATTATACGGTGCAGGCTGTGCACTGAAGTAGTCGGCATAGAAATTTGTAAACCACTTCACAATATCATCGGTCTCATCAATATCATTGCCGTAGAACGGAGTATCGTTAATAATCTTCTGCCGGAGCATCTCGTGCCCCTCCCAGTTGGCCATAAGGGCGTCATGCAGTTCGCGCAGCGTAATGGTCTTGTCGTCAAAGCAGTGCTTCTTGATAACTGCCAAGCTGTCTGCAATCGTTCCAATAGCATTGATGAAGAAACCATGCCCATTATACTTAGCGCCGCCCCAAGACACATCTTTTCCAGATTCCACGCAACCTTCCATCATGACGGAAGCGGAAAGAATCGGCCATGCCGTGTCGAAAATAAATGCGGCGTACTGGTTGAGCCTAACAGCGCCGTCAACGGCATGCTTAATCTGATTCTCATATTCGGCCTTCAGCTCATCAAAGCTCTCATATTCATACAATTTCTTGCAGGGCTTCTGGCCTGGCATGCCGCTCATTGGGTCAACGTTGCCATGTATTACGTTGTTGAGCAGACCCAGCATGCTAAAGCCTCCGCCAAAGGAGCCGCAGTTAGACGGCAACGACCATTCCTTGCCCGCAATAGCAGGTTCGACACAGCCGAATACACCATACCTTCTGGCATCCTCGATTGGAATGCCCCTAGCTTCCATAGCCGGGATAATTACATCGTCGTTGTTAAATTGAGGCATGCCGCCCAGCCTCTTGCTGCAGGCGACGCCAAGCTCCCAGATGCGCTCAGGCGTAAACTTGTTGATGCGCAGCGCAAGGCTCGGTTCTGCCACGCGCAGACGGTAGTAAGCCAAAAGCATCATCTCTGTCGCCAAATTGTAGTCGCCGTCCGTCCCATCAGCCTTCATTCCGCCTATTGTGATAAGCGAGCCGGCAGCCAAGTTTTGCATACCGCCCTGAAGGTCGAAGAATGTCTTGCCATTCTTGTGCGCTTCGATGAGCATGTCATTGTTGGGTTTCGGGAACATGATGATTTGATTGCCTATTTGCAGAAGGAATGCGTCAAACAGCTCCTGTGCGCCCTCATGCGTCAGCGCTCCCGTCTTGATGTCGTTTTCCATAAGCGGGCCGAGGAAGCTATCGATAAGCGCAGGCGAATCAGCCCAGTGCGTTCCGTCCGCTGTGAGAAGATTTTGGTAGAAGAGGATAGTTTGAAGCCCCTCCCACAGGTTCCTGGCAGGATTTTCAATAATCCAATCGCAAGAATCGGCCATTTTCAGCAGCTCTGCCCGGCGCTCAGGCGATGTATCCATAGCCTTTTCGCGGCAACCTTCCGCATAGCGCTTGCTCATTTGAATCATGCCGTCGCATGTTTTGACAATCGCATGGTAGAACAATTCACTTCGGACATCGTCGTACTTCGTGTTCTTCTTGATTGCTTCCAGCTTTTCGAGGGCCATTTTGCGCACTCCGCCGAACCCTACGGTCACCGCCCTCTCGTAATTCGGGCAAAAATGCCCCGGATACGAGCCCGTCAGCATAGTCAAATCCATCCCTGCGGGAAACCGTGCATGCCACTCGGGGGGCATCAGGCCTCGGCCGGTGGCTCCAATGTCTTTGCCCACCCAGTAATCAGCCGCCTCGAGCATGTACTCGCGCTCTTCATCAGTGACCCAGATGCTGCCTGGAACTTGCCAAGCGGCGCGGAACCTCTCGTCGGTGTCTCCAAAACAGCTTTTAAACCAAGAATGGGCCGTCTGCTCGATGTCAAAATGCACCGAACGGCAATATGGACCCGCATCTCCGAGGAAAATATCGTCGTCGTCGATATTAATCACACGAGTGGTACACCACTCATGAAGGTACCCGGCGCGCTTGAGCACAGGGTATTCGTTTTCGTGATTCCTATAGTATTCTGTGATAATGCGATTGCGCTCAACATTTAGGCGCAGGTTTTTGTTGATTTGTTCCCTTTTTGCCTTTAGGCCTTGGATGCGCTCTGAAACGGGAATGTCGAACTTTGTTGTTGTTATCATAATTTCCTCCTACTCGCGCTATAGCGCGTAAATTACTAGTTGTTGGTGCAGTCTTAATGCAGCTGGCTGTTAAGCCCATAGCTTTGGAACATTTCCAGTGTCTTGTGCATAAAAGCATCATCCGGCGGCTCTAATTTGTGAAGCTTGTAGTTCCAGCCCAGCCGCTCATATTTCATGCGCCCAGTCGCATGGTATGGCAAGAGCTGCACCAGCTTCACCGCCTCTCCGAGCGATGCGCAGAACTCCGCCGTTTTTCGCAAGTCATCTTCTTTATCGGTAAGCTTGGGGATAACTGGCACCCTGATTTGCAGCGCCCCCCCATTTTCGGCAAGGAACCGAGCATTGTTTAACACCAGTTCATTCCCGACCCCGGTGAGTTTCATGTGCCTTTGCGTGTCTATATGCTTGATATCAAACAAAAACAGGTCTATACACGGCAGAATCGCCTCATACGAATCCGTAGCTGCGAATCCCGTTGTATCAAGACATATGTGCAGTCCGCTGTCTTTGAGCCTTTTAGCCAAGTTTAGGACAAAATCAAACTGCTCCATCGGCTCTCCGCCGGAAATAGTCACCCCACCGCCATTTTTAAAGAAACTCCTATCCCTGTCAAGGCGTTCGTACACCTCGTCAACAGTAGTATCCCAGCCCGATGCGTAAAGAGCCTTGGTAATGCAGGCTTCGGTACACTTTAAGCACCCATTGCACTTCGCCCGGTCAATTTTCGCTTTCTGAACCATCCCTGAGCCGTCAAGGGCAGGTTTGGGCTCATCTGCCGAAATCGCCCCTCGGTCGCAAGCGTTTGCGCATGCGCTCCCACAAATCTCCACGCCCAAGCACTTTATTGGCAAGTAAGACAATTCAAACCCCTGCTTCATCGACTCAGGGCTGTGGCACCAGAGGCAGCGCAAAGGACATCCCTTGGTGTAGACCGTCGTCCGTATGCCCGGCCCGTCGTGCACAGCATAGCCTTGTATATCATAAATGCGTCCCGCTACGTTCTCGTATACCATCAAATGCCCTGCCTTTAGCAAGATTTAAACAACACCTTGGCAAAATAACTACAATCGCTGCCGAAATACTACCACATTTTGACATACATGTCAACATACGATACGCAGATTTTGCGCCGATGAATCTGCGTTACCTATACAATTCTGACCGTCCCAAGTCTAACTTACCTCGCTCGTGCGCCACACGCACGCGTGTCAAAGTTTTGAAAACAATAGTTGTATTATCCCAGCGCCAGCGGAATAGAAAAAACAAACGCCTCCCCGACGAAAAAACATCGGGAAGGGTTCGCATTAGTTCCTATATGGCGGAGAAGGAGGGATTTGAACCCTCGCGCGCTTTTGACACGCCTACTCCCTTAGCAGGGGAGCCCCTTCGGCCTCTTGGGTACTTCTCCAT